>NZ_LOYJ01000128.1:0-170597 GCF_001526245.1 Burkholderia sp. MSMB1498
GCTCGACCGCGCGTACGTGAAGTACGCCGGCACCGGCAAGGCGGCCGCATGAATTTCTCGCGCCTGACACCGTGGCTAGCGCTGCTCGCGCTGATTGCGTTGGTCGCGAGCTGCCAGCACAGCCGCGCGCTGCGCGCGCAGCTCGAGCGGGCGACCGACGACGCGCGCCGTGCGAATCACGACGCGCAAGCGAGCGCCGCCGTCATCGAGCGCCTGTTGGCCGACGCCAAGGCGAAGGATGCACAACGCGAGCAGCTCGACCGCGCGCGCGCCGGCGTCGACGCGACGCTCGCGACCTATCGAACCGAACTGCGGAGACTGATCGATGAAAACGCCGCCGTGCGCACCTGGGCTGCTGGCGCTCTGCCTGACGACGTTGTGCGCCTGCACGCAAGCCCCGCCCTCAATGGCGCCGACGATTACGCTCAACGAGTGCGTGGCGGTGACGCCCTGCACGATGCCGGCGATGGCGCCACGAACCAACGGTGAACTGAGCGATGCGCTGACCGTCGCGCGCGCGGCGTGGGCGCACTGCGCGTCCGAAGTCGACATGATCGCGACGTGTCAGGCGCGCGTGCGGCGGGCGGGCGGCCATGAATAAGCCGAACAGCCTGCGTGCGGCGCTCGTCGCCGCGTTGCCGCAGCTCAGCACCTCGCCCGATCAACTGCTCGTGTTCGTCAACGAAGGCAGGATCGAGGCGACGGGCACGCGCACGGCGTCGTTTGACTATGAATACGAGTGCGAGATCATCATTCGCGATTTCGTCGGCAGCGCGGACGACGTGATGGTCGCCGTTGTTGAGTGGGCGCGCGCGAATCAGCCGGACCTTGTGACGAACCGCGACGAGCGCCGCGACGGCATCACGTTTGTCGCGGACATCCTGTCGAACAACGCCGTCGACCTCGGGCTGAAAGTAAAGTTGTCGGAAAGCATCGTGGTCGGAACGGACGAAGCCGGCAACCGGACGGTCGAGCACATCGACGACGCGGCCGACGAGTGGCTCGCATGACGGACGATCTTCAGGCGCTCGAACGGTGGGCCGGCGGGCTGCTCGCGAAGCTGTCGCCGGCCGCTCGCCGTCAACTGCTGCGCGAGCTCGGCCGCGATCTGAGACGCGCGCAGCAGTCGCGCGTCGCTGCGCAGAGGAACCCGGATGGTTCCGCGTATGCGCCGCGGAAAGTGAAGCGCGGCGGCAAGCGCTTACGCGAGAAGGCCGGCCGCGTGAAGCGTGAGGCGATGTTTCGGAAGCTGCGCACGGCGCGGTATCTGCGCGTCAACGTTGACAACGCGGGGCTTGCGATCGGCTTCGACGATCGGCTCTCGCGCATCGCGCGCGTCCACCAGGAAGGACAGCAAGCGCCCGTCGAGCCGGGCGGCCCGCTTGCGCAGTATCCGGTTCGCGTCGTGCTCGGTTTCGCTGACGCCGATCGCGAGCTCGTGCGCGATCGGCTACTACGTCACCTGAACCGCTGAACCGTTCACCGCGGCCTTGAACCGCGTCGATGCGATCGCGCAAGAGGCCACATTCGATCGGCATCGTATGCGGCCCTCGGTTGTATGTAATGGAACTGGACAATCATTCCAAGGCTGCGCGAAAGTCGCCAACCTCGCCAAGCATGCTCCCCCTGTAGGCTTTCAAGGCCGACTTCCATTCATATTGCTTAGGATGCGCTGCAAACCAACTGTTGACAAAATTTTCTAGGCGATAAGTGCCACTCCAACCTTGGTTATCGCTTATCCAAAAGTCGTAAAGGTTGTTCGGGACGTTATCCGGCGAAAGCGTCTCCGCAAGCCATGACCAGAGATGATCACAGGGGATCATTGCGACGACGCCATAGATCGGCTCCATGAATTCGGCTACATAGTGTTCATGGGCAACATAAGCTTTTACTGCATCGTTTGGATTAATCGCCAGGATGTCTTTGATGTGCCACGACTTCATGATGGAGTCGGTGTAAGACAGATAACCTTCATAGCGAGCCTGTGCAAAAGCTGCCAGCATGTCTTCATGATGTTTTTTCGCGCGCGCCTCAACCAGACGATAATCTTGCTCTGCTCGAACGCAGTATGCTGCGTCCTGCACTGTGTATTGCCCGTAATTGCAGGGAGGCAAGGTACCGTTAGCAATGCCTTGAATGTAAGGCGAGTTAAGGGCATCTTGTGCCAAGCCATAGCATGCTTCCCAGAGTTGAGAAGTAATCGAGTTGGCTGGCGGTGGCGATGTGGAAACGTCTAACTTCGCCAGCGATGGATGGTCTAGTTGGATACGCCGCGGCGTCCTCGTCACGAGTGGCTTCATCATCATGCTCCGTCTATTTTATGGGGACACGTTATTTTTAGCGAAATAATTAATTAAATTTCGCATCGAGACCGATTAAATCGAGCTCGATCCGCAGCTTAAAATTTATATTTTTAATTACCCCGCCAGCAATGACCCCCATCCCGCGCATTAACGACCCTCAGGCACCGACGTTATTATAGGAGATAGGAATTAGTACTTTGCCCCCCCTATTTAAATTGAAGTTGAATCACATCATTCAATAGTCCGCCGAATCGTTTCATTTAACTGCCGCGCTGCCTGCCCTCCCTGAGTCATCCGTCGTAGCGTCGAGCCGAGCCGATGCGACCGCGTGATACGCCTGGTTCGTCTCACATCCGATCCAGTGCAAGCCGGCGTCGCGCGCCGCAGCGAGGAACGTACCTGAGCCCGCGAACAGATCGCACACGACGCCGCCGGCCGGCACGAGCCGCACGACCTCGCGCGCCACGTCGAGCGGCTTCTCGGTGACGTGTTGCTTTGGCAACGGCAAGCGGCACGGGAACACGCCCGGCAGATACACATCGCACTCGCGCATCGCGCCGCGGCTCGCCCACACGATGAATTCGGCCTGTTGCGCGAAGCCGCCGCGCCTCGGCCGCGTGCGGCCGGGCGTCTTGTCCCATACCGCGACGCCGCGCAGGATCAAGCCTGCGGCCTGCACGACATCGGTGAGCGTCGGAAGCTGCCGCCAGTCGATGAAGCTCACGAGCAGCCCGCCCGGCTTCAACGCGCGGCGGCATTCGCTCAGCCACGCGTGACACCAGAACGCCCACGCGCGCTGGTCCATGTTGTCGCTGTCGAAATTCTCGTACTCGACCTTCACGCCGCTGTTGATGTACTTCTCGCTCGGCGGCCGCGTGCGCGCTGACGTGTGCAGCCCGCCGGACGAATACGGCGGATCGGTGAACACCATATCGATTGACGCGTCGGGCAGCGTGCGCGCCAGCGTAAGCGCGTCCGTAGCGTGAAGTCGGTCAAGTAGCGGAGCAAGATCGGCCGCGGGCGCGGCATCGGTAGGTTGAATCGTCATCGTGTTGCGAACGTAAAAATGCGCGCGCGGCGCTCGCCGCACGCGTCGTCGTGTGTATCGAGCGGCCATTGTCGACGCCCATTCCGCCGCGTGGATCACGAGCACGCTGTACCCAGCGGCACGACAAAGGCGAACGCTCGCGCCCCGCGCGGGCGACCGGCACCATTGGCGGTATGGATGCGAACGAAATTCAACGGCAAGCACGCAACGCCGTGCGCAAAGGCTCGATTCTCGATGTCGATCACGCGGCCGGCCTCTGCCGCGTGTCGGTCGGCGAATCGGACGACGACGGCCTGCAAACAAACTGGATTCCCTGGCTCACGCCCGCGGCCGGCAAGACGCGCGAATGGTTGCCGCCGACGAAGGGCGAGCAAGTCGTCGTGCTCGGCGCGATGGGCGACCTTGCGCAAGGCGTCGTGCTGCGCGGTGTGTTCTCCGACGCGTTCCCCGCCCCCGACAACCGGCCGAACACCCACACCCGAATCTATGCGGACGGCGCGCGCGTGAGCTACGACCACGACGCACACGCGCTCACGGCCGAGCTGCCCGCCGGCGCGACGGTGCGCGTCGTCGCGCCCGTGTCGGTCACGGTCGAGACGGAATCGGCGACCGTGAAAGCTGCGTCAGTCACGCTCGACGCCGAACAGACCACCTGCACGGGCGCATTGCTCGTGAAAGGGGCGCTCACGTTCGAGTCCGGCATGACGGGCTCGGGCAGCGCCGGCGGCGGCAACGTGATGCGCATCGACGGCGCGGCCGATTTCACGGGCGAAGTGCGCTCGATGGGCAAGAGCGTGCCGCACCACACGCACCAGGCGCGCGGCGAATCGGCCGAAGTGAGCCCGCCGCTATGAGGGGCATGAACGCAGAAACGGGCCGCGCGATGTCCGGGCTCGATCACCTCGCGCAGTCCATCGGCCGCATCGTCTCGACGCCGCTCGGCTCGTGCATCCAGCGCCGCACGTTCGGCTCGGCGCTGCCCGACCTGATCGACGCGCCGGCGAACGGCGCGACCCGGATTCGCCTGTACGCGGCGATCGCAACCGCGTTGATGCGATGGGAACCCCGCATGACGGTCACGCGCGTTCAGATTTCGGCGGCGGCCGGCGACGCGTTCGCCGGGCGACAGTTCATCGACATCGAAGGCTGGACCGACGAGCGCGACGAGCTCGTCTCGCTGCGCGCGCCGATGACGAACGGAGGAACACCGTGAGAAGTACGCCCATCGACCTCTCGCAGCTCCCGGCGCCGGATATCGTCGAGCCGCTCGACTTCGAGACGCTGTTCGCCGAACGCAAAGCGCGGCTCGTGTCGCTGTATCCCGTCCAATTCCAGGCGGAAATCGCCGCGACGCTCGAACTTGAATCGGAGCCCATGACGCGCGTCCTCCAGGAGAACGCGTATCGCGAAGTGCTGCTGCGCCAGCTCATCAACGACAAGTCGCGCGGCGTGCTGCTCGCGTATGCGCGCGGCACGACGCTCGAACACATCGCCGCGCTGTTCGATGTCGAGCGGCTCGTGATCACCGCGGCCGATCCGGAGAACGGTATCGATGCGGTCTATGAGGATGACGACAGTCTGCGCGAACGCGTGCAGCTCGCGCCGCGCGGCTTCTCCGTCGCCGGCCCCGAAGAGGCGTATGTGTTCCACGCGCGCGCGGCGGACGGCCGCGTGCTGTCCGCGTCCGCGCGCAGTCCGGAGCCGTGCGTGATGGTGGTCACGGTCCTGTCGCGCGAAGGCGACGGCACGGCGAGCGACGAGCTCGTCGGCGTCGTGGGCGCGGCGCTCGAAGGCGTGCGCCCGCAAACCGACCAGGTAATCGTGCAGAGCGCGAAAGTCGTGCTGTACGCGATCCGCGCGACGCTGCGCTTCTTCTCCGGTCCGGATCGCGGCGTCGCGCTCGCGGAAGCCCGCAAGCGCACCGAGAAGTTCGCGGCGGACATGCGGCGCATCGGCATGGAAATCACGGTCGACGGCCTGCACGCGGCGATGCGCGTCGCCGGCGTGCAAAAGGTGCTGCTCGACTCGCCCGCCGGCGGCGTCCCCGTGACGCCCGAGCAGGCGCCGTTCTGCACCGGAATCGAACTGATCGACGGCGGGGTCGCGGATGACTAAGTTGGCAACCTCGCTGCTGCCCCCGAACGCGACCGCGCTCGAGCGACGGCTCGCGGAGGCGAACGCGCGTATCAGCGACATCCCGGTCGACATCGGCACGCTGATGAACCCCGACACGATCCCGCTGCGGTTTTTGCCGTGGCTCGCGTGGCACCTCGGCGTCGAGACGTGGAAGGACTACTGGCCCGAGCAGGTGAAGCGCGCGCGCGTGAAAGCGGCGATCCGGATCGCGCGCAAGAAGGGCACGGCCGCGGCCGTGCGCGACGTGTGCGCGTCGTTCGGCGCGAACGTCGTGATGCGCGAGTGGTTCGAGAAGACGCCGAAGGGCCGGCCGGGCACGTTCGAAATCCTGTTGACGGTCGGCGCGCGCGACGGCATCCCGGCGACCGCCGAATACGTCGCCGACATCATCGCCGAAGTCGACCGGGCGAAGCGCGGCACGGCGCACTACACGTTCACGCAGGGTTTCAGCGCGACCGGCACGCAGCGCATCGGCGCGGGCGCGCGCGCGGCGGTGTATCGCCGCCTGTCCCTCACGGATATTTGACATGGCTGGAATGCACATCCACATCACCGACGCCGGCCGCGCGGCGCTGGTCGCCGACGGCCACACCGGCACGGCCGCGCACCGCGTCGTCGAAATCGGGCTCGGCGCCGCGCCGTTCGCGTTCGATCGCGGCATGAAGGCCTTGCCGGGCGAGCGCAAGCGCGTGACGACGTTCGGCGGCGACAACGTAGCGCCGGATACGGTCCACGTCGTGATTCAGGACGATTCGGACGATCAATACTCGCTGTACGCGTTCGGGCTGTACCTGGACAACGGCGTGCTGTTCGCCGTCTACGTGCAGGACACGCCGATTCTCGAAAAGTCCCCCGCGGCAATGATGCTGCTCGCGGCCGATACGGTGTTCGAGACGATCGACGCCACGAAGCTCGAGTTCGGGCCGGCGACGTTCCTGAATCCGCCGGCGACGACCGAGCGCAAGGGCGTGGTCGAGCTCGCCTCGCAGGCGGAAGTCGACGCCGGCGACGACGACACGCGCGCCGTCACGCCGAAGACGGCGAAGCGGCGTTACGCCGCGCTGTCGGGCGCGACGTTCGACGGCCGCGTGCGCGTCGTCGCCGATGTCGACGATCGCGCCGCGCAGCTCGACGTGTCGCCGAAGACAGCGGCCCCCGGCCAGGTGAGCAAGGTTCGCCTGTTCGGCACGTTCGGCGACGCATCGCTACCCGATCTGAGCCCGCGGCTTGCCGCATCGCTTCGCGCCGGCTTCAACGCGGGCGCATGGGGCACCGAATACGTCGACGTTTGCGTGAACGACGGCGCGAACAACGACACGGGCAGCGACGCGAAGCAGAAGCGCGTGGCGCGCTTCACGTCGGGCGGCCGCGTGCTGATCGGCGATCGCGCGGACGACGGCAAGGCCGCGTTGCAGGTTCGCGGCGGCATCGACGCGACGGAAGGCGTCACGGCGCGCGCGATCGACGCCGGCGGCGCCGGCGGGCAGCTCCGCGCAGTCTGCGACGGCTACGGCGCGTTCATCCGCAACGACGGATGGAGCGTGTATCTGCTATCGACGCCGAAGGGCGCCCCGGACGGCGGCTTCAACGACTATCGGCCGTTCTCGTGGTCGCTGACGACGGGGCAGGTGATCGTCGACGGCAGCGGAGCGGGCGCGGTCTTCGGTGGCGCCGTGAACATCGCCGACGATCTCCAAGTCGGACGGCAGGCAAACGAAGGGCATATCAAGCTCGGTCCGGTCGACGGCTATCTCTACGCGAACCAGGTCAGCACCGGCTGGTGGTCGCCGTCGGGATCGTCATATCAATACATCTTTGCCGACCACACGTTCCGCATCGACGGGCGGATCGCGTGGCACGAAGGCAACCTCGACCCGCTCGACAAGAGCAAGGGCGGCACGCTGGCCGGCGATGTGTCGTTCGCGCCGGGCAAGCGGCTCGTGCTCGCCGAAGGCAGCCCGTCCGTGCCGTCGCTCACGTTCGCCAACGACGGCGTGCCGGATACCGGTCTCTATCACGCGGCGGACGGCGAGTTTGGCGTGACGTGCAACACGAGCGTCGTCGTGCGCTTCTCGCCGACGCTTGCCGTGTTCGAGCAGCCCGTCACCGGCCCGACGCCGCCGGCCGCCGATCGTTCGACGCGTCTCGCGACGACCGAATGGGTTCGGTCCGTCCTGTCGACGACGACCATTGGTCAGATCGTGTTCGAGCCGCGGACGACCGTGCGGCCGGGCTTTCTCAAGGCAAACGGCGTGCTCGTGAACCGGGCCGACTACCCGGAGCTGTGGGCATATGCGCAGGCGAGCGGCGCGCTCGTGTCCGACGCCGAGTGGGCACAAGATCGGTGGGGCTGCTTCTCGACGGGCGACGGCGCGACGACGTTCCGCTTGCCCGAGCTGCGCGGCGAGTTCATTCGATGCTGGTCCGACGCGCGCGGCGGCGTCGACGCGAGCCGCCAGATTGGCGCGTTCCAGGGCGACCAGAACCACTTTCACGCGCACGGCGCGAGCGCAAGCGCGGTCGGCGACCACGCGCACAACGCATGGACCGATGGGCAAGGCGGGCACGATCACGGGGGCTCAACCACGTGGGGCGGCGACCACAGTCACGACCTTGGCAACGATTACGCAGGGTCGACCGTCGGTTCGACTTACCCGATGGCAATCAGCGATTTCGCTACTGGCCGCCGATATCACACGGCGGTAGCAGGCGGGCACAACCACCAAATCCCCGGCGTTGGCAATCACGGCCACAACGTCGGAGTGGGCGCCGCCGGGGGCCACTCGCACGCGATTGCGATCAACGGCGACGGCGGCGACGAATCCCGCCCGCGCAACGTCGCGCTGCTCGCGATGATTCGCGCCTACTAACCACGAGAGATACGACATGCTGATTCACCACTACAACCCGGCAACAGGCGAATACCTGAGCAGCAGCCAGCCGGACGCCGATCCGCGCAACGACGGCCGCTGGCTGATCCCGGCGTCCGCGACGCTCGACGCCCCGCCCGCGCGCACGCCGACCACGTGGCCGTTTTACCGCGACGGCGCGTGGTTCCTGCTGCCCGACTACCGCGGCCGCGTCTGCTATCGGACGGACACGGGCGAGCCGGTCGAAATCGCGATCGCGGGCAAGACGCCCGCCGACCTCGGCCTCGCGACCGAGCCGCGCCCGTCCGAGCGTCACGCGTGGCTCGACGGCGCGTGGACCGTGCCGCCCGAGCTGATCGCGCGCGAGACGCGCGACGCGGCGATGGCCGAATTCGAGCGGCGATTGGCGATCGCGCGCCGGGAGAACCTCGGCAAAGCCGACGCGTACGCGGCGGGCCAGCTCGACGACGAGCAGGCGTACTACTTCAAAGCGTGGTCGGCCTACCAGATGGCGCTTGTCGCCGCGATCCAGAAAGACACGTTCCCGGATGCGATCGCGTGGCCCGACACGCCCGCGCCGTACGTGCCGCCGGCGCCCGAGCCGATCGCGCCCGAAGGCATGCCGCCCGCCGACGACGCAACGCAACCGGCGGCGCAGTTGTACACCGAACGCACCCCGGCGTGACGCCGCATCGATCACCGGGAATCCTCCCGATTTTTACGTAACAGGAGCTGCACACCATGCCGCAGGATTACCACCACGGCGTTCGCGTCATCGAAATCAACGAAGGCGGCCGCCCGATTCGCTCGGTGTCGACGGCCGTGCTCGGCGTCGTCTGCACGGCGGCCGACGCCGACGCGAGCGCCTTTCCGCTCAATACGCCCGTGCTGCTGACGAACGTCGTCGCCGCGCTCGGCAAGGCCGGCAAGAAAGGCACGCTGCGCCGCACGCTCGACGCGATCGGCAAGCAGACGAAGCCGCTCACCGTCGTCGTGCGCGTCGCCGAAGGCAAGGACGCGGACGAGACGACCTCGAACGTCATCGGCACCGTGACGCCGGAAGGCAAGTACACGGGCATCAAGGCGCTGCTCGCCGCGCAGGGCGCCCTCGGCGTGAAGCCGCGCATTCTCGCGGCGCCGGGGCTCGATACGCAGCCGGTCGCGGCCGCGCTCGCGTCGACCGCGCAGTCGCTGCGCGCGATGGCCTACGTCTCGGCGTCCGGCTGCAAGACGAAGGAAGAAGCCGCCGCGTACCGCAAGCAGTTCGGCCAACGCGAAATCATGGTGATCTGGCCGGACTGGCTCGGCTGGGACGACACGACGAATGCGACGGTCGTCATCCCCGCGCCGGCGATCGCGGCCGGCTTGCGCGCGAAGATCGACAACGACGTCGGCTGGCACAAGACGCTGTCGAACGTCGTCGTGAACGGCGTGTCCGGCATCAGCGCCGACGTGTCGTGGGATTTGCAGGACCCGGCGACGGACGCCGGCTATCTGAACGAGCACGAAGTGACGACGCTCGTGAACCGCAACGGTTTCCGGTTCTGGGGCGAGCGTACGTGCTCGGACGATCCGAAATTCGCATTCGAGAACTACACGCGCACCGCGCAGGTGGCCGCCGACTCGATCGCCGAAGCGCAGATGCCCGTCGTCGACGGTCCGCTGAATCCGTCGCTTGCGCGCGACATCGTGGAAAGCATCAACGGCTGGTTCCGGCAGCAGGTCGCGAACGGCTATCTGATCGGCGGTAGCGCGTGGATCGATCCGGAGCCGAACACGGCCGACGTGCTCGCGTCCGGCAAGGCGTACATCGACTACGACTTCACGCCGGTTCCGCCTCTCGAAAACCTGGTGCTGCGCCAGCGCATCACCGACCGCTACCTCGCCGATTTCCCGGCGCGTGTCGCGACCTAACAGGAGTCAAACGCAATGGGTATGCCTCGAAAACTGAAGGGCTTCAACGTCTTCCACAACGGCGCGAACTTCGTGGGCGAAGTCGACGAGCTCAACCTTCCGAAGCTCAAGCGAAAGATGGAAGCGTGGCAAGGCAGCGGCATGACCGGCCCCGTGAAGATCGACTTCGGTAACGAAGAGCTTCAGCTCGAATGGACGTGCGGCGGCTTCATGGTCGAAGTGCTCGAACAGTACGGCGCCGTGCAGCACGACGGCGTGCTGCTGCGATTCTCCGGCGGCTATCGGCGTGAGGACAGCAAGAAGCACGACCAGATCGAAGTGGTCGTGAAGGGCCGCCACGAGGAAATCGACATGGGCACCGCGAAGACGAAGGAAGACACGAAGTTCAAGATCACGACCAACGCCAGCTACTACAAGCTGACCGTGAACGGGCGCGACCTCATCGAGCTCGACTTCGTGAACGCGGTCGAGAAGATCAACGGCATCGACCTTGCGGCGGACCTTCGCCACGCGATGGGTCTGTAACCACACGCCCGCGGCGACCGCGGGCCATCCGTTCAATTTCACATCCAACCAGGAAACACCATGACGACCATCGATACCGCCAACATCGAAACGACGGGCCACGCCACGCTCGACGAGAACACGCACACGCTCGACACGCCGATCGAGCGCGAAGGGCAAACCATTACGCAGGTCACGCTGCGCAAGCCGACGTCGGGCGCGCTGCGCGGCACGTCGCTCGCCGCGCTCGTGAACCTCGATGTCGACGCGCTGCGTAAGGTGCTGCCGCGCATCAGCGCGCCGACGCTCACCGAGTTCGACGTGGCCAGCATGGACCCTGCCGACCTCGTTGCATTGGGGGGTATCTTCGCGGGTTTTTTGATGCCGAAGGCGCTGAAAGCGAGCATGGAATTCCCGAACGCGTAGAGGATGCCATGGCCGATATCGCGACCGTGTTTGGCTGGACGCCGCGCGATATGGACGGCTTTGCTCTGGCCGAATTGATGGACTGGCGCGAGCGCGCCCGGATACGTAGCGGAAACGAGTGACGATGGACAACGCCCTGAAACTGCGCGTCATGTTCGACATGATCGACAACTTCACGAAGCCCCTGAAGAACGTGCTGAACAGCAACAAGGGGCTTGCGCAGTCGCTCAAGCAGACGCGCGGCGAGCTTGCCGAGCTCGGCAAGCAGCAGAAGGCCGTCGCCTCGTTCCGCGAGATGCGAACCGGGCTCGTCGGTACCGCATCGAAGCTGGACAGGGCGCAAGCGCGCGTGAAGCGCTTGGCGGATTCGCTGCGTGCGTTCGGCCCGCCGTCGCGCGACATGATCGACAAATTCGAGAAGGCGAAGCAGTCCGCGGCGCGGCTGTCGATCGAGCACGAGAAGCAGTCAGCCCGCGTACGTGAGCTACGCGCGCAGCTCGCGAGCACGGGCCTCAACACGCGCCAGCTCGCCGAACACGAACGCACGTTGCGCTCGAACATCGCGCAGACGACGGCGACGATGCAGGCGCAGACGCGCCAGCTCGAAATCATGACCGAGCGTGAGAAGAAGCTCGGCGCGGCGCGCGGCAAGATGCAGGCGCTACAGGGCGTAGCCGGCGGCATGGCGATCGGCGGTTACGCGGCCAAGTCCGCCGGCGCCGGCGTCCTCGGCGGCTTGGGCGGCACGTTGGACGAAGCCAAGAAAGCGCAGAACGAAATCGCGCGCATTCAGGCTCTCGGCCTGGGCGAGCAGGCGACGCGGGACGCGGAGAAGTTCGCCCGTGGCATGAAGGTGCATGGTTCGAGCTACACCGACAATCTGACCATGATGCGCGACTCGATGACGATCTTCGCCGACGAGCATCACGCGCAGATGGCCGCGCCGATCCTGTCGCAGATGAAGTTCGCGAACGAGGCCATGTACGGCGCCGAGCATGGGGAAGAGAACGAACGCAAGTTCATGAACATGCTCAAGGTGATCGAGCTGCGCAACGGCACGAAAGACGAGGCGACGTTTCGTGACGAGGCGAACCGAGTCCAAAAGGTGATTTCGGCGACCGGCGGTCGCGTCGGGGGCGACCAGTGGATGGAGTTCATCCAACGCGGCGGCGTTGCCGCCAAGTCGCTGTCGAAGGACGCGTTCTTCTATCAGATGGAGCCGATCGTCCAGGAGATGCAGGGCGGCACAGCAGGTAACGCGCTGATGTCGGGCTATCAGAACTTGATCGAGGGGCGAACGACGGTGCGCGCCACGCGCAAGTTGATGAAGCTCGGCCTGCTGGACGCGAAGAAAGTCGAATACGACAAGAACGGCCACGTGAAGGCGTTCGCGGATGGCGCGCTGCTCAATGCAGAGCAATACAAGTCGTCCCCTTATGAATGGTTGCAGAAGACGTTGCTGCCGGCACTGGCAAAAAAGGGCATCAAGGGAGACAAGGCAATTCTCAGCGCGATTGGTTCGATCTTCACGAACCGATCCGCATCGAACCTGTTCGCGACGATGTACTTGCAGCGCGACCAAATCGCGAAGAACGAGCGCCTGAACAAAGGCGCGGCCGGCATTACCGAACTGAATGACATTGCGAAACTGCAAACGTCCGGAAAGGAAATCGCGGCGCTCGCGAAGTTGAAAGATCTGAAAGAAGAGATCGGCGAGCGCGTCATGCCGATGTACAACGCCGCGCTCGACAAAACCCGCGAACTGGCCGACAGGCTGTTGAATGCGATTAAGGAGCATCCCGAAGCGACCAAAGCGATTGTCGTTGTCGCCGCCGCGCTCGGCGGGCTGCTCGCCGTGATGGGAACGTTCACGATCGTCCTCGCCGGCGTGCTCGGCCCGCTCGCCGTCGTGCGGTTCAGCATGGCGACGCTCGGTATCCAAGGCGGCATCCTGTCGCGCGCGCTCGGCATCGGCGCGGCCGCGTGGCGAATGTTCGGCGCGGCCGCGATGGGGGCCGGGCGCCTGTTGCTCATGACACCGATTGGCCTGTACGCCGCGGCCTTCGCGGCCGCCGCGCTGCTGATCTACCGCTATTGGGGGCCAATCAAGGCATTCGTCGGGGGCGCGCTCGCGGCGATCGGCGATGCACTGGCACCGCTCGGCCGCGCACTTGCTGCGATCGGCGATACGCTGGCACCGCTCGGCCGCGCACTTGCGGCGATCGGCGATGCGCTGGCACCGCTCGACCGCGCACTTGCGGTTGCGCAACCAATGTGGGACTGGCTGGGCGGTGTGCTCTCGACCGTAGCAGGCTGGCTCGGCGAGCTCTTCGCGCCGGCACGCGCGAGCGCCGATGGCCTGTCCGCAGCGGCAGAGGCCGGCCGTGGGTTCGGTGCGGTGCTCGGTGCGGTGCTGCGCGCCGCGCTTGCGCCGCTCACGTGGCTCGGCCGCGCGCTCGGTGGGCTCGCCGGCCTATTCGTCGAAGCGATGGGCGACGCGCGCGTGGCGATGCACGGCGGGCTCGCGGCGCTCGGCGCGCTGATCCTGAACTGGTCGCCGCTCGGCATGTTCTACCGCGCGTTCGCGGGCGTGCTGTCGCTGTTCGGCGTCGAGCTGCCCGCGAAGTTCACCGAGTTCGGCGGCCACCTCGTCGACGGGCTCGTTGGCGGCATCAGCAGCGGGCTCGGCAAGGTGAAGGACGCGATTTCGAATATGGCGGACAGCACCGTGGGCTGGTTCAAAGAGAAGCTCGGCATTCACAGCCCGAGCCGCGTATTCGCCGCGCTCGGTGGCTTCGTGGGTGAGGGTGCGGCGCTCGGCATACAGGGCGAGCAGCAGCGCGTCGCGAAAGCGGCACTCGGCCTCGCAACCGCGGCTGTTGCGTCATTCGGCACGCCGGCGCTCGCGATGCCGACGCCGCCGCTCGTGCAGCCGACCGTGCCTATCGATCGCCGCGCGCCGCTTGCGGCGGCAACCGCCGCATCTTCGGCGGCCACCCCGGCGTCGCCGATCGTCATCAACATCTACCCGCAGGCCGGGCAGGACCCGCACGCGATCGCGCGCGCCGTCGAGGCCGCACTCGATCGCCGCGAGCGCGCGAAGCAGTCGCGCATCGGCTCGCGCCTGTCGGACTGACGCACACGGAGTCACGCATGCTCATGTCCCTCGACCAATTCGTTTTCAGTCTCACGAGCGCGCCGTTCCGCGAATTGCAGCGCCGGCGCACGTGGAAGCACCCGACGAGCTCGCGCGTCGGCGCGCGCGACGGCCGCCAGTTCGCCGGCGTCGGCGATGACACGATCACGCTGAACGGCCTGGTCGCGCCCGAGACGTTCGGCTCGATCGCGTCGATTCGTGAGCTCGCCGCGATGGCGGACACGGGCGAGGCGTACGTGCTCGTCGACGGCGCCGGCAACGTCTACGGCGCGTACGTCATCGCCGAGCTGAACGAGACGCAGAGCTACCACACGGTGGACGGCACGCCGCGGCGCATCGAGTTCCAGCTCACAATCGAGCGCGTCGACGACGACGTGCTGCGCACGGCGCGCGAGAAGAACACGCGGAAGGACAAGCGCTGATGGCTACGTCGACGAACGAACGCACTACGCGGCCGGAATCGCAGGACGCGCCGCGCGTCGCACGCCTGCATCCGCAGCCGGACTACCGCATATCGGTGGGTGGCCGCGATCTGTCGCGCCTGTTCGCGCCGCGGCTGGTGTCGCTGTCGATTTCGGAGTCGCGCTCCGACGAGGCGGATACGATTGACATCGTGCTCGACGATTCCAAGAACGACCTCGACATCCCAAAGCGCGGCGCGACGATCAAGGCGTCGATCGGATGGGCGGGCGAGCCGCTCGTCGACAAGGGCAGCTTCGTCGTGAACGAAGTCGAGCACAGCGGCGCGCCGGACATCATTACCGTGCACGCGCGCTCGGCCGCGATGACGAGCGGCATGCAGGAGCGCCGCGAAAAGAGCTGGCATCGGCAGACGATCGGCTCGATCGTGCATGCGATCGCCGGGCGCTACTCGCTCGCGCCGACCGTCGGCGATGCGCTCGCGAAAATCCTGATCGCACACATCGACCAGACGCACGAATCGGACATGTCGTTCCTGACGCGCCTGGCGAAGCGCTACGACGCCGTGATGAACGTGAAAGACCTACGCCTGTTGTTCATGCCGATCGGCACCGGCCAGACGGCGAGCGGCAAGCGGCTCGACGTGCTCGAACTGACGCGCGCGAGCGGCGACAGCCATCGTTACCACGTGTCGGAACGCGAGAACTACGCGGCCGTGCGCGCGCACTACCATTCGAACGGACGCGCGAAACGCAAGTCGGTCATCGTCGGGGGCGAGAACAACAAGAACGTGAAGGTGCTACCGGAAGACTACGCGACGGAGGCGGAAGCGCGCGCGGCCGCGCAAGCCGAATTCAAGCGGATGCAGCGCAGCCAGGCGACGATGAGCTACATGCTCGCGCGCGGCCGCGCTGAGCTGTTCCCTGAAATGCCCGTCGTCGTATCAGGCTTCAAACCGGAAATCGACGAGACGCCGTGGCTCGTGAAGAAGGCGACGCACACGATAGGCGACGTCGGCTTCACGACCGCGCTCGAGCTCGAAATGCGAGACGATCCGACGACGGACCGGCATCGGTCGCATTTCAGGAAAGCTGGAAAATGAAATTCCTTCCGGATCAGGTCGGCGTTGCTCCGAACCAATGCCCGATCCCTTCGCCTCTCAGGTAGTAGAGTTTTACGCCGTTAAGAACGCGTTCCTGATTGTCTCCACCCTCCTTATACTTCGTCACCATATCCATGATTTTGGGCGTCACGGATTTGACGGATACGTCAGGAATAGCCGCAGTTAGAGCAGCAGCAGCCACCAGCACGATGTTGGCGGCGGTGTCGGGAGTTCCGTCGCTACCGCCGATGAACGTGACTTCGAGAAGCTTCCCGGATTCTTTGCTCACACGAGCAATCAACCCCATGCGCTCGTCAAAGTCTGCGCGAACCGTATCTGCAACGCTTCCACGGTGCTTGTTGGAGAAACGAGCCCGAAACGGCAAATCCATCGTTTTCACGATCGCATCGAAACGAGCCGCATATTGCTTGGGGGTCATGCCCAAATCGCGATCCTCATTCGCATTGCTTTCTTTTTCGTCTTTATTTTCGGAACTGGACGATGCTGACTCGACTGCGGTGGCTACGACCGGCCGCGACGCTCGTTGCTCTGCGGATGAGCTGCTTGCGGATACATCACGAGTTGCCAAAGAAGCAGCCGCTGACGAGCTGGACGTTGATGCAACGCTCGCTGGCTCCTCCTTTGGAGCAAGCGTTCCAAAGAAGATCATCGACACGACAAAACCAGCAATGCCGGCACCCAAATGAGATGCGAACCCACCGTGCCCCTTGCCTCTCCAGAATTTCGCAAGAGCTCTCCAAACGATGCCCCAAATTAGGATCGTCGCAACAAACAGAAGTAACACGTTCATAAGTTCCCCGGAATGAATAGCGCAGTCGTGTGCGCCTGTTAGAAATTATTTTGCAAAAGCGTGACGAATTAGCGCCGGGCTGTGTCCGCTTTCTGCCATGCGGCACTATCACCAGTGGTCGCACACTGTCGGCGCACACCTGCTTGCATGACCACGCTACCGAGCGAATAGCGATTGCCGCCGTATTCGCAATGTGGTGATGTGACGACCGCTTGGTTCTGCGCGGACTCGTCTGGTCGGTGCATCACAACGTACATCGTCGCCGCAACGGCTATCGTCACCGTTACGGCGATCGATACAGCAAACCAAGGCAATTGCTTTTTCTGTTGTTGTGCCGGAGTGGATTCCGGTTCAATTGGCACCGTGGCGTCGGCTTGTCGAACCGCGTGTTCGGCCTGTGACTCAGCGGGCGCGACTGACTGCGGTGCGGCGTGTTTCCGCTCGTTAAGCTCCGATTGAACAGAGGCACGCGCGGGCTGATCCGCTGACCCGTTGCGTATCCACCCGTCGAGGTACCGCATCACGCGTTCGAACAGATCACGCGGCATCTCGTCCATGCTCGGGAACTTGAACACCGTTCTCAAGCGGCGGTACACCATGAGCTTCTCGACACCGGTCTTTGCCTCAAGCTCAAAGACTTTCGCTCCGATTGCGCGCCGTTGGCGTTCGCTGATGTACTGCTTCGACTCTGCCCCGCTATGCAGGTGGATATTGACGTTAGCTTGCGCATTACTGGCCTTCACATCTCCGCCAGCAACCTGCCCGACCTCTCCGCTGAATTTCTGATTCATTAACTTCTTTTTCTCCTACGGCTGGCCTGCCGTATGTTTCTCTCAGTTGCGTTAACTTTCCCGCTTCTTCTTTCGTCCTGCGCCCCCCATGTTGATTGTGAAGGGCGCCGTCACGTCGCCAACCACGTGATTCCCGATCTTCGCCCCTTCGAAATTCTGATGAACCGTTGTGGTTTTGGCGGCTTTCGGCGCTGCGGGAACCTGCTGCGTCATCCCCCCGATCAGGCCGAGCACGCCAGCTCGCCCCTTCGCGTCAAGCGACCGATACCCCGCCAGCAAGACTTCCTCGTCTGCCGACAACTCGGATGCATTGCGCTGCCCTGTCAGCAGGTACGCCACATCCACGCCCAGCGCAGCAACCGCTTCCAAATATGAGGAGTCGGGACGCCGCAAACCACTTTCATAGTTTTGCTGCGCATCTCGCTTAACCCCTCCAGACGCGGCGAAGTCCGTCTGATTCAATCCAAGGCGCTGACGTTCTTCTCGTAGGCGCTCCGCAAATGAATTCATTTGAATTTAAAATTCGTTGACATGAGGCCAAACGACCGCATACCATGTGTTTGTGCAAGGTTAACGAAGGGAAGTATACCGCCATGCTTCGCAAGAAAGCTCCCGTTACGCGCTCGCCGCGCGGCGTGTTGTCCAACAAGCCCGTATACATGCGGCTCATGCCGGACGAACGCCGCACACTCGAAGAACTGTCCGCATCCCAAAATCGCTCGACGTCCAGCGTCGCGCGACTAATCTACCTCGAAGGGGTTGAGCGGTATCAGGCCAAAGTTACCGATGCGAGCGCGCAAGCGCACGCAAATCCCGTTGTGGGGCATTGAGTCATGCGAAACCCTGCCCTTATCGAACCGGCGCTTCGTCATGCTCTGCACGGCCCCAAGCGTCAGGACGTGCAACAAGCTCTTGGATGGGATGACTCCCAGGTCAGCCGTTTCCTCAGCGGCGGGCAGGGAGTCGTGATCGACAAAATCGACACGCTCGTCGCCGCAGTCGGCTTCGTTCTCGTCACCCGCAAATACCTCGATGCCGTTGCCACACTAGGCGAAGTCGGTGTGCATTGCGAATGCGCCCGCCGCGGCTACGGCGAATGCCGCCCAGGGAGTTCGTCATGCGAATCCTGAACCGCTGCCCTCACTGCCGCACGCGTGCCACCGCACGCAGCAGCCGCGAAATGTCGCTGACCTTCCGTGAAGTCACGTATCAGTGCAACAACCCGGAATGCGGTCACACCTATGTCGTCAACATGGAATTCGCACGCACGCTGTCGCCGTCCGCAACGCCGAATCTCTCGCTGAATCTGCCGCTCTCGCCACACGTGCGCGAATGCCTCGCGCAGCAGCTCGAGCTGCCGGTCTAGCCGCCTAACCCGCTTCCCCGTTTCCCCTCGCATCGTGCCGTTGAGGCGCGAGGGGCTTTTTTTTCCTGAAGAAAAGGAGTACTGAATGGCCACTCTTGCTTCTACCCCTCTCGTCCTACCGTTCAACACCGTCGATCTTCCGCTCGAGAAGCGCCGCGAATACCTGCGCACCCTCTGGAACGCCGACGTCGACGCAGTCGTGTTTCTCGGCGCCGCGCGCAAGCTCGGTTATGCACTCGGCGGACGCTGGGATGCTGACGCCGACATGCCCGCCCTCGTGCCGACCGTCAGGCTCCTGCACTGACCACGATGCGCGCGCCCCTCTCCGAGCTCGAGCTGCGCGTGGCCTGGTCCCGCCTGCGCATGGTCGGCGACTTCGACACGGCTCCGCCGGCAGTTCGCCTTGCCGTGGAATCCGCGACGCGCGCAATGCGGGACCGCGAACAAGCCCGCTTGCGGCGCACCTTCGACGCGAAGCGCTGCGCGGCAAACGACACCGACGACTGACCCACCCGCGCCAGCCGCCGGCGCACACATGAGGAACCACACGATGAAACCCTACGTTTTCGGCATCGGCGTACTGCTGATGCTATCGACCTCGCTCACGGGCATTCACTGCCTGACCGCCGACGTATTGCGCCTGTTCGACATTCGCCACGCGCGCACCATCGCGTTCGCGGTCGGCGTCGTCGCACTGGTCGCGTTGATGGCCGCCTTGGCATGGTCCGTTCCGCCGCGGAGGTAAGCCATGACGCTCACGGAATTCTTCGCCGAGATCGGCAACGACCACCTGCGCTTCCAGCTCCTCGAACAGTCCATGACGGACATCCGCGCCATGCGGCGGGGAACGCTCGTCTCATTCGCCACCGACGCGATCACGTTGGCCGAAGCAGCGCTCGGCGCGGGCCGCGTGGGCCTGATCGTATGGGCCGATCGCGCCGCATACGAACGCGCGGCGACCAGAGCCAATCAAGCCAAGCCCACATAGCGCAACGCCGACCGCCGTCGACGAGCTCGAGGCGATCCGATCACGCGCTGTCGCGCTGCATCGCTCGATAGCGCATCCACTTTCACGCCGCGCGCACTCCCCGATGCCTCGGGGCGCGGCGCTTTTCCGGGGCGGTCCGCACGACGCCCCGGCTTTTTCGAGGGTGACATGAACCAGTTTTCTGAACCACTACCGGCGGACGACACAGACGTAAAGATCCGTTATCGGCATGCCGTCCGCTACTTGATGCTCCAGCGCATCGCAGAATTCCAAGCGCTGAAACATCACGGGTACTTTCCGTGTGCGCGCTCTCTTTTGCTGATCGACATCAGCTCGCGCCTGGGCGAGCTCGGCGGACTTGTCGGGGAGTGGTAAGCATGGCGAACACATTCATCCGCTATGAGCTCATGACGACGGCCGGCCTTCGCACTGTGAGCGGCGATCACGTCGTGATTCCGAACGACGCCGGCGCTACCTTCGGCATTCACATGGAGCGTCACGCGCCAGACGGCTACCCCGAAAAGTGGGCCGTGACGCATCTCGCATCCGGCTTGGCGGCCGGCGTCGGCCCGACGCGCGACGCCGCGATCGCGCACGCGGCCGCGAACCTCGAGCGCAACAAACGCCGGCTGCGCGACATGCTCGACGAAGCCATGACGGCGCGCGCCAATCTGCAAATCGCCGTCCATCGAATCCAACAGAACGAACACGCCATCCTCGGGAGGATTCCCGCATGAAACACGATCCGAACCGCGCGCCGCACGACGTCGCGCTCGCCTCCGCGATCGCCGCGGCCGCCGGCACGCTGCGCTTCGACAACAAGCCGGGCAGCCTTCAGCGGCAATGCATGCTCGGCCTGTTCGTCGCCGCGCTCAGCGACCGCCTCGCCCTCGCCTTCCCCGACTCCGCCGCCGCACTGAACGCCGTCGTGTTCAGCCCGGCCACGACCGGCAACCCCACCGACCGCACACCGCAGCAGCCCAAGTAGCAAACACAGACATGGCCACGATCGACGAACTGAAACAACGAATCGACCTGCACGACCTCGCCGACCGCCTCGGCCTCAAACGCGGCCGCGGCGGCGACAAGGCGCTCTACCACTCGCCGCAGCACGCGGATAAGAGCCCGTCCCTGTCGATCTACGTGAACCACCCGAAGCACGGCACGGGCTGGCGCGATCACAGCGCCGACGCCGGCGGCTCATGCATCGACCTGGTGATTCATGCGCGCGGCGGCACCGTCGCCGACGCCGTGCGTTACCTGCACGACGCCTACGGCATCCCGCTCGAGCGGTCGGCACCGATCGAGCGCCGCGAGAAGTCGACCGTCGAATACATCGCCGACCGCTGTCTCGCCGAGCGCGACCGCGTGCGCGAATACCTCGGCGGCCGCGGCATTTCCGCCGCAGCGATCGACGCCGCGATCACTTCACGCTCGCTCGGCTTCAACACGTGGACGAGCACGAAGGTCGCCGCCGGCGACGTCGGCCACGGCGGACCGGCCGCAGCCTTCATCGTGCGGGCACTCGAAGACAGCCGCGTCGTCGCCGTCGACATGCGGTATGTCGATCCAGCGCTCAACGGCGACACCAAGACCTCATGCCAAGGTGATCGATCCGGCTACGGCTGGACCGCTGACGTTCGCAAGCTGATGAACGCGAAGCGCGTCGTCATCGTCGAGAGCCCGATCAATGCCCTCTCGATCGATACCTGCGCCGCCCCCGGAACAGCCGCACTCGCATTGCGCGGCGTCGCGAACGTGGACGCTATCGACTTCACGTTTCTGCGCGGCAAACAAGTCGTCGTCTGCATGGACAACGACGAGCCGTTCCCTGACGGCCACCCGCGCGCCGGCCGTCGACCAGGACCGGAAGCCGCGTGGGCGCTCTACGAGCGCCTCGCGAGTCTCAACATCAGCGCGGTGCTCATCGATCAGGCCGGTTGGCTCGCCGACCTGGCGGACGGCGAGACGAAACAGCAGCCGATCAACGACGTGAACGACTACCTGCAACTGCGCGGCCCGGCCGAGCTCGCGCGCGCGCTCGAGCAGCTCGAGCCATGGCTCATCGCCGGCCTCGCCGGCGACGCCACGCGCCGCGGCCGACCGCGCATCTTTCTGCCGTCGCACGACTTCGCGCAGTATTGGCGCTTCCGCGTGCGGCCCGATTTCACGAGCTACATCACGAAGATGGACCGCAACGAGGAATCCGGCGTCGAGACGCCCGTGATGACGGACCTGTGCGGCTTTCGCATCGCCGGCATCAGCCGCGTATCAGTCGCGAGCGCGACATCGACGATGACGGGCGACGCCGACCAGGCACCTACCGTCTACTTCGCTGTGTCCGTGCAGACGCCGCGGCACGGCGCGCAGCTCGTCCGCCGCGTGATGCTCGACGACCAGCTCCACAACGTCGACCAGTGGGGCAAGTTCGGCCCCATCTGGACGCCTGCGCCGTTCAAGCGCATGGTGAACATCCTCGAGCGCGGCGCCGACCTCGGCGCGCGCCAGGCTGCAAATTTCGTCGGGCTCGCGTGGCGCGACGGCCGCCTGATCGTCAACGAGGGGCCGGACTGCTACTTCACCGAAGCCGACAAGCAGTGCCCGTATCACAACCTGACGTTCCCGAGCGGCCCGGCCGGCGACGCGCGTCGCGTGATCACCGCCTATCAGACGACGTTCAAGCAGAACGCGGCGACCATCCCGCTCGTGTGGGCGCTCGGCGGGCACCTGAAAGCGCTGCTCGGCTTCTGGCCGCACATCACGATCCAGGCGAACAAGGGCGCCGGCAAGTCGACGCTCATCAAGCGCCTTGAGCGCTCGCTCGCGTTCACGATGTTCTCCGGGCAGTCGCTGCAAACCGAATTCCGGCTGCTGACGAGCATCAGCCACACGAGCCACCCGGTCGGATGGGAAGAGCTTTCCGCACGTCGACAGGACGTGATCGACAAGGCGGTCGGGCTGTTGCAGGAGAATTACCAGTACACCGTCACGCGCCGCGGCACCGACATGACGGAATACCTGTTGTGCGCGCCCGTGATGCTGGCCGGCGAGGATGTGCCCGTACGAAGCCTGCTCGGCAAGCTCGTGCGCACGACGCTGACCGGCAAGCGCGGCCCGCTGCTGCCCGACGATCTGCCGCGCTTCCCGGTTCGGCAGTGGCTCGAGTACCTCGCGGGCCTCGACAAGCGCGCCGTGCTCGAGCAGTACGCGACGTTGCGCGACAAGGCGCTCGCGAAGTGCATCGCGAGCGGCGCCGACGACGGCGCGACTCGCATGGCCGCCAACTATGCGGCGGTCGCGCTCGCCTGGCGCTATCTCTGCGAATTCGCCGGCATGGACCCGAGCGAAGGCGGCTTTCCGCACGACCTGCTCGCGGAAATGAACAGCCACGTCGCGGAGACGAGCGCCGATCGCGAGCCGTGGGTCTGGATCATGGAAACCGTGCTGTCGGAGATCGACGGCGGCAACTACAAACACCCCTACACCTTCGATACGGTCGACGGCGAGTTCTGCCTGTTGCTGCGCACAGGCCACGTGATGGACCACCTCGCGCACACGAGCGCGCTGCGCGACAAATGGAACGGCCTGCCCGTGAAGTCCGACCGCGTGTTCAAGGCGCAGCTCAAGCACGCCGGCGTCGTCGTCGGCGAGAAGGAAGTCGAGCGCCGCATCTACACCCGCCGCGTGCCCTACCTCACGCCGGTTTCGCTCGAGCGCCTGGCCGTGTTCGGCCTGCACGTGTCGATCCGCGAGGACCTGGCGACCGATGCACTCGAACGGGGCCACGCATGACGCCTTCTCAGCCGTCGCGGCCGCCGTGCGGCCGTGCCCCTTCCCTCGTTCATTCCGGCCGCGTAGCGGCCCTGAAATCGGGTTTCCGCTGCGTGCGCCGATGCGCGCAGCAGTCGGCGCACACCAACCCGCGGCCGCCGCTTGGTTCACTTCCCCCCGTTCCCCCCGCGAGTCGAAACAGCCGGGCAACAGCGCGAACCGAGAGGAAGCGGGGCCGCGCGGGCGGATTTTTCCACAGCGACCGAGCAGGCAGCGCACGCGAATCGTGGATTTCGATGGTGTCCGCTCGTAAGTCATTGATTCTTGAAGCGAGTGCCGCCGCGAGTCCCCCCCGATTTGCCACTAGTCGAGCCGCTTTTGCCATGAGTCCGGTTTTCGCTCGGGCCGCCGCCGCCCTTCTCTCTTCTCTCTCTATTTCATTGAAAAAGAAAGAGAAAGAAAGCAAGGAAGGGCAAGGCATAGGCCGAAACGGACTGCCACGAGTCACAGGCGTTTTGCCATCAGTTACGGACGCTGCCTATTTTTTAGGCCACGAGTTTTCGGGCAGTGCCATGCCTGAATGATGGCAATTGATGGCCAAAAAATTACTTATAAATCAATACACTAAATGCAAAAACCAATGCAAACCACGTGTCCACGAGTTGTTCTGCGCCCGCTTCCCTCGCATCGCGAGCGTGAGACTCAGGATTCGCACGTCGTGCCGACGAACGCGTTGACGCTGACCGCCCGCGAAATCTATGAGGCGACGGGATACCGCCAACCGGCTCGGCAACTTCGGGCCCTGACGAACGCGGGAATCCCTGCGGACCGCCGACCTGACGGCAGCATCAGGGTCTGGCGGCACCACCTGTCCGGATTCACATTAAGAGAACCCAAGATCAGCCGGAAACGCCCGAAGCTAACCTCTGACATGAAGGAAATTACGAAATGATCGGACGCCGCCAAAGCCCCTCTTTCTTGCCCGCACGCGTCTACGAGAAACACGGATCGTGGTGGTTCGTCGACAGGAACCGCAAATGGCACAAGCTCTGCCGCGTCAGCGACGGTATCGTCTGCCTGTACGAATCGCTGGCTGAGTACACGCGTGCGTCCGACGGGAAGGCCGCGCTCGAGAACACGATGCCTGCCCTGATCGATGACTGGATGCGGAAAAAGCTGCCGGCATACGCGCCGAAGACTCGCAGCAACTACGTCAAGATGATCGGGCTCATCCGGAAGGAATTCGGCCCGCAGTGGCCGATCGAAGACGTCAGGCCCGTGGACGTTGCCCGATTTCTGGATAAGCACTTCCACGACAAGCCGAGCAGCAGCAATAAACACAAGGCGTTGCTGTCTTTGATCTTCACGCACGCTGTTCGGCGCGGGCTTCGCGATCGCAATCCCGCACGCGAGGTTGGCGCGGCCAAGGAAAAGAAGCGTGACCGCTACATCACGGACGACGAGTTGGACGCAGTGCGAGCGGCCGTCTTTGCTGGTGCCGACTACAAGACTTCTTCCGCGCGGTCGATCCTCTGCCTGATCGACTTGGCGTACCAGACCGCTCAACGTATCGGCGACCTTCTCGCGCTCAACTGGCAGAACGTGTCCGATGAGGGAATTTCGTTCCATCCGAGCAAGACGGTCAATAGCAGTGGCGTGCGCCTGTTGATCGAGATGACGCCCGATCTGCGAGAAACGCTGGATCGGGCACGCGGCGGCAAGATCACGTCCATCGGGCCAGTGATCTGCACGCACACCGGCGGCCGCTTCACCTATATCGGCGCGTACTCTGGATGGAAACGCGCTTGCCAACGAGCACGATCAGCATATGAGAAGGACTGCAAAGAGAAGGGAGTCACGCCGAACCCGAAATACCTGATCGGCATGCATTTCCATGATCTGCGGGCAAAAGCGCTGACCGATCTGAAGCGACAGCAAGGGGCGGCGGCAGCTCAATCACTGGCCGGCCACACGACCGAGAGTATGACCGCGCACTACACGAAGTCGCGTGAAGTGGAACGCGTCCGGCCAGTCCCATTGAAGCGCGCAAGTTAGACACTGACGCTCATGTTAGACAATAAGACTCTCCGAAGCAGCCGGAGAGCCTTATTCAGCAAGGGCTGATTACTGAAACGCCACTTCCGCAAAGCTGCGCAGCTTGCGGCTATGCAACCGGTCGAGCCCGTTCGTGCGAAGAATCTCCATCGCCTTCACGCCGATCTGCAAATGCTGATCGACCTGCGCGCGATAGAACTGATCGGCCATCCCAGGCAGCTTCAGCTCGCCGTGCAGCGGTTTGTCCGACACGCACAAGAGCGTCCCGTACGGCACGCGGAAGCGGAAGCCGTTCGCGGCGATCGTCGCGCTTTCCATGTCGAGCGCGATCGCGCGGCTCTGCGACAGCCGCTGCACCGGCTCGCGATGATCGCGCAATTCCCAGTTGCGGTTGTCGACGCTCGCGACGGTGCCCGTGCGCATCACGCGCTTGAGCTCGACGCCTTCGAGCTGCGTGACCTGCGCGACCGCGCGCTCGAGCGCGACCTGCACCTCGGCGAGCGCCGGGATCGGCACCCACAGCGGCAGATCGGCGTCGAGCACGTGATCCTCGCGGACGTAACCGTGCGCGAGCACGTAATCGCCGAGGCGCTGCGTGTTGCGCAGCCCCGCGCAGTGGCCGAGCATCACCCATGCGTGCGGACGCAGCACCGCGATGTGATCGGTGATCGTCTTCGCGTTCGACGGCCCCACGCCGATGTTGATCATCGTGATCCCGCTGCCGTCCGCGCGCTTCAGGTGATATGCGGGCATCTGCGGCCCGCGCGGCGGCGGCGTGCCTTCGGTCGCCTCGTCGCCGAGGTTCGCGTTGTACGTGATCATGTCGCCCGGCTCGACGAACGCCGTGTATTCGCTGCGGTACGCACGCACTTGCGGATCGTCGCTCTCCGACATCATCGCGCGGCCGAGCTTCACGAATTCGTCGATGTAGAACTGGTAGTTCGTGTAGAGCACGTAGTTCTGGAAATGCGTCGGCAGCGTCGCCGTGTAGTGGCGCAGCCGATGCAGCGAGAAATCGACGCGCGCGGCCGTGAAGAGCGCGAGCGGGTGCGGCTCACCCGGCGCGGGCTCGTACGTGCCGTTGACGATCCGGTCGTCGAGGTAAGTGAGATCCGGCGTATCGAACACGTCGCGCATCGCGACGAGGCGGTCGCGGTCGAGCTCGCCTTCGAGATGGATTCCTTCGGAAAACGCGAAGTGAACCGGAATCGGCTGCGTCGACACGCCCACTTCGATCCGCACATGATGGTTCTTCGCGAGCAGGCGCAGTTGCTCGCGGTAGTAGCTCGCGAACAGATCCGGGCGCGTGACGGTCGTCTCGAACACGCCCGGGCCCGCGACGAAGCCGTACGAGCGGCGCGAATCGACGTGCGTGTTGACGTCGGTGCGGATGCGCACGAACGGATAGCATGCGCGCACGCGCTCGTCGAACGAGTCGTTGCGGCGGTAGCGCGCAAACGCGTCTCGCAGGAACGCGGTGTTCGTCTCGTAGATCTCGGAGAGCCGCGCGACGGCGGCGATCGGGTCATCGAACGCTTCGACGGACGGACTGCCCGGCATGTGCATCCGGGAACGGCGATTGGGATCGTTCTTCATGTAGCAATGCCTCTTCAAGATCGCTTCGACATTACCACGGAACCCGCGCGCGCGGCCGATGCCCTTCGCGGCCGCAAGGCCGGCCGCGCATCGACGAACGGCATCGGCACGACGCCGGTATTTGCTAAAATCCAATGGTTCACTGGGAGAAACACGATGAAGCCGCTCCTTTTCGCCGCCGCCCTGACGGCACTCGCTCTCGGCGGCCCCGCCTACGCCGCCGACGCCGCTCAAGCGGCCGCCGACGCAAAGGCCCAGGCCGCGGCCAACGAGGCGGCCGGGCTGCCCGATCTCGCGCAGATCAACCGCCCGGGCGCCGAAGTGACGTCGAAGGTCGATTTCAACGACGTGCGACGCACGCCGAGCTTTCACGAAAAAAGCAAGAACGGCACCGAAGTCACCGAATACCGCGATCGCGGCAAGCCGGTCGAGATCAACGTGAAATCGAATTTCGGCACCCGATATCAGATGAGCGCGTCGCCCGACACGTCTCCGCGTCCGCACGACGCGGGCGTGCCGATCACGCGCCTGCCGTCGGTCAACTTGCACTACTGACGCCACCGCCGGCGCCCCGCGGCGCCGGCTCCTCTTCCGCCCTTTTTGCGACACCGGCGCGCCGCCGGCACGCCAACCCGATCCGACGTCTCTTGCATGGCCGTTTTCACCGCAGTTTCCGACGCTGACCTCGCACTCTGGATGCGCCACTACGATCTCGGCGACGTTGTCGCGTTCCGCGGCATCCCGTCCGGCATCGAGAACAGCAACTTCTTCCTGACGACGACGCGCGGCGAATACGTGC
Source organism: Burkholderia sp. MSMB1498 (assembly GCF_001526245.1). Lineage (NCBI taxonomy): Bacteria > Pseudomonadati > Pseudomonadota > Betaproteobacteria > Burkholderiales > Burkholderiaceae > Burkholderia > Burkholderia sp. MSMB1498. The sequence goes on from NZ_LOYJ01000128.1 coordinate 28,058, forward strand.
TCACGATCTTCGAGAATCTGACGGCCGCGCAGTTGCCGTTCTACATCGACTTGATGAGCCATCTCGCGAAGCACGGCGTGCCCGTGCCCGCTCCCGTCGCGCGCGACGACGGCGCGCTGTTCGGCGAGCTGCACGGCAAGCCGGCCGCGATCGTCACCAAGCTCGAGGGCGCGGCGGAGCTCGCGCCGAGCGTCGAGCACTGCGTCGAAGTCGGCCAGATGCTCGCGCGCATGCACCTCGCCGGCCGCGACTATCCGCGGCATCAGCCGAACCTGCGCAGCCTGTCGTGGTGGCGCGAGACGGTGCCCGAGATCGCGCCGCTCATCACCGGCGAGCAGCGCGCGCTGCTGGAAAGCGAGCTCGCGCACCAGGCCGCGTTCTTCGCATCGGACGACTACGCGGCGCTGCCCGAAGGCCCCTGCCATTGCGACCTGTTCCGCGACAACGCGCTCTTCGCGCACGCGGATGCGGACACCGGCCACACGGTGCGGCTCGGCGGCTTCTTCGATTTCTACTTCGCCGGCTGCGACAAGTGGCTGTTCGACGTCGCCGTGACGGTCAACGACTGGTGCGTCGACCTCTCGAGCGGCGCGCTCGACGCCGCACGCGCCGACGCGCTGCTGCGCGCATACCAGACGGTGCGTCCGTTCACGGCCGGCGAGCGCCGCCACTGGGGCGACATGCTGCGCGCGGGCGCGTACCGCTTCTGGGTGTCGCGCCTGTATGATTTCCATCTTCCCCGCGCCGCGCAGATGCTCAAGCCGCACGACCCGGGCCATTTCGAACGCATCCTGCGCGAGCGCATCGCGCACGCGGGCACGCTCCCCGAGACCCACGCATGCAACTGATCGAAGTCTCCGCCAAGACCGGCTACGTGTGGTTCCGCCAGGGCATCTGGCTGTTCCGGCGCAATCCGCTCGCGTTCGTCACGCTGTTCTTCACGTACCTGCTCGCGATGATGCTGGTGTCGCTCGTGCCGGTGATCGGCGCGGCGCTGCCGCTCCTGTTCATTCCCGGCATCGCGGTCGGCTTCATGGCGGCGTGCCGCGATACGATCGCCGGCAAGCAGGTGCTGCCGACGATCCTGATCGACGGCTTCCGCTCATACGGCCCCGTCGTCACGCAGCGGCTCCTCGCGCTCGGCGGAATCTATATCGTGTCGATGGCGCTCGTGTTCGCTTGCTCGTCGCTCGGCGACGGCGGCACGCTGCTGAAGATCATGTTCGGCCTAGGCGCCGAGAACCTCGAATCGGAAGCGCTCGCGTCGCCGGGCGTCGCCGTCGCGGTGCTGATCGCGGCCACGCTGTACGTGCCGGTCGCGATGATGTTCTGGTTCGCCCCGGTGCTGACCGCATGGCACGACGTTCCGCCGATGAAGGCGCTGTTTTTCAGCATCGTGAGCTGCTGGCGCAACAAGGGGGCGTTCACCGTCTACGGGCTGCTGTGGTTCGCGGTCGCGCTCGGCGTGTCGTTCGGGCTCGCCGCGCTGATGCAGGCGCTCGGCGCCAGCGCGTACGCGCTCACGGTAATGATGCCGGCATCGATCGTCATCACGGCGATGCTCTATTGCTCGTTCTACGCAACCTATCGCGGCTGCTACGGCGTGCAGGAGCCGGGCGCGCCGACACTGCCGGATTCTTCCCGGTAATCGCCGCAAGCGGGAGCGGCGCGGCCGCGCCGATGCACGCGCGTTTCGCGTGTCGTCGCGCGGTTCGGAATCGCCGGCGCACACGCGGCGGATGCTTCGACGGAGAAAGCGGCGTTCACGCAGCGCACGAGTGAAGATCGCTGCCTGCCTGGCGTCGGGCATCCGGTGCCGCTTCGCCGCCGAAGCGAGACACATAGGCGCCGCTAGCCATAGAGCACGCTCTCCGATTCTTCTTTCGACCTTTCGCCGCTACCTGGCACCCCTCGCGCGCCCCGCCGATTCGGCCTCCGGCGCCGGTGTCGCCGCGGCGCCTTGCCGGGCCGGCCTTATGCCAACGAAGTCGCGGCCAAGTTCGCCGCCCTCTTCGTCGTCGACCATCGATTCATCCCCTTTTCGATTCATCCCCTTCTTGAGCGCTCGGCGCCTCTCGCCAATCGTCGCAGTTAGGCGCAAAATCATTTGCATACAAATCTTTTGTGCTTTACCAAAACTCCATCATGAACGATTCGCCAACCTTCCCGCTCACGCTCGACGACCAGCTCTGCTTCGCGCTCTATTCGACGTCGCTCGCGATGACGAAGGCTTACAAACCGCTTCTCGACAAGCTCGCGCTCACGTATCCGCAGTACCTCGCGATGCTCGTGCTGTGGGAATCCGACGACATGGCCGTCAAGGACATCGCCGCCCGGCTCAGCCTCGATCCCGCGACGGTCACGCCCCTCCTCAAGCGCCTGGAGGCGCTCGGCTACATCGAGCGGGTGCGCGACACGAACGATGAGCGGATCGTCCACGCGCGGCTCACCGCAGAAGGCGCCGCGCTGAAGCAAAAGGCCCGATCCGTGCCCGCCGAGCTGTTTTGCGCGATGCGCCAGACGCCCGATTTCCTGATCCGGCTGCGCGAAGATCTGACGCGGCTGCGGCAAGCGCTGACGGACGCCAGCGACGCCTGATCGACTGTCGCTCTGCCCGCGCTCTGCCCGCGCTCTGCCCGGTAAGTCACGCCCAAAAAAAATAATTTGCGCACTAATGATTAGCGAACTATATTTATGCCGTGGCCCGCGCTTCCCGATTCGCCGAGGCCCTTTCTCTCACGACACAGGAGTCCAGCATGAACATTCTGTACAAGACGGCAGCAACCAGCACCGGCGGCCGTGACGGCCGCGCGACGTCCCAAGACCAGAAGCTCGACGTGAAGCTTGCCGCGCCGCGAGAACTCGGCGGCACGGGCGCGGACGGCACGAATCCCGAGCAGCTGTTCGCCGCCGGCTATTCCGCATGCTTCCTGAGCGCAATGAAGTATGTGGCGGGCCAAAGCAAGCAGACGTTGCCCGCGGATACGACCGTCACCGCGGAAGTGGGCATCGGCCCGAACGAGGAAGGCGGATTTGCGCTGGACGTCGAGCTGCGCGTCGCGCTGCCCGGCCTTGATGTGGCGACCGCGAAGGCAATCGTCGATCGCGCGCACCAGGTGTGCCCGTATTCGAACGCGACGCGCAACAACGTCGCGGTACGCCTCGTCGTCGCTTGACGCCGCGGTGCGCACGCGCCGAAATGACAAAGAGGGCGCGCCGGCCATCGAGCCGGCGCGCCCTCTTCGACTTTACAACTTTATGCGTATAAATTTAGTACGCGCTTAACGCGAAATCACGAGCGTTCGAGTGCGGCTTCGCGATCAAGCTTGCGCATACGGAATTCGAGGTCATACAGATCGGATGCGCCGGCGAGATACGCATCGGCGCGCTCCTTCGCGCGTTGTTCGGGCGACTTCGTCAGAAACAGGAACAGGCGGCTCAACAAGTACATGATCGGTCACTCCAATCCAAGGGCTTTCACTTAGGTATTTACCCGCATTATAGGGAAAACCCCGAGCCGACTCCAGCCGTTCTCGAATCGTGCGTCGTTACGACGCGACAACCGCCCGCGTGCGCGACGCAAAAAAGGACCAAATCAACTCGCTCGCGTCCGGGCCGGCCGCCGAGTGAAACGGCACGCTGTCGTCGCCGCCCGCCCACGCGTGCGCAAGGCCGTGGACCCGGCAGAGGCGCACGACGGACTCGCCGTCGCGACGATAATCGATCGTGCGGGCGTCCGCCGCGCTCGTCTCGACGCGCTCGACGGCGGCCGGTTCGCCTTCGGCGTTCGCGAGGCCATTCAGCCGCAGGAACTGGACCGCGAGTTCGTCTGCATTCTTCGGCGCGACGACGCGATCGTCGTCGCCGTGCACGATGAGGGCCGGCATCCCCGGATGCGAGCCCGGCGCGACGAGCGCGTCAGTGACGACGGCGGGATGGCGATGCAGGCCGCGGCGCATCACGTCCATCGCGGTGATCCCGGAATGCGCGTCGCCGAACGCGGGCCCCGAATGGAGCGCCACGGCGGCAAAACGCTGCGGAAAGTGCAGCGAGAGCAGCGACACGAGTCCAGCCCCCGCCGACAGGCCGGCCGCGTACACGCGCGACGCGTCGAAGCCCCGCTCGGTAACGAGCGTGTCGACGAGCGCGACGACCGCTTGCGCCTCGCCGCGCCCGCCGCGCGCGGTGTCGTCGTACCAGTGCCAGCAGCCGTGCGCGTGCGCGTTGAGCGACTGCTCCGGATAGATCACGGCGAAGCCGTGCCGATCCGCGAGCAGGTTCATCCGCGTGCCTTGCGCGAACTGATCCATGTCCTGCTTGCAGCCGTGCAGCATCACGAGGAGCGGCAGGCCGTCCGTATCCGCGCCGGGCGGCACGTACAGCCCATATTCGAGATGCTTGACGAAGCGCCCGAACGCGGGCGGCAGCGGGTGGTCGGCACGGGTCCATTCACCGGCCGCCCATGCGGCGGCGCGCGGCCGAACGCGCGATTCGCGCGCGACGGGCGGGGCCGGCTCGACGGGCATCGCGACGGCAGCCGCAGTGGAAATCGAATCGTCGAACGGCCAGTCGGCCGCCATCTTTTGGGCCGCCATCAATACGGACTCGGGCGCGGCGGACTTCGGCGTGCGCGCGTTCGGCAAGTGCAGCATGCGTTTCACACCGCCCAGCCAGAATTTCGTCAGACTTTTGGTCATCGGTCGGGGCTCGCAGTCAGAAATTAGGGACGCCGCAGTGGGCGCGACCATTCAGGATTGTGCAATGCACAATAGCACTATTTCTGGGATTTATCCTGACACCCGATAGTTCCCTGCCGGCGTCCGAACGGAGCGCGGCCCGCGACGACCGGTATACTGGGCGCTCGCGCTTGTCTTCGTTGTAGTCGCTATTCACGGCTCATGCGTTAAGCAAGTATCCCGCATTCCCCGTATCCGCCCGCAGCTTCCGATGTTCGATTTGCCGCCCCGTCTGTGGATCTCGATCACCGCCCTAGGCGGTGCCGGCCTGACACTGCCCCTCGCCGTCACGATCGCCGTCTGGCTCGCGCTCGGCTATTCGCTTCGTCGCGCCGCCGCATGGCTCGCCGTGCTCGGCGTCGCGATTGGCGTCGTCGCGCTCACGAAGATCGCGTTCCTCGGCTGGGGCATCGGCGTGCGCGCGTGGGATTTCACGGGCTTTAGCGGCCACGCGATGCTGTCGACGTCAGTCTATCCGGTCGCGATGTTCCTCGCGCTCGCCCGCGCGAAACCCGTCGTGCGCATCGGCGGGATCATCGTCGGGCTCGCGGCGGGCGTCGCCGTCGGACTGTCGCGCGTCGCGCTCGATGCGCATTCGCCGTCCGAGGCGGTGACGGGCTGCGTCATCGGCGCGGTCGCCGCGATGTCGTTCATCGCCGGCTCATGGCGCGCGATGCCGCACCGCTGGTCCGCGCCCGCCGTCGCGACGAGCCTCGTGGCCGTCACGATCGCGCTGCACGGCGTTACCGTGCCGTCGCATCGGTGGGTGACCGCGGTCGCGCTGCATCTTTCTGGCCATGAACGCCCGTACGTGCGGGCGCGCTGGAAGGCGAATCCGAACTACCGGCCCGCGTCGCGGCCGGCCCAGCAGCAGACGCTCGGCTTGCCCGCGATCGTCGAGCACGTGTAACGCGAGCGCGGGTTGCGCCGTGCGGGGCTGCCGGGCTGCCGGCTCGGTTCTTCGGTTCTTCGGTTCTTCGGTTCTTCGGTTCTTCGGTTCTTCGGTTCTTCGGTTCTTCGGTTCTTCGGTTCTTCGGTTCTTCGGTTCGCCGGTTCGCCGGTTCGCCGGTTCGCCGGTTTGCCGGTTTGCCGGTTTGCCGGTTTGCCGGCTTGTCGATCTATTGATCTGGCGACGGTTAATCGGTTTATCAGTCAACCGATCTACCACTCAACAGCCGACCACTTCTCAGCTTCTCAGCTTCTCAGCTTTTCCGCATCTGCGCTGCACCACCGTTCCACCGCGGATCGCACCATCCCCGCCTTTTCCCGCCCCAGCCGCGCCGCCCGCCGCACTGCGGCGTCATGCAGCACCGGCACAGTTCGGAAATCCAATCCGTTATAACCTCGCGTATATTACGATTACGGTTTCCGCCCACGTCAGTGTTTCCCGCCATGTCCGCTCCCGCCCGCTCCGCCCGCCGTCTGTTCCTGCGTCTCGTCACGCTGTCCGCGCTCGCCGCCGGTTTCGCCGCGCCGGCCGCGCATGCCGCCGACGAACTCGTCGTGTCGGCCGCGGCAAGCCTCACCAACGCGTTCAAGGCGGTCGGCGACGCATACGAAAAGCAGCATCCGGGTACGAAGATCCTGTTCAACTTCGGCGCGTCCGACGTGCTGATGCAGCAGATCGCGAAGGGCGCGCCGGCCGACGTGTTCGCATCGGCCGACCAGAAAGCGATGGATCGCGCGATCGCCGAACACGTGATCGCCGACGGCACGCGCCGCGATTTCGCCGCGAACTCGCTCGTGCTGATCGTGCCCGCCGACAGCCGCGCGACGTTCGGCTCGCTGCGCGACCTGACGTCGCCCGCCGTGAAGCGCGTCGCGTTCGGCGATCCGGCGTCGGTGCCCGTCGGCCGCTACACCGAGGGCGCGCTGAAGGCGGCCGGCGTCTGGAGCGACGTCAGCGCGAAGGGCGTGCTCGCCGCGAACGTGCGCCAAAGCCTCGACTACGTCGCGCGCGGCGAAGTCGACGCGGGCTTCGTGTTCGGCACCGATGCGGCCGTGATGCCCGAGCGCGTGAAAGTCGCGTTGACCGTCCCGACGCAAACGCCGATCACCTATCCGATCGCCGTCGTCAAGGACAGCCGGCACGCGGGCGCCGCGCAGGGCTTCGTCGCGTTCGTGCTGTCGCCCGCGGGCCAGGCGGTGCTCGCGAAATACGGCTTCAAGCCGGCCGCGAACGCGACGAACGCCGCGAACTGATCGGGACGCGCGATGCACGACGCCTGGGTTCCGCTGCTGTTGTCGCTGAAGGTGGCCGGCTGGGCGACGGCGCTCGATCTCGTGCTCGGCGTCGCGACCGGCTACGCGCTCGCGCGCTGGCGCTCGGGCGCGCGCGACGTGATCGATTCGCTGCTGACGCTGCCGCTCGTGCTCCCGCCGACGGTGCTCGGCTATTACCTGCTCGTGCTGCTCGGCCGGCGCGGCATGTTCGGCGCGTGGCTCGACGAGCTCGGCATCCAGCTCGTGTTCACGTGGCAAGGCGCGGTAATCGCGTCGATGGTGGTCGCGTTTCCGTTGATCCTGAAGTCCGCGCGCGCCGCTTTCGAAGCGGTCGATCCGCAGCTCGAACGCGCGGCGCGCACGCTCGGCATCAGCGAAGCCGGGATTTTCTTTCGCGTGACGCTGCCGCTCGCCGCGCGCGGCATTCTCGCGGGTGCGCTGCTCGCGTTCGCGCGCGCGCTCGGCGAATTCGGCGCGACGCTGATGATCGCGGGCAACCTGCCCGGACGCACGCAGACGCTGTCGGTCGCCGTCTACGCGGCCGTTCAGGCGGGCGACGACGCCACCGCGAACTTCCTTGTGCTCGTCACGTCGGCGACCTGCGTGCTGATCCTTCTCGTCGCGGGGCGGCTCGTGCCGCAGCGCGCGCTCGTCGGAGCACGGTGAGATGAGCCTCGTCGTCGACATCCGCAAGACGCTCGTCACGCCGGAGCGGCGTTTCACGCTCGATGTGTCGTTCGCGTCGACCGCGCAGCGCATCGTGCTGTTCGGGCCGTCCGGCGCAGGTAAGAGCCTCACGCTGCAAGCGATCGCCGGTCTGCTCGCGCCCGACCAAGGCACGATCTCGATCGGCGGCGACACCTTGTTCGATGATGCGCGCGGCATCGACGTGCCGACGCAGGCGCGCCGCGTAGCGTACCTGTTCCAGGACTACGCGCTCTTCCCGCATCTGAACGTCCGGCAGAATCTCGCGTTCGGCCTGAAACGCGGCTGGCGCAATCCGCGCGCGAAGGAGCTGCCCGACGACGCCGCGTACTGGCTGCGCGCGTTCGAGCTCGAAGCGCTCGCCGGGCACTATCCGGCGCAGTTGTCGGGCGGGCAGAAGCAGCGCGTCGCGCTCGCGCGCGCGCTGATCGCGCAGCCGCGGATACTGTTGCTCGACGAGCCGTTCTCGGCGCTCGACGTCGCGATGCGCCAGCGGATGCGCCGCGAACTGACCGACTTGCAGATGAGGCTCGACATTCCGATGGTGCTGATCACGCACGATCCCGACGACGTCGCCGCGTTCGGCGATCAGGTCGTGCGGCTTCAGGAGGGCCGCGTGCTGCCCGACACGCCGATCGCCGAATGGGTGACGAGCGTTCGGTGACGGGATCGGCTCGCACCTTCCGCGCGGGCGCCGTTCACCGTTCCCCACTTGCCGCTCGCCGAGCCCGGACGCGATTGCTCATCACGCGGTCCGACAACCCGGCTCACGCCCATCGTCAGCCGCCGCGATCTTTCAGCAACGCCAGCCATCCAACAGAATTTAGCGACGTTCTTGACGCCTTCTCTCACGAAAACTCAGGATCGCGCATTCGCTCGCCGATCGAACCGGCGGGCGGACGGACGCAAAAAAAGCCGGCACCACGCCGGCTTGGCTTCGTACCGCCGCCCGCGCCGCCGAGTCCCGCTCGGCAGGCGCGGCCGCGACATCATCCGTTGACCGCCAGAATCACGCTCGACGCCTTGAACGCCGCCACCGCGTTCACGCCCTTCGCGAGCCCGAGCGCATCGACGCTGTCGTTCGTGACGATCGCGGCGAGCGTCATGCCGCCGTCGAGCGCAAGCGCCACTTCGCTATTTACAGCACCGCGCGTGACCGCCTCGACGACGCCGCGCAACTGGTTGCGCGCCGACAACTTGAGCGGCGCGCCGTCTTCGACCGCGAGCACGATCCACGACGCCTTCACGAGCGCGCACGCGTCGACGCCCGGCTCGAGCCCCAGTTCCTGCGTGCTCTCGTGCGTCACCACCGCCGCGATCGTGTGCTCGCCCGGCAGCGCGAGCACCACTTCGTCGTTCACCGCGCCATGCTTGACCGCCAGCACCTTGCCGAACAGTTGGTTGCGTGCGCTCGTCTTCATGCCGATTCTCCCGATAAGTTCCCAATTGACCTCGAAGCCTTCGACCGCCGCGCTCGCCGCGTCGATGAAGCGTCGATGCTCGCGCTCGATCGCGCGAAACGCCGCGATCAGCGCCGTTGCGCGCGGCGTGAGCGTCGTGCCGCCGCCGCCCTTGCCGCCTGTCGAGCGCAGCACGAGCGGCTCGCCCGCAAGGTTGTTCATCGTGTCGATCGCGTCCCACGCGCCCTTGTAGCTCAGGCCGACCGCCTTCGCCGCGCGCGTGATCGAGCCGGTTTCGCCGATCGCGGCGAGCAGCGCGATGCGCGCCGCGCCGCCGAGCGTCTCGGCGCCCGCACGCAGCCACAGCTCGCCGCGCAGCGCGAGCGGCTCGCGCGCGGCGCGCGCATCGAAACGGGAAGAGGACGAATCGGCGGTCATCGACGCAGCCAAACAGGACGAACGGCCATTATAGTCACGCCTTTCTGCCGCCGATCCTCGGCGGCCGCAATCCGCGCAGCATCTGCTCGGCCGCCTCCGCCGTGTAGCGCTGCGCCGCCGCGCCGTAGCCGCGCGCGAAACCGAGCTGATACGGCGGCGCGGAAAGTTGCTCGAGACAGCGCAGCGCGACGGCCGCGTCGTTCGCGTCGCCGAGCGCGTTCTGCACGCGCGCGAGCAGCCGCACCGTGTCCACGCGCGTGCGGCGCGACGCGAGCGACGAAAAGAATTCCAATGCGTAGCGCAGCCGCTTCGCGTCGATCCGCACGCGGTGGCGCGCGGCGGCGTCGAGCGTCGTCAGCCGCCCCGAGCCGTAAAGATGGCCGAACAGCCGGCTCACGCGCTTCGCCGCGTGCCGCTTGAGCGACGGGGCCTTGCCGTGCGCCGGATCGTCCCGCGTGAGCGGCAGCAGGCTCAGCCATTCGAGCCACGCGAACACGAGCCGCGCATAGCGCGCGGTGCCGAGCGCCTGCCGCAGCTCGACGTGCGCCGCGTCGCGCTGCGCGCGGGCCGCATCGAGCGTGCCCGCCCACGTCGCGTCCTCGCCGTGCGCTGCGGCGAGCGCGGGCAGCGTCGACGTCATGCAGACGTCCCAGTCGCGCACCGCGCCGAGCATCGCGGCGATCCAGCGAAGGTCGCCCGAGAACGCGTCCTTCCAGGCGGTGTCCGCGTAGCGCGGGAAGAGTCGCGCGAGCGTGCGCAGCCGGCGCAGCGCGACGCGCATCTGATGTACGTATTCCGGATCGGCTCCGCCGCGCACGCCGGCCTCGTTGCCGAGCCACTGCCCGGTCACGCTGCAGCCGAGCGTGAAAAACGCCGCGCGCTGCGTGCGCGTGTTCGACAAATCGGCCGATTGCGCCTTCATCGGCGCCCCGATTGCGTCCGGCGCCTCGCCCGCGCACGCGCGATCGAGGACGCTCGTCAGCGACAGCGACGCCGGCCACGCGCCGCTCAGCTCGCGGGCCGCGCGAAAAAGCGCGCGCAGCGCGGCGGCGCGCGCGTCGGGTTCGTCCGCATCGGCGGCGGCGAGACGCAATTCGCACACACGCAGCGGCGCGGCGCGGGTGGCGGCGGACGACGCGGCAGCCGACGAAGCGGCGGCGGCCGGCGCGAACGTGACGTCGTCGAGCGTCAGTTCGACTTCGATGCCGTCGGTGTCGAGCCATCGTCCGCGCCGGCGTTCGGCGACGAAACCATAGGCCGGCTGGCCGGCAGCCTGCGATTCGGGACCCGCCGCGCCGGCGGCGGCAGGAGCGGCAGGCGAGGCGGAATCGGCCGACGGAAGCGCGGAGCCGGTCGGCGCGGAGGCGGCGGATAGAACGCGTGCGCTCGCATCGGTTGCGACTGAGGAATCGGAAGAAGCGCGCGTGCTTGTCAAAGCTTGCGCCGCCGCCCGCGCGACAGCCGTCTTCGACGTCCGGCCGTGCGAACGCCGTGCGTCGCTCGCCGCGGCCATCGAATCGGGCAAATCGGGTAAATGGGGCGAATCGGATGCGGACGCAGCCGCCGTCGCCGGGCGCTCCGCCACGATCGCCATCGCGACGCGCACGCCGCCGCGATCGCCGTCGAAGCGCTCGCGCACCATCACGCCGGGCACGAACGGGTGACTGCGCGACGCGAGCGCGCGCCGCGCCTGCGCGGTCGTCTCGATCCAGGCCTGCCAGCGGCCGCCGTCGTCGGGCTCCGCTTCGGCGAATCGGCACGGCTCGATCGTCACGCGCTCGTGCCCGCGACGCATCTTCACCGGCGGACAGATCCGCCATGCCCGCGCGAGTTCCGCGCCGAGGTCGCGCGACGCGCGCGCCCGCGATCCGCGCCCGGCCTGCCAGCCCTGCAACGGAAAGTCCAACACGATTTCCAGAACGCGCGCCATGGAAGCTCCGGCGTAGGTCGGGCCGCCCGCTGCCGCCGCGCACGCGTCGACGGACCCGACGTTCTCCATAGTACACGGCCCTTTTTACGGCCAGTGAGGCGGAACGCCGCGCGCAAGCTCCGCGCATCGTGCGCGCGCCGGCGCACCGCGCCTCGGCTTGCGATGCCGGCCGCTCGGCCTTCAGCCGTCCGACCGGCGCGGCTGCGCCGAGTTTCAGCTCACGTACTGCGCAATGCCGTTGCCGAACGACCAATCCTCCTTCAGCACCTCGACGAGACTAATGAACACGTCTTCGCGGCGCAAGCCCGGACGTTCGGCGAGATGCTCGGCGATCAACCGGTACAGTTCGCGCTTCTGCTCGAGCGTGCGCGTGTTGTTCGCGGTGATCTGGATCATCACCAGATCGTCGCTGCGCGCGATCCCGAGATAGTCGCGGCCATAAAAGAAATTATCGGCGCTGTATTCGGTCACGGTCATGAAAATATCGTCGGCGGGCACGTCGAACGCGCGCTGCAACGCACGGTGAATGCCCTCCGACAGCGCCCGTCGGTATTCGGCGGGCTTGCCTTCGCGCAATGCGATACGGGTGAACGGCATCGTGTTTCTCCTCACGGGTTGGGACACGCATGCAGCTTAGGGCCCGCCATCTATAATGAACAGATATCGATGAATATTTTATCTATTTTCATTTGAAATGAAACCGCTCGATCTGGACGCCGTTCGCGCATTCGTCCTCGTCGCCGACTTGGCGAGCTTCACGCGCGCCGCCGACGCGCTCGGCACCACGCAATCGGCCGTCAGCCTGAAGCTCAAGCGGCTCGAGGCGCAGCTCGGCACGCCGCTTCTCGAACGCACGCCGCGGCGCGTGACGCTCGGCGCCGTCGGCGCCGCGTTCCTGCCCGCCGCGCGCGAGCTGCTCGACGCGCACGAGCGCGCGCTCGCATCGCTTGCGCCCGAGCGACGCAGGCTCTCGATCGGCGTCAGCGAGCACGTCGCGGTGCCGGATCTGCCGGCCGTCCTCACGGGCCTGAGCCGGCACGACCCCGGCCTCGTGCTCGAAATGCACGTCGGGATGTCGACCGGGCTGCTCGCGCAGTACGACGAGCGGCGTCTCGACGCGGCGTTCGTGCGCCACGAGCCGGGCGAAGATCCGCCGCGCGACGACGCGACGCCGCTCTTCACCGAGCCGCTCGCATGGCTCGCCGCGCCGGGCTGGACGCCGCGCGCGGGCGAGCCGCTGCCGCTCGCGGTGCTGGCGGGCCCGTGCGGCGTGCGCGCGGCCGCGCTGCGCGCGCTCGACCGTGCCGGCGTGCCGTGGCGCGAGCGCTTCACGGGCGGCGGCGTGGCGGCCGTGGCGGCGGCCGCCGCCGCGGGTCTCGCGGTATGTCCGCTTGCGCGCCGCGTCGCGCCGCACGCGCTCGTCGACGTCGGCGCGCGCTTCGGCCTGCCCGCGCTGCCCGACTCGCAAGTCGCGCTGTATTCGCGGGTGCGCGACGCCCGCTCGAAGGACACGCTGCGGCGCTTCGCCGACAGCCTGGCGGGGCCGACGCAATCGGCCGGACGCGAGTAGACTGTCGGATTTCGTCTGTCGATTTCTCGCCTTTCGCGCGACTTTCGCCCGCCCTTCCGCCGCCGCATGACCCACGACGCCCGCAAACACCTCCGCGCCAACCTGCTGATGCTCGCCGCCGCCGCGATCTGGGGATCGGCGTTCGTCGCGCAGCGGCTGAGCCTCGCCGTGATCGGCCCGTTCCTGTTCACCGGGCTGCGCTTCCTGCTCGGCGCGGCGGTGCTCGTGCCGCTGTTGCGCATCAACGGCGCGGCGCGCGCGCACTGCGCGGCGCTCACGCGCGATCGGACGCTATTGCTGCCGGGGCTCGTGCTGGGCGTGCTGCTCGCGGTGTCGATCTCGCTGCAGCAGATCGGGCTGCAATACACGAAGATCGCGAACGCGGGCTTCATCAGCTCGCTCTACGTCGTGCTCGTGCCGATCATCGGCGTGTTCTTTCGGCATCGCACCGGCATGGGCACTTGGCTCGGCGCGCTGCTCGCGGCGATCGGCCTGTACTTCCTGAGCGTCGACGAGCATTTCTCGATGCTGTACGGCGACTGGTTCCAGCTCGCGGGCGCGATCGTGATCGCGTTCCACGTGATCGCGGTCGGACACCTCGCGCGCCGGCACGATCCGCTCGTGCTGTCGTTCATGCAGTTCGCCGTCTGCGGCGCGCTGTGCGTCACCATCGGGCTCGCGATCGAGCCCGTCGACCGCGCGACGCTCGTGCGCGCGCTGCCGACGCTGCTGTACGGCGGGCTGCTGTCGGTCGGCGTCGGCTACACGCTGCAGGTCGTCGCGCAACGCGACGCCGCGCCCGCGCACGCGGCCGTGATCTTCAGCATGGAAGGCGTGTTCGCCGCGATCGCCGGCTGGGCCGCGCTCGGCGAGACGCTGTCGCTGCGCGCGCTGATGGGCTGCGCGCTGATGCTCGCCGGGCTCCTCGTCTGCCAGTTGCTGCCGGGCCACGCGCGGCGCGCCGACGACAACGACGCGCTCCCCGCGTGACGACGCGCGCCGGCCGCCGCGCGCGTGTCCGGTCCCTATAATGTCGATTCGCCCTTCATCACGATTTCACACAAGGGAAACACTGTGATTCCGTCCGCCGCCGATCCGGCCGTCGCGCTGCTGCGCGAACGCGCCGCACGCTACGCCGCCGAGGTGGCGCTGTTCGTCCGCGACCACGCGCTGTCGATCGCGTCGCACGATCTGCGCGGCCCGCTCAACGCGATGCACAGCTGGGCGTACGTGCTCGAGCGCCGGCTCGCGCCGAGCGACGACAGCGTGCGGCGCGCGCTCGACGGCATCCGGACCGGAATCGAACAGCAGACGAAATTGCTGGAAACGATCGTCGACGCGCCGCGCGCCGAGACGCGCGCGCTCTCGATCACACGCGCTGACGTCTCGCTCGACGCGCTCGTCGGCGAATGCGCGGCGCTCGCGCGCGCCGCGCTCGGCGATGCGCGCGGCGCGGCCGTGACGGTCGCGCCTCCCGCGCTGCCCGGCGGCTCGCTCGATTGCGATCGCGAGCGCGTCGCGCAAGCGTTGTGGTCGATGCTCACGTTCGCGATCGAAGCGAGCGCGCCGGGTGGCGAAATCGCGCTCGGCTGCGACGTCGCGGCCGACGCGACGCGTTTCGGCGTGACGTTCCGCGCGCAGCCGTCGGCGCTGACCGACGCCGCGCTGCCGCACGTGTTCGAGACATTCGCGCGGCGCGACGCGCTGGCCGAGCGCCACGGCGAGCGTCCGGCGGCGGTGTTCGCGCTCGCGCAGCGCGTCGCGCGCGCGCACGGCGGCACGTTCGCGCAGACGCCGCTCGAAGCCGGCGCGCCGGCCACGCTCGCGCTGACGATCGCCGCCGCCCGCGCGTAATGGGCGGCCGCGCATGTCGCACTGCGCGACAATAAATTACGTTTTCCTTTCCAACCTTATACTGTCGCTTCGTTCATTCCCGGAGTCCCTTCGTTGATACAGATCTTCGCGCTCGTCGGCGCGTTGTTCCTCGTGGCCCTCAACGGCTTCTTCGTCGCCGCCGAATTCGGTCTCGTCAAGCTGCGCGCGACGCGCGTCAAAACCCTCGCCCGCCAGCACGGTTTGCGCGGGCGCATCCTGCGCGTCGTCCATGCGCGGCTCGACGCGTATCTGTCCGCATGCCAGCTCGGCATCACGCTCGCGTCGCTCGGCCTCGGCTGGATCGGCGAGCCGGCGTTCGCCGCGCTGCTGTCGCCCGTTCTCGCGCTCGTCGGCGTCGAGTCCGAGAAGCTCGTGCACCTGATCTCGCTCGTGTTCGCGTTCTCGGTGATCTCGTTCCTGCACATCGTCGTCGGCGAGCTCGCGCCGAAATCGATGGCGATCCGGCAAGCCGAGAAGACGGGCCTGTGGGTCGCGATCCCGCTCTACGCGTTCTACTGGGCGATGTATCCGGCGATCTGGGTGCTCAACACGAGCGCGAACGCCGTGCTGCGGCTCGCTGGGCTGTCCGCCGAGCACGGCGGCGACGCGCACTACTCGACCGACGAGCTGAAGCTGATCCTGCGCAGCCGGCGCAACACGGCCAGCTCCGCGAAGACGTCGAAGGACGCGTACAGCACCGACGAATGGAACACGCTCGCGCATTCGCTCGATTTTTCGTCGATGACCGTATCCGACCTGATGCGGCCCGCGCACGAGATGGTCGGCCTGCGCCGCGACGTGCCGCTCGCGGACAACATGGAAGTCGTCGCGCGCCACCGCTTCAGCCGCTACCCGCTCTTCGACGACCACTCGCGCGAGCGCGTGAACGGCCTCATCCACCTGAAGGATCTGCTGCTCGCGCGGCACGCGGGCGCGGCGCTCGCCGATCTTTCCGACTACGTACGCCCGGTGCAGTACGTGAAGCCCGACACGCCCGCTCTCGACCTGTTCCGCCGTTTCCGCAAGGGCGCGCCGCACTTCGCGCTCGTCGGCAAGAAGGGCGAGAAGCCGATCGGCTTCCTGACGCTCGACAACCTGCTCGGCGCGCTCGTCGGCCAGATCCACGACGAATTCCGGCAGGGCGATTCCGATTGGAACCGCCTCGACGACGGCACGCTGATCGGCAAGGGCAGCCTGCCCGTCGTGTCGCTCGAGCAGGCGCTCGGGATCGACATCGACGAAGGCCGCGCGGAATCGGTCGGCGGCCTCGTGATCCAGGCGCTCAACGATCTGCCGACCGAAGGCCAGCGCGTGTCGTTCGAGCGCTTCGACGTCGTCGTGAAGAAGATGATCGGCCCGCGGATCGTGCTCGTGCGCGTGTATCCGAAGGCGTTCAAGGAGGCGGACGAATGAGCGGGAATACGGCGCTCGACGCGGCAAACGCGGCCGCGCGCGCAAGTGCGTAGGATGACGAAATGCCCGAAGATCTCGCGCTGCCGCCGTACTACCTGATCACGCCGGAACCGGACTCGGATTCCGACGCGGATCTCGCGGCGTTTCTCGATCGGCTGTCGGCCGCGCTCTCGACCGGGCTCGCGCTCGTTCAATTGCGCGTGAAGACGCTCGATGCCGCCGCGTATGCGGCGCTCGCCGCCGACGCGATCGCGCGCTGCCGCGCGCAACGCGCGCGCCTGATCGTCAACGGGCCGATCGATGCCGGAACCGCGCTCGCGCTCGGCGCGAGCGGCGTGCACCTCGGCAGCGCGGCGCTGCGCGTCGCGACCGCCCGCCCGCTCACGTCGGACTGCCTGCTGTCGGCCGCGTGCCACTCGCTCGACGAGCTGCTGCACGCGGAGCGCATCGGCGCGGATTTCGCGACGCTGTCGCCGGTCCTGCCGACACTCACGCATCCCGGCGCGCCGACGCTCGGCTGGACCCGCTTCGCCGACTACGCGGCGCAAGCGCGCATGCCCGTCTACGCGCTCGGCGGGATGACGCGCGAGCATCTGGCGACGGCGCGCGAGCATCGCGCGCACGGCATCGCCAGCATTCGGGGGCTCTGGTAGGAAGCGATCCGGCAACGGACGCCACGCGCCTGTCGCCTCGTCACGCGCACGCCGCCTTCGGCCCGCGTTCGTTCAGGCGTCCTGATCGGAAGAAACGGCGCAGGCGCCGCCGGCTCGGCCGGCGCGACGCCACGCCGGGCGCTTTCACCCGTTCAAACACCGCCCAACGGGCGCGGCGCGACATCCGCGTAGCGACGCGCATCGTGCGTCAGCGCGTACTGATTGACGTCGCCCGTCAGCCACGCTACGAGCGCGTACGGCGGCAGCTCGCCTTCGTCGACGCGATCCCGCGCGCGCGCCGGCGTCTCGAACACGATCATTCCGTCCGGCGCGCCATAGAACGGCAACGGCTGCGGCGACAGGTTCAGCGCGATGCTGAGCGTCTCGCCGTCGCCAAGCCGCCATGCGGCAACGAGCGCATCGGCTTCGACGCCGTCGTTGGTCCTCAGCATGTCGGCACTGCGCGGGCGCACGTCGAGCAGGCGCGGCGCGATCAGCTTCGCGCGCACCGCGAGCGCCGACTGCAGGAAATGCCGACGCGACGGATCGCCCGCGGCTTCGTCGAAGATCAGCGGAATCTGCGGCGTCAGCAACGACAGCGCGAGCGCCGCGAGATCCGCCTCGCGCGCATCGCGCACCACGCCGTCGGACAGCACGAGCGACGTCAGCGACAGCCCGACGTCGGCCATCCCGCCGTCGCCGATCGGTTGCGCGCGCTGGAACACCGCGCCGTCCGCGGTCAATGCGCGCGCGAGCGCGTGAATCGACTGATGGGTCGACACGCCGTCGCCGCGCGCGCGGTCGCGGCGGCCCGTGAGCCGGTACAGCGCGCGTTCGCCGCAGCCGTTCCATTGCGCGTCGAAATGCGTGTCGGCGAGATGCGACGGATGCCGCTCGCTGCCGAGCACGAGATGCACGATCCGATCGGTCGGCATCACCGCGTGCACGCGATCCGCGATCTCGCGCAACCACGTGCTGTCGATGCGGTCCGCCTCGCGAATCCGCAACCCGTCGCATCGGTACTCTTCGAGCCAGTACAGCGCGTTGTCGCAGAAGAACTCGCAGACCTGCGGATGATCGAGCGCGAGCGGCGGCGCTTGCAGCGGATCGTCGCGCGTGTGGAAGAACGGTTGCGCGTAGCGCCGCATCTCGTCCGTGCCGCAGCCGAAGCGCGCGTAGTCGAGATCGAGCAGCACCGCGAGGCCGAAGCCGTGCGCTTCGTCGATCAGTTGCTTCAGCGCGTCGGGGCCGCCGTAGTCGGCGAGCGGCACAAACGGCAGGCTGTCGTCGCGCGCATGCGGCGCCGCGAGCAATTCGAGCGCCGTAATGCCGAGCTGCGCAAGTTGCGGCAAGCGCCGGCGAATGCCGTCGTAGCCGCCCGCCGCGCCGGGCTGGATCGCGTAAAGCGCGATCTCCTCCCACGGCCGGCCCCGCCAGAACGTATGGCGCCAGGTGAACGCACGCGGGTCGACCACTTCGCTCGGCCCTTCGATGCCTTCCGGCTGCGAGCGCGATGCGGGATCGGGAATCGTCAGCGCATCGTCGAGCCGGTAGCGATAGCGTGTGTGCGCGCCGCAATCGGCAAAAGCCTCGAACCAGCCGTCGCCCGCGGGCGCCATCTGAAGTTCATGCGGGCCGCCCGCGGTTTCGAGCGCGAGCGTCGCGCTCGCATGCGCGGGCGCCCAGACGCGGAAGTGCGTGCGCGTGGTCGCGCCCGCGGCGCCGCACGGCTGTGCGCCGAAAGGCAGGCAGTGCGAATAGTGCCGCGCATATGGATCGTGAGGACATTCGGACATGATGCGATCCTCCTGCGTTCAGAGGCATGACGATGCGCCGCTTGCGGCGTGCATGCATGACACGCGTGGCCCGACGAAGAGGGGCAATCAGTATGCGCCGATTCGCGTTGCGATGCGAGCGTCGACGCGGGGTTTTAAACGTGAAGCGACCCCGAAAATGGCCGGTAGCCGCGATACCATGATCGCCGCTTGTCTTGTTGCGCACAGCGTCGGCGCCTACGCTGCGGTTTCGCGTACGATCCCGCGCGCGCGATTCTTCAGGAGTCCGACGTCATGTCCACGCCATCCGGCGCAGCCAAATTCGATCCGTCGCGCGCCGCCGAATACGCGGAGCAAAGCCGCATCGCGCTCGCGGGCTACGACGCGTGCCACGATCTCGCCGCATGCATGCTCGCATCGTCGGTCGCATCGGAAGCGGGCGCCGCGCAGATCCTCGTCGCGGGCGCGGGCGGCACCGCGCGCGAAATCGTCGCGCTCGCGGCCCTGGAGCCCGCCTGGCGCTTCACCGCTGTCGATCCGTCGCGGCCGATGCTCGAGCTCGCGAGCGCGAACCTCGCGGCGGCCGGCCTCGACGCGCGCGCGCGGCTACATCACGGCTACGTCGACGATCTGCCCGCCGACGCGCGCTTCGACGGCGCGACGCTGATCGGCGTGCTGCACCACGTGCCCGGCGACGACGCTAAGGCCGCGCTGCTCGGCTCGATCGCGCGGCGCCTGAAGCCCGGCGCGCCGCTCGTCGTCGCGGGCAACTACCGTCGCTATGCCGAGCATCCGCGCCTGCTGTGCGCGTGGGCGCAGCGCTGGCGGATGCATGGGGCATCGCCCGACGAAGTCACGCAAAAGCTCGCGACGATCCTGCGCGGCGCCGATCCGCCCGCGTCCGAGGACGCCGTGCATGCGCTGCTCGACGCTGCGGGGTTCCGCGAGCCGGTACGTTTTTTCGCGAGCCTGTTCTGGGGTGCGTGGGTCGCGACACGCGACGCGTGACGCATGAGCGCGAGCTTGCCGGCGGCGCGCTCCACAGCGCCAGTTGCGTTTTCGCGCGTCGTGCGATGCATGACCGCTCGGCCGGCTCGGCGAACGGCCGCAACGGTCACTGCACAATCGTTCAATACATTCTGCCCCACGGGCGATAGCTTATCCGTTCCGAGCGTTCACCAACAATGCGAGCGCAAAGGCTGCCGAGCCAGCCTTTTCTCCCGCCGATCATGCGAAGACAGACAAGTCGGCCGCAAGGAGTGCAAAGAATATGAGTGTTGAATCGGTTCGCCGGTTTCTGGCGGAAAAGGCGCCGGACATCGACGTCATTCCCTTGAACGAAAGCAGTTCCACGTTGACGTTGTCGGCAGCCTGGGACATCAAGCCCGCGCAGATCGCCAAGACGCTCGCGATGAAGGTCGGCGACACCCATTTGCTGCTCGTATCCTGCGGCGATTCCCGTCTCGACAACCAGAAAGTCAAAACCGCGCTGGGCGGCAAGGCGAAAATGCTCTCCGCGGACGAAACGGTCGCCGTCACCGGCCATCCGGTGGGCGGCGTATGTCCGTTCGGACTCTCGACGCCGTTGCCCGTTTATTGCGACGTGATGTTGAAATCGTACGATTTCGTCGTGCCGGCCGCCGGCTCGACGCACGCCGCGCTGCGCATCGATCCGGTCCGGCTGGCCGACCTCGTCGAAGCAGAGTGGGTCGACGTCTGCAAATAGCCGGCGCGCCGCGCGCCGTCGGTTACCGGTTGCGGCGGCGTGCGTCAATGACTGTCGGCGCCTTACAGCGCACGCTCCATCAGCTTGCGCGATGCTTCCTCCGGTTTTGCAACCGCCGTCACCGCACGATGGACCGCCCCCGCCATCCGCAACGCCGACTTGCCCGCCGCCCTGAGTTCCGCAATCGATTCGAAGCCCATCATGTTGAGCGCGGGCAGCATCTCGCTCTTCAACAGTTCGAGGCACCGCTCGACGCCCTTCCCGCCCGCCGCGCCGAGGCCGTAGACATACGCGCGCCCGATCGAGACCGCGCTCGCCCCGAGCGCCAGCGCCTTGATCACGTCCGCGCCGCGGCGCACGCCGCCGTCCATCAGAATCTCGGTCCGCTTGCCGACCGCGTCGGCGATCTCCGGCAGCACATCCATCGCCGAGGGCGCCGGATCGAGTTGCCGTCCGCCGTGATTCGAAATCAGAATGCCGTCGACGCCTTCGTCGACCGCGCGCCGCGCGTCGTCGGGATCGAGAATGCCCTTGATGACGATCTTGCCGGGCCAGCGCGCGCGCAACCACTTGACGTCGGCCCAAGACAAACGCGAGTCGATCATCCGGCCGACCGCCGCGGACTGCTCGAGCAACGATGCGCCGAGATCCGGATAGCGCAAGACGTTGCCGATTTTCGGCATTCCGTTGGACAGCGCGCCGACGCACCAGCCTGGGTGCTTGAGCATCGACCACACACCTCGCGCCGACAAACGCGTATCGGCGCGAAAACCGTTGCGCGCATCACGTTCGCGAATCGGGATGTAGCACGTGTCGACCGTCAGGAAGACAACGTCTACGTTCGTCTGCCGGCAACGCACGAGAATGTCCTCGGTCAGATCGCGATTGCGGAACATGTAGAGCTGGAAATACAGCGGACCGAACCGCGCCGCGGCGACATCTTCGAGCGAACAGATCGAAAACGTCGACAAGCACTGACCAATGCCCGCCTCGTCGGCCGCACGCCCCGCCGCGATTTCCCCTTGCGGCCAATACATGCCTGCGAATCCCACCGGCCCGAGCAGGATCGGAAGCCGATGTTCGGCGCCGAGGTACGTCGCGTTCAAACCCGCCGCACTGCTCTGCGCCCCGGTCAACACCTTCTGACGCAACCGCCAGCGTGCGAAATCGCTTTCATTCGCGCGCATCGTGGTTTCGCTGTTCGCACCGCCGTCCAGATAATCGAAGAAATACTTCGGCACCCGTTTTTGCGCCATTTTTCTCAAATCATCGATGTTCCATGCCTTTCCGACGTCGCTCATCTTGACCCTCTCCATTCGCCGCCGCAACGCGGGCGTTCGCCTCTTCCATGCACGGGCGCCGTAGCGGGCATGCATCTCACTCGCACCGAGGCATTACGGCCATGTTTTCATGGCAGCGGCTCGGATTCGGCAGGATTTTTTCCCTAGCTGTCTCATCGACATTCTAATGTTATTTTCATCGACCTTTCACTGATTTTTTAATTATTTAGCACTCCATTTCATCAACGATGACTTTTAAATGGTGAAAGCATATGGGCACGAAGCAAGATAGAGGATCGTCGATCGCCGAACGGCGCATGAAGGGTCTCAACTTGCTCGAGATGGGCATGTCTCAGGCCGACGTTGCGCGAACGCTGGTCGTGTCGCGGCAGTCGGTGTGCAGATGGGCGAGACGGCTTGCGCAACGCGAGTTGCATGTCGCAAAGCCGCTGGGACGGCCAAGGCGATTGACTTCCGCAAAATGCGCGGTACTTCGCGCCATGCTCGACGACGGCGCGCTCGCGGCGGGTTTCACGAGCCCGCAGTGGACGGTCGCGCGAGTATGCATGTTGATCGAGCGAGAATTCGGCGTCGCATATAGCAAAACCGGTGGATGGGAATTGTTGCGCACGCTAGGCATCTCGTTGCAACGAATGGAAAAACACCCGCGCGCCGCACGCTGATGCACGGCCGAAGACGCTCCGCACCGATGCCCAAGCCGACGGGCATCGGCATCGCATCGCGATAGCGCCCGCACCCTTCCGATGCCAACGGGCCGCCTGATCGAATGCGCGCGCCGACGGCGCAAATCTCATACCGCCGACGGCGAACAGCGGATCGGCTCCAACGCCGAATCGGCCGCTCCAACCGAGCCGAGACGAAAACGAAGAGCCGCAATCAATAACGCCCCCAAGGCAATTACTTCATTCGAATAGCGCAATCAGCGAAACAAGCACCAATATCGCCGCCAAGGAAACATTGATGATGCGGGACGCAACCGGATCGTGCAGGAAACGGGACAACGACACGCCTGCCAGCAGCCAGCCGAGATGGATAACGATGATCATCACGCTCAGCAGGGCAATTTTGGCGGCAGCATCCAGGCCATAGTTGCTGGCAACGAGCGTCGTCCCTGCAAACACCGCGCCGATCGCGATGTACGCCTTCGGATTGGCGACGGCCAAAAGGAAGCCGCCCTTGAACGCGGGAGACGAGACGTCTCCTTTGCGCGCGTCGAGCGGTGGCGCAGTCGCAATCTTGTACGCAAGATAGAGAATGTAGACAGCGGAAATGATGTTGAGCATCCTCGCGCCGTTCGGCATCGACATCACGAAAGCCGTCACGCCCGTCGACACGAGAAGCAGCACGGCGACCGTGCCGGAAATGAGGCCCCAAGCATATTTGAGCGACCTGCGCACCCCGTAGGACGCGCCCATCGCCGTCGCACTGACCGTCGACGGCCCGGGGCTGCCCATCACCACGGTCGCCGCAAGGAGCAGGGCCAGAAGTGAGCGCAACATATCCGAAACTAGATCGACTTGGTTTACCATCGTGGCTCCAATGCACCATTTTTTGAACAGGTAGCTTATGGAAGCGCCACGGAGGCTGTCTTGAACGATTGTGCACGCGACACCGCGCCCGACAGGAACCACATTCGGATCGGATCCGGCGCCACGGGCATCGAGCGCGCAGAGGCGCACTTCCTCGATCACGCGTTCACGCCCCATCGTCACGACACGTACGCGATCGGCATCACGCTCTCGGGCGTGCAGACCTTCCGCTATCTCGGCGAAACCCACCACTGCCTGCCGGGGCAGTGCCATATCCTTCACCCGGACGAACTGCACGACGGCCGCGCGGGAACCGACGAAGGCTTCGGCTACCGGATCGTCTACGTTGACCCCGCGCTCGTCCAGGAAGCCCTTGGCGGACGCATGCTTCCGTTCGTCCGCTCACCGATCGTTCAGGCGCCCGCCGTCGCCGAAGGACTCGCAGCCGGCGTCTGGAACCTGGACGAGGAAATCGACAACCTGTCCCGCTTCGACATCGCCGTCGCCGTCGCGAACCTGCTGACGGCCGCCGCCGCGAACAGCGGCGCGCCCAAGACCGGCACGCTCGCCGTGGCCGAATTGACGCGCATACGCGATATCATCGCGTCCCGCCCGCACACGGCGATCTCGATGGACGCGCTCGAACACGCCTCGGGGCTCGACCGCTGGACAATCGCCCGCCAGTTCCGCACGCTGTTCGGCACGAGCCCGAGCCGCTTTCGCACTCAACGGCAGCTCAATCTCGTGCGCAAACTGTTGATGGAAGGCGAATCGCTGTCGACCTCGTCCACCGACGCGGGCTTCTCCGATCAAAGCCATATGTCGCGGCACTTCAAGAGCACTTACGGCATCACGCCGGGTTCGTGGATTTCCGCGGTCCGCGGCCGGCGCTCGCAGCACCAGGCAGACCACTAAAGACATTCGACCACCCGGCGGCGGCCGAACACCCCTCGCCCCGCCTCTTCCGACCGCCGCATCCGCCCACCAGGTGGATGCGGACGTCCTCGTCCGAGCGCTTGCGCGCACGCGCGGCCCATCCGGCCGCGCTCGACATTCGGCGCGCCGTCGGCGGCATATCCGCCTGGCTTCGCATAAACCAACCAGCGAGACAAACGTTGCGAACCGCTCGTTACTCGACATCCATCGCGCTGGCGCATCTCGATGACGGCAGCCAACGCCGTTCGAGCTCACGCCATCGGAACGCATGGCCGGCGAAATCGCGTGCCGGCACATATGGGGATCGTGTCGCCAGAGAGACGATAGGGACTCGTCCGTCGATGATTGAGTGCACAACCATCCATTCACGTCGAGACGGGAACCGCACGCATCGCCGGAAGAATCGCCTCGTCGAATCTCGATGTGCATCTGCGGATCGAATGGTCATCTAGGAATTTTCCGATTCGATTTCCATCGATTTTATTGGCCACCAAAAAAACTAAATTTACAAATCTCAAATTACTCATTCAGAGCGATACAAGTAATTAAAAGTTTGTATTGCCAACCAATCTATAGTCGCAGTAAGTTAAAGGACATAATTCGGCATATGCCTCCGACCCCGCACACCGCGAGCAATTTCCCGTCGCGCCCGTCGCCATCAGCTCGGCGCTCCGGTAGGTCGCGGCGAATCGTCATGAAGTTCGGAATCCTCGAAGCACGGCCTGGCGCGTATGGCTCGAAATCGCACCGTATTTCCTATCGAACACGCGCGAATGGACGTCACCCAGGAACGCAACGGCGTTGTCGGCGACAAACAGATATCGCTCAGGATATGTGGCGACGCGGCCCAAGGATACTTGCTCGAGCGACATCACGCGGCGCCGCGCCAGCCATCGTTCGTGCAACGTCTGGATTTATTCGACGGCGCGACCGTTACGTCGTTCATCGAACACGATCCTTATTCGGTGGAGCTCGAAAGTCTATATCGAGCAGTCGTTGGCGTTCCCGAAAACACCGTGGAATCCACCGAATACAAGGCGATTCAACCCGAATTCGCGTCTGAATGCGTCAGCGAAAGCGGTTTACTGACTGTAATGCGCAACACAGCCGCCGAATGTGGCGCAACAAACTGTTTTTACCATTACTTCAGAATCGACGAGAAAACCGGAAACTTGAAGAACCATGAATTATTAATCGGCGGAACGCCCGTTTGGGCACACCGTTATGTGCATCGCCATTGGTATCTGAACGATCCCGCCATCGCGCATGCACGCAACGACACGCGCCCGCTGCGTGCGTCAACGCTCGCAACGCTGCCGTCCGATCATTGGCTGAATCAGCAGACGCAATTGCTCGGCCTGGCCAGCAACGTGTTCTTTCCTGCACACCGCCGCGACGACGACACGATCGGTTTGTTGCACGTCAGTTCGTCGCTGCCGCCCGCGCAAGGCGAAGAAATCATCTGGCGCAACCGGCGAACGCTGCGCGGACTAGCGACCGAGATGCTCGAATGGAAAGTCACGGCGCAGCGCCAGATGCTTGCCCGAGAAATGTCGCTGAGCCGTCGCGAACTCGTCGCGTTGCGGCTCGTCGGCCGGGGCGGCAACGCGCGCCACGTCGCCGAGGAACTACAGCTCGACGAACATGCGGTCTATCAGCTGTTCACGTCGATCAACAAGAAGATGAATAGCAGCCACATCAAGACGAGCGCGAACAAGGCGAAGCAGCTCGGTTTCCTGGCGGAGGGCTACATCTCCGAATGAACGGGGCGCGGCGCACGGCCCGCCCGTCTCTCCCATCGTCGATGGCCGCTCGCGGGCCGCCCGCCCGCGAGCGGATTCAGCGCCCCAACACCGAATACGCGAGCGATCCAGAAAACGTCGCGAGCACGAGCGACGCGCAGCGCATGAACGTCGACGTATGCGCGGCCCACGAGCGCTGCGACGTCAGCAGCCCGCCCAGGCTCGACCAGCCGACGCCGATCGGCGCGAGCACGATCAGGAACACGACGACCGCCCATCCGAAGTAGCTGAGCGACCGGAACGCTTCTAGCGGAAACATCGTGCTCGCGAACAGCAGTGCCTTCGGGTTCATCAGCGTCGCGACGAACAGGTCCGCGAAACTGATCGGCCCCGCGGTCAGCTCGTGCAGCGCGCGGCTCTTCGTCCACATCTTGACCGCGAGCCACAGGATGTACGCGGCGCTCAGCAGCTTGATCGCGCCGAAGAGCCAGGGCCGGCTCGCCGCCACCGACAGCAGGAAGAACCCCCATAGCGAGATCGCGACGACATAGCCCAGCGCCTCCGCGATCACGAGGTGCCAGGTGCCGCGCAGGCCGGCCTTCAGGCCCGACGACAGCAGCAGCGTGTTCGTCGGCCCCGGCACGATCAGCACGAGCGACACGTATAACGACATCTTGAGCAATGCATCCTGGATGAGCACGGCGCCTCCTCGGTTCGTCGGCTTCGATGGTGGTCGTTCATCGGCCGGCCGCCGGCGCGGACGAAGCCGCGGCCGGTGCGCCGGCGAAGTAGCGATTGCCGTCCGGCGCGAGCCAGTCGGCCCGCGGCGGCGTAAACACGTCGAGATCGACCGCGTCCTCGAGACACAACGCGTTGTGCGGCACGTTCGCCGGAAGATGCAGGATCTCGCCGGGCCCCACCTCGACCTCGTGCTCGAGGCGCTCGCCGTAACGGAACAGCAGGCGTCCTTCGAGGATGTAGGTGAACTGCTCGTTCGGATGCGAATGCGTTCCGACGAACGCGCCTTTCTTCAGGAACAGCTTCGCCAGCGTCAGCGCGTCGCCCGAGACGACCTGACGCTCGATCCGATCGGTCAGCACTTCGCGCTCGACTCGATCCCATGCACCGAAACCTCGTTCGTTCAAACCTGTCACGATTCCCTCCTCGTCCGATCGTGTGAAATGCGTCCGCGCTCACGCGGACAGCTCGCGAATCCGCACGCCGTCGCTCGCGCGCTGCACGTCCCGCTCGCGCGCGAGACGGCTCGCCTCCTCGACGATGATGTCTTCCTGGCCAGCGACGAGCTTGCGTTCCGCGAGCCGCTTGTACAGATCGAACTCGTTGACGCCGAACTCCTGCGCCGCCTTCTGGATGTGCGGCACATAGCCGGAAAAGAGGCCGTACAGGCCGCTCGCGATGTTCGCCGGCTGGATGTGCGGCGTCTTCGGATTCAGGAAAGCCTCGGTGCTGCGCGCGAGCGTCATCACGCGCTCGAACGTCGTTCGCGCGCCGTGCCCTTCGCGTTCCATCGCGGCGACGAGCGTCTCGAGCTGCGTGTTGCCCGCGCCCGCGCCGAAGCCTTTCACGCAGGCATCGACGATGCGCGCGCCTGCCTCGAGCGCGACGAGGCTGTTCGCGACCGCGAGCCCGAGATTGTTGTGCGCGTGAAAGCCGACGTCGATATCGAGGCCGTCGACGAGGCGCTCGACCTTCGCGCGCACGAGCGACGGCGTCGAGTAGCCGGCGCTGTCCATCAGCACGACCGCCTGCGCGCCGTAACGCTCCATCAGCCTCGCTTGCGCGAGCAGCACGTCGGGCGGCGCCATGTGCGACATCATCAGCACACCGAACGCTGTGCGGCCCGCGTGTCGCGTCTGCTCGATGAAGCGCGCGGACACGTTCGCTTCGGTGCAATGCGTCGCGACGCGCACGACGTCGACGCCGATCTCGAGCGCGAGCGCGATGTCCGCCGCCTTGCCGAGCCCGGGAATGAAATGCACGCCGAGCCGGCTCGTGCGCAGCGCGGCGCGCGCGGTCTCGAGCATCAGGCGATCGCCGATGGGCGTCTGTCCGAGCAGGCACGACGAACCGCCGAGACCGTTGCCGTGCCCGACTTCGACGACGTCGATGCCGGCCTCGTCGGCCGCGCGCGCATACGCATGAATCTGCGCAGCGCTCAGTTGATGGCGAATCGCGTGATTGCCGTCGCGCAAGGTCGCATCGCTGATCAGTATCATTGTGTGGCTCCTTGTCTGGCGGTTGCATGTCGATGCGAGGCGACCGCGAGCGCCGCGCAATTGATGATGTCCAGATTGCCCGCGTACTCGGGCAGGTAGTCGCCGCGCCCGCGCACCGTCAGGCCGATCGTGATCCTGCCCTGGCTTTCGAGCGGTTCGACGACAAGCCGATAGCCGGGCACGTATTCGCGAACCTTCTCGACCATGCCGGCGACGCACGCACGCACCCGATCGAAATCGCGATAGCGCGCGTACGCATAGAGCGTGGTCTGCATCCGCACGCCGGGCTCGGCGGGATTGATGTTGAGGATCGCCTTCGTCTTCTTCGCACCGCTGAATTTCGCGAGCGCGTATTCGGTCGTCGTCATGTATTCGTCGATGTTCTCGCGCGTCGCGATGCCGGCGCTGCGCGACGCGATCGCCGACACCACCTCCAGGTATTCGATCTCGTCGACCGCCTGCTTCAGTGCGTACGCAAGCGGCAGGCTCGCCTGCCCGCCGCAGGTGATGAGGTTCACGTTCTGCTCGGCGCCCATGTCGTCCAGATTGATGCACGGCACGCACAGGCGGCCGAGCTTCGCGGGCGTCAGGTCGATCACGAACTTGCCCGCGTCCGAGAAGAAGCGATTGTTGATTTTGTGCGCGGCGGCCGACGTCGCGTCGAACACGAGGTCGTACGCCCCCTCGTTCTCCTTCAGGAAGTCGAGACCGTCGCTCGACGTCTCGACGTTGCAGCTGCGCGCGAGCTTGAGTCCGTCGCTCTGCGCATTACGCCCGACGACGAACCTCAGATCGAATTGTTCGGATGCCTTCACTTTGAACATCAGATCGAGCCCGATGCTGCCCGACCCGAGGATCGCCACGCGCGTGCGAGATGATTTGTTCTTCATATGCCGCTCTCCTCCGTCAAATGACGCATGCGCGCCGCAGAACCGCGCATGCCGCTTTGCACACCCGCCGCTTCGCGTGCGAGCAAACGCTCCAGCTCGCGGCCGATTTCGCCGAGCACGCCCTCTTCTTCGCCGTGCATGAAGAAATGGCCGCCCGAAAAACCGACATAGCGCGCGGCTCCGCTCGTCTCGGCGAGCCAGCCCGACAGCCCGGCGTCGCTCACGAGGCCGTCGTTCGAGCCGTGCAGCACGAGCAGCGGGCAATCGAGCGGCGGCGCTTCGACGTATCGGTACGTCGCGGAGATCGTCAGATCCGCCCGCAGCCGGGGCAGCCACAGGTCGCGCAGCGCCGGATCGGCGATCAGCGCGTCGGGCGTGCCGTTGTAGTCGCGCACCGCGGCGATGAACGCATCGTCGGGCAGCGTCTGAATGCCCGCGTCCCGCCAGCGAAAACGCGGCGCGCTGCGGCCCGACGCGACGAACAGCGAAGGCTTGGCGAAGCCACGCGTGCGCAGCAGGCGTGCGAGGTCGAATGCGATCAGCGCGCCCATGCTGTGGCCGAAGAACGCGTACGGCAGATCGAGCAGCGGCGGCACGACCTCCGCGAGCGCCGCGACGATCGGCTCGGCGTCCTCGATCAGCGGCTCGCCCAGGCGATACTCGCGGCCGGGCAGTTGCACCGCGACCACTTCGACCCAGTCGGGCAAGCCGCGCGGCCAGGTCCGAAAGATCGACGCGGTCGCGCCCGCGTAGTGAAAGCAGAAGAGCCGTACGCGCGCATCCCGCGCCGCGTGGACGATCAGCCACGGCGAAGCGGCCGCCGATTCGCGCGCGCTCATGACCGCGCTCCGTCGCGCGCCGGCACCGGCACGGGCGTAAGCCAGTTCCATTTGTCCGCGTGCGTGCCACGCACGATGCCGAAGTACTGATCCTGGATCGCCTTCGTCACGGGGCCGCGCTTGCCACCGCCGACGAACATCCTGTCGACCGAGCGCACCGGACAGATCTCGACCGCGGTGCCGGTGAAGAAGATCTCGTCGGCGAGATAAAGCATCTCGCGCGGGATGCTCGTCTCGGTCACGGTGTAGCCGAGGTCGCGCGCGATCCGAATCACGCAATTGCGCGTGATGCCGCTCAGGATGCTGCTGCCGATCGACGGCGTGAAGATCTCGTTCTTGTAGACGAGGAACACGTTCTCGCCGCTGCCTTCGCTCACGAAACCGTTCGCGTCGAGCGCGATGCCCTCGCTCATCCCGTTCTCGTGCGCCTCCATCACGATCGCCTGGCCGTTGACGTACTGGCCGCCGATCTTCGCGAGCGTGCTCGCCGCGCCCGCGCCGTTGCGCCGCCAGCTGCTGACCTGCACGTCGACACCCTGCTCCAGCGCCTCGTCGCCGAGATACGCGCCCCACGGCATCGTCACGAGCAGCGCTTCGGCCGGGCATTGCCGCGCGTCGAGCCCGAGCGACTCGCCCGCGCCGCGATAGACGAGCGGCCGGATGTACGCGCTGCGCTGACCGTTCGCGCGCAGCGTCTCGACCGTCGCCTCCATCCACTGCCCGACGCTCATCGGCGATGGAATCCGCGCGACCTTGCAGCTGAACAGCAAGCGCTCGAAGTGCTCGCGGCCGCAGAGAATCGCCGCCTTCTCGCCGATCTCGTAGGCGCGCACGCCCTCGAACACGCTGGTTCCGTAATGCAGCGCATGGCTCATCACGTGCACCTGCGCACGCTCCCACGGCACCAGTTCGCCGTTCTTCCACACGTAGCTCGCTTTCATCGCTGTTGCGCTCCTCACATGACGTTGTATTGATTGAATGCGTCGACGACGCTGCGGCCTTCGACGATCGCGTCGCGAACCTTGCGTTCGAGCCGGTTCTTCGCGATCGCGCGGTTGATCACTTCCTGCTCCGCTTCGCGCGGAATCACGCAGACGCCGTCACCGTCGCCGAAGATCAGGTCGCCCGGCCGGATTCGCACGTGGCCAACGGTGATCGAACAGCGATAGTCGACGACGTTGTGGCGCCCCTGCAGCCCGTATGCGTACGTGCCGTGCGCGAACGCCGGCAGGTTCAGATCGGCAATCGCGTTCGCGTCGCGCACGTGCGCGTTCAACACGACACCCGCCGCACCGAGATTGCGCGCTCGCGTGACAAGCAGATCGCCGAGCCGCGCGACGGCCGTCGGGCCGCCGCTCGCGACGTAGACCTCGCCCTGACGCAACGCCTCGACCGATTCGAACAGCAGTCCAAACGGTTTCGCGTCATAACGCTTGAGACCGCCGTGCGGCACGGGCGGCTCGTCCTGCACGGGCATCGCGCGGCCGATCATCACCATGTCCCGCCGCAGCGGGCGGATCTCCGGCGGCAGCATCGGGTACGCGAACCCGAGCTGCTCCATCACGTCGCTGACGGGGCAGGTCGAGAGCTCGGCGCGCATCAGCGCGAACAGCTCGTCATCTGAATTCCACTGCGCCATTTGTCTGTCATCCGAGTAGAGTGGAGCTCGCATCGCTCAAGAGCGGCTCGAGCTCGCGGTTGATGTGGTCGAGTACCGACGCCTCTTCGTCGTGAATGAAGAAGTGGTCGCCGGCAAACCGGTAGCGTGCGAAGCTTTGCCGCGTCTCGCTCGCCCAGCGTGCGAGCCCGTCTTCGCGCACGAGGCCGTCGTGAACGCCGTGAAAGACGACGATCCGGCAATCGAGCGGCGCTTGTGGCTCGTAGCGGTACGTCTCGAACACGGCGCCGTCCGCGCGAATCCGCGGCAGCAGCAGCTCGAGCAGCGCCGGGTCCTGCAGAATCGCGTCGGGCGTGCCGTTGCAGCCGCGTAGCACTTCGACGAACTCGGCATCCGACAACCGATGCCGAATCACTTCCGGCTTCACGTCGGGCGCGTTCTGCGCGGACGCGATCAGAAGCCTCGGCTGCGGATATCCGCGAGCGCGCAGCACCCGCGCGACCTCGAAGCCGATCAGCGCACCCGTGCTGTGCCCGAAGAACGCAAACGGCCGGTCGAGCAGCGGAGCGAGCGCGTCGACGAGCGGAGACGCGACTTCGTCCATCGAGTGCAACAGCGGCTCGTTCAGCCGGTTCTCGCGGCCGGGCATCTGCACCGCGACAAGCTCGACGCCGTCCGGCAGCGACTCGACCCAGTTCCTGAAGATCGAGCCGCCGCTGCCCGCGTAGTGAAAGCAGAACAGCCGGATTCGTACATCGGGTTTCCGTTCGTCGGCGCCGAACAGGAACCAGCGGGCCTCGCATGCATTCATGTCGGCGCCTTCCTTCGCTTACGCGATCGCCGCAACTGCGGCGAGCGGCTTCGTCACGCGGTTATGGCCATAGCGGTCCTCGCCCGCCACCAGCACCGTCGAGTAGCGGTCGAGCGGCAGCACTTCGCCGAAGTGGTGGAACGACTCCTGGCCCGAATACACCTTCACGTGCGTCGGCACGAAGCGCGTCGCCCAGCCGAAACGCACCGAATCCTTGCTCGTGTTCGGATTCGAGCCATGCATGCAGCGCGACGTGAAGATGAAGAACTGGCCCGGCTTCACTTCCATGTGCACCGCGCGCGACTCGTCCGGCTTCCAGCTCGGATCGAGCTTCAGCTTCTCGTAGTCGTAGCCGTAGAAGCCTGATTTCTGGCCGTCGTCGAGCACGCGCTTGTTGAAGTTCTCCGGCTCGAACGGGATGTTGCGCTTCTCGTCGAAGAACCAGGTGCGGTGGCTGCCCGGCATCAGCTTCAGGCAGCCGTTCTCCTTCGTCGCCTCGCTCATCGCGATCCACGCGGTCAGCTCCCACGGCCGCCCTTCTTCCGCCGCCGTCGGCTCGAGCTTCTCGGTGCCTTCGAACTCCACGAAGCTCTCGGCCTGGTGCCAGTCGGTACCTTCGTCGCCCGGGTATTTCGGAAACCACTCGGTTCGCCAGCTCAGCACGTCCGGGCCGAGGATGCTCGAGATCCGATCGACGATCTTCGGATGACTAATGATCTGGTTCAGATCGGGCATGTCGAGATGACGGTCATAGTTGAGCCGGCTGTTCGGGAACGCCGCCTTCGTCGCATCGAGCAGGTCCATCCGCACTTCGTTCCAGACGCGGGTCATCTCCTCCGGTTCGTACAGCGTGAACGGGCCGGCGAAGCCGTTCTCGTAAAAAGATTTCTTTTCGGCTTCCGACATGTGAAAACGCTTTTGCATCTCAGTTCTCCTAAATATGGCGTAAAGAGCCATGTCTTGAAAAATCCGCTTGTCGCGGCCGCCGCTTTCGCGGCTCGTGAAACGCCCTCCGGAATCAGCCCGCGACCGGGGCCTCGGCGCCGCTGAGCTCGCGCAGTGCGTCGATTTCGCCGCTCAACGCCGCCACCGTCGAGCGCGTCTTGTCGAAAAACAGCCTCGGCGACGGCGCGACGCCCGTTTTCGCCTTGATCTGCTTCAGCACTTCGACGAGATTGAGCGAATTGCCGCCGATATCCAGAAAACGGGTATCGCCCGTCACCTTCTTGACGCCGATCACGCTCTCCAGAATCTGAATCAACATCGTTTCGGTCTTCATGGATTCACTTCCTCCTGGTTACTTTCATTGACGCGGTGTTGCAATATCGACAGAAGCGCTTTGCGATCCGTCTTTCCCGATGACAACTGCGGAAACTGCTCGAGAACCATGACGTGGCGAGGCACCATGTAGGCGGGAAGCTCCGCCGCGAGGCGCCGCCTGATTTCGTCGACCTTCGAATCGGCGTCGAGCGACGCGCCGCGCTCGAGCAGCACGCCCGCGGCAAGCAGCGTCTCGCCGTAGCGCGATTCGAGCAGCACGACCTCCGATCCATGCACGTGCGGCACGCCGTTGACGACCCGCTGGATTTCGCTCAGATGAATCCGGTAACCGCCGATCTTCACTTCGTTATCCTTGCGGCCCATGTAATACAGGCTGCCGTCGGCGAGATACGTGCAGACGTCGCCCGTTCGATAAAACGGCACGCCGTTCATGCGAACGAGCCGCGCCGCCGTCTCCTCGGGCAAGTTCCAATAGCCCTGCATGACCTGCGTGCCGCCGATCATCAGCTCGCCCGGCACACCCGGCGCCGTGATCCGCTCGCCGCGCTCGTCGGCGAGCAACGCCCTCACGTGCTCGAGCGGCTTGCCGATCGGATAGAGCGCGCGCCGCTCGGGCTCGACCTCTCGGATCACGTGCGCGACCGCCGCGCATGTGGCCTCGGTCGGACCGTACGCGTTGATCACCTGCACGCCCGCGTTTTTCTTCAGCCAGCGCTGGATCGTCTTCACGTCGGGCACGTCGGTGCCTGTAAGGATCGTCTTCAGGTGCGGCAGCGGCGCGGCTTCGAACGCGTCCGCCTGCGCGATCAGGCCGAGCATCATGCCCCACGCGGAGAAATGCGTGACGTCGTGCGCGCGGATCGCGTCGAACAGCAAGTCAGGCGCGTTCACGTCGTCGTGCACGTACAGCGACGCGCCCTGCGCGAGCGGAAACATCATGTCCATCAGATACACGTCGAAATGCAGCGGCGAAAAGCTCGCGCATCTCGATTGCGACGTGACGTCGTAGACGGCGCGCGTACCTTCGAAGAAATCCGCGATGCTGCGGTGGTTGATCAGCACGCCCTTCGGGCGGCCTGTCGAGCCGGAGGTGTAGATGCAATATGCGATCGCGGTTTCGTCGAACGGCGGCAGCGGCAACGGCTGCACGAGCGCGTCGAGCCGCGCCGAATCTGCGTCGGCGAGGAGCCGCTCGAGCTCGCTCAGCGGCAGGATCGGCGCGGCCGACGGCAACGCGTGCTCGAGCGCTTCGGTCAGATCTTCGTCGGCGATCACGAGCGCCGGCGCGACGTCGTGCAGGATGTATCGCAGGCGGTCCGTCGGCATGCGCGGATCGAGCGGCACGTGCACGCAGCCGGCCTTGAACACGCCGACGATCGCCGCGACGAGCAACGCGCGGCGGCTCGCGAGCATCACGACGCGATCTCCCGGGCGGCAGCCCAGATCCTGCAGGCGCATCGCGAAACGGGTGCTGAAGCTGTCGAGATCGGCGTAGCCGAGATCGCCGCGAGAATCGGACAACGCGCATTTATACGGCGTGGCGAACGCATGAGACTGGATTGCTTGAACGATGTGTCTGGCCATCTGAATGAATCCTCTTTGCGATGTCTCTTTACGGGCACCTTCGAGATTCAGGCGGCATTGCGCACCGGCTAACGGGCGAACGACCCTGCATGCGCGCTTGCGATGCACGTTCGTTCGCCGTCGACTACCGGCCCCTCGTCATTTGACTGCGTGCTGCTTTCTCTCAGACTGCTGGCTGCTTGTTCGAATCGTTCTGCCGCTGCACCGCCGATCCGCCGATGAAGCGGACGCGCCCGCACCCGGATGCAATGCTGGCGAGCGCACGTCGAACAGGCGGAATGCGCGTTGCTCGACGTCGGCTCGAATGCGTGTCGTTCGTCGCCGCATTCGTTGATTGATAGGCTAGATGAAATTCCCTGCGGAAATACTTAGATCACTTCCAGAATATGTCCGCACGATTTCAGCGCGATTCAAGAATAAGCTCCGAACCTGATATTTAAGCGTTTGTTGATGTATTTTTGGCTGCCTAAATAAATGGATGATTCAAAGCATGCCGCTGCGCGCGCGGTTGAATTCTTTAGCAAGAGCGGAAAAGCGCGGTTTCGCGTTGAATGCGATCGTAAAAGAGGAGGCAAGCGCGTGTCGCTGCAGGCCCGACGCATTCGCCGATTAGGCGCCCGGCACTTCCGCGCCGAGCGCGTTGCGATCCGATGCGTTTCATCTCGTCAGATGTCAGACAATCGACGAACGATGCGATGCGCGACGAGATCGCCGTATTGCGGCGATAGACTGCGTGAACCGGCTGCAGCACGTCGTGCGTCTGGCGCGTGAGCAGTTGCACGAGCCGCCCTTCATCGATCGCGATTCCGTGCGGTCATGAAATCGGACAGGCAAGCGATGCCCGCGCGTCTCGCCACTCGATTCGGCGTCTGCCGCCGAGCGCGCCGGATGAGCGCGGCGAGCGGGACTGTCTCCATGCGCCAGGCGGAGCGCGCACGACGGCAAGTAGCCGCGTGGCGAGATATTTCGCGAGACGTTCGCGACCGCTTCGAAACGGCACTCGCATCGGCCGTGCGCGAAACGGTTCGTCCATCGACGATCGTTCGTTTAACTGACCGTTCCCGCCGCGAAAGCGAAGCGGCGCGCCGCAAGCGCAGCCATCATGCCTGAACTGCGTGCTCGAGCCGCAGCAACGCCTGATCCCACCGCCGGCCGATCGCGTCGAGCGCCGCCCGCGCGATATCGATCTGCGCGGGCTCGAAGCTCCACAGCCGCTCGCGCCCGAGCTTCGCGTCACGCACGAGCCCCGCGTCCGCCAGCACCTGCAGATGCTGCGTGACCGACTGGCGCGTGATGTCGGTGCCCGCGGTGATCCGCGCGATCGACAGCGCCGTGCCCGCGCACAGCGCGGCGACGATGCGCAAGCGGGTCTCGTCGCCGAGCGCGGCGAACACCGTCGCGCAATCGCGCAACTGCGCGCGCTTGAGCGGCGCGCGCGGCGGCCGGCCGTCAGCGCGCGTCGACATGTACGGCGATGTTCTTCATCTGCTCGTCCCAGCCGCCGCCGTTCATCCGGAACGCATCCGCGCGGCGCTCGATGGGCAGCTTGTCGAAGCCCGATTCGATGATGGTGAGCAACGTGCCGGCTTCGACGTCGGCGAGCTCGAACGCGACGAGCGTCGGCGTCTCTTGCGAGTAGTCGAGCGCGGGATCGACCGCGGCCGGATGCCAGCGGTACGAGAAATGATGCTCCGGCTCGATCCGCTCGATCCGCATCTGCAACACTACATGCTCGTAACCGGGATACGTGATGCGGCCTTCGACGTGGCGTCCCGCCTCGAAGGTCTGCCCTGCGAGATCGACGCGAAACCACGCGCCGAACTCGTCGGCGTTCGTCAGCGCGCGCCACACGCGCGAGCGCGGCGCGCTCAGCACGATCCGCCTTTCGATACGATCGGTCGATGTGTTCATATGCAGCCTCCTGGCTGCACATTAGGCCGCGCACTCGTGAAATGCAAGGAAACGGCTGCCTGTCCGGAAATCGCATGCGCCGCCTCGCCGCGCCGGCGCGAATGCGCCGGCTGACGCGGCATGCGACGTCGGCGCAATCGAATTCAGCTCAGGAGCCCCGCCGCGACGTTGACCGACAGCCCGAGCACCGCCATGTTGAAATAGAACGACAGAATCGACTGCGCGAGCGCCGCGCGCCGGATCGATCGCCCGCGCAGCGATACGTCGGACGTCTGCGACGCGACCGCGATCGTGAACGAGAAATACAGGAAATCCCAATAATCGGGCTCGAGATCGCGATCGGGAAACGACAGCGCGCGCGCGTCCTTCGGCGACAGATAGTAGAGCCGCGCGTAGTGCAGCGTGAAGATCGTCGGAATCAGGAACCATGCGCCGAACATCGTCGCGCCCGTCACCGCGTAATGACCGAGGCCGTAGCGGAATCCGACGCTCTTCGCGCTGACGAGCTCGAGCACGATCGCGGCGATGCTCGCGACCGTTGCGAAACAGATGATGGTCAGCACGATCGTCGCGTTCTCGTCCTCGCGCATCGCGATCTCGCGCACCCTGTGATGTTGCGCGCGCACCATCCGCACCCACATCAGCACGAGATACAGCCAGATCGTGCAATCCCAGCCGATCAGCACACGCGCGAACGGCCGCAGCGGATACGGGAACAGCAGGCCGAACGCGACGCCGGCGGCGGCCGCGATCATCATGCGCGGACGATTGCGCAGCACTTGCGGATAAAGCGTCATGATTCCTCGTCGAGACGATCGAAAGTCGAGTGAAAGACCGCGCCGCTGCTGCGGCGCGTCGCAGCGATTATCGTCATGTTGTCCCGCTGCGCCAAGGGCGGCTGTGTCCTAAGATGGGCGAATGGACACCGCTCCCCTGATCCGTCGCCATACCGCGAACCATGCCGGCCGCGATTTCGTCGTCGGCGATCTGCACGGCTGCGTCGAACCGCTGCGCGTGCTGCTGCACACCGTGCGCTTCGATCCGGCGCGCGACCGGCTGTTCTCCGTCGGCGATCTCGTCGACCGCGGCGCGCAGTCGGAAGCGGCGCTCGCGCTGCTCGAGCGCCCGTGGTTCCACTGTGTGCTCGGCAATCACGAGGACGTGCTGTGCTCGGTCGCGGACGGCAGGCTGCCGATGAGCGTCTGGAAGCGCATCGGCGGCGACTGGGCGTCCGACCTGCCCGTCGCGACGCTCGAATGCTATGCGCGACGGCTGCGCGAACTGCCGCTCGTGCGCGTCGTCGGCGAAGGCGACGAGCGCTTCAACGTGCTGCACGCGGAATTCTTCGGCAGCGACGCCGACCTCGATCGCGGCGACTACGCACCCGACGTGATCACACGCCTGCTGTGGGGCCGCGAGCTCGCGTACGGTCGCACCGACCCGGCCGCACGCCAGATCGGCATGTCGACCACGTATTGCGGCCACACGCCGATGCACGACGTCGTGAGAATCGGCGCGCAGACGTTCATCGACACCGGCGCGTTCGATCCGTCGGGCCGGCTCACGCTGCTCGACACGCGCAGCGGCGAAAGCTGGTCGCTGTCGGTCGCGGCCGCGCGCCAACAGGGCGCGGCGGACGTGCCGCTGCCTTGATGCGCGGGCCGCGGCGCCACCGTGGAGCCGCGACGGCGCAACGATGCTGCCTTGCGCCGGGCGTCCCGCCGCGCGCCGCCCGCATCGTCAGCCGATCTGACTCAGCTCGAACACCGCGTCGATCGCCGCGCCGTTCCAGTTGTATTCGAGATACGCGGCGTGGTGACAATCGCGCAGCAGCAGCGTCCTGAACGCCGCGAGACATTCGCCTCCCGGGTCCCGCACCGACGGATACGCGACGCCCGCGCCGCCCGCCTCGCGCACCGCACGGCCGAACGCCTGCCCGGCTGCATAGTCGGCGGGATCGAGAAGCGCCGGATCGCGCTCGCGCCACGCGCGCAGGTCGGCGACCTCGCCGTGCGCGGCCACCGTGTAGAGACGCATCTGCTGACGCATCGGCGGCTCCTTCGTCGCCGCGAGGAACAGCGACGCGTGATAGCGCGTCTCCGCAATCGCCGTGTTGCGCGTGTGCGCGCAATAAAACACGCCGTAGCTGCCGTCGGAGAAACGGCTGCCGTTCGGATTCAGGTGCGTGAACGCGGCCATGATCGGCCCGTAGCCCGGCCCGAAGCGCCGCTCGTCGGGCGGCACGAGACCGAGCACGCCCACCTCGGTACGCACGCGATCGTTGGTCAACGCCTCGAGCGCGTACAGCGCGTCGAAATCCTCGGCCGACGCGACGCGGTCGAACAGATTGATCGCGGGAAAGCGCGTGGGGATCACGCGGTAGGCGGGTGCCCAGTCGAGCGCCGCGACGGGCCAGTTCGTCTGCCGTTCGGGAAAGATCACGCCCATCCGCCTCGCGTCGCGTCGAGATATTGGCGCACCGCGACGAGATCGCTGACGTTCCCCGCGAGCATCCGGTCGAGCGCGCGCCTGCCGTTGAACGGCGCGGCGTCGTTCGGCCGCTTGACCCACGCGTCCGCCGCGGCGGGCTGCGGCAGCAGGATCTGCAGCGCCTTGTAGATGCCGAGCACGAGCGACAGGCGCTCGAGCGTATCGTGCGTGAGGCGCGCGGTTTGCGGCGACGCCTTCCATTTGAAGAACGTCGAGCGGCCGGGCGAGCCCAGCAGGACGATCTGCTCGTCGGTCGACAGCTCCCAGTCGCGCGCGATGTTGAAGAACGCGCGCAGGCCGGCCGCCGACATTTGCGCGACCGTCGCCTCCGGCGGATTCGGCAGCGGCTTCAAAGCAGGACGGGACATGGCAGTTAGTCTCAAAATGAATCTACTAACAAGATTAGTCCATTTTGGGATCTTTACAAGGAAAATAATGGCTGATCCCAATAAGCTGCGGATTGGGTGAATTAGTGGGGTCGGAATTCATATGCGGCCTTCCGCGCCGCCGCCCTCGCCGGCTTGCGCGCCCGTGCGCGCGGCACTCGCAGCGAATCGCGCGTGCCGCCCATTCGACGCCGGCACGCGAGACGGCAACGCGCCTGGCGTTCAAGCGTCGGCCTCCGCTCGGGCGACGAAAAATGCGGATCTCACGCGCGCGAAATGTCCGGATGCGTTCGCGCGTGCGCGGGATGAGCTGAAGCTGCCGGAAGAGCAGCCGGCGAGAAACGGAATCGGGATGAACAGAGGCCGATGCAGCGCGCTCGCGGATATGTTTCCCGGCGCGCCGTGGAGCGCTTGGAGCGCTTGGAGCACGTGGAGCACGTGGAGCGCGCGTGGAGCGTAAAAAATAGGCCGGAGCGCGCGCGAGTGCGAACGAAAAGCGCATGAAGAACGCACGCCGCGCGCCGCGATGCCGCACCGGACAAGCCGCCAGTGCGACGGCCCGCCCGCGAGCTCACCGGCTCACGCCGGCTCCGCGCTGTCGAACTCGATCGGCGGCAGCGTTAGCGCCGCGCGCGCCTGCGTCGCCGCGACGATGCCGTCGACGCGCGCGAGATGATGACGGTTGTCGTAGTCCCATGGATGGAAGCCCGGCCGGAGGAAACTCAGCCACTCGCGCGCGATCTTCGGAAACAGTCCACGACGCGGCCCGTACAGCAGGCCGACCACGCGCCAAAGGCCGCGCACGCTCTTGTCCGACGTGCGGTCCCAACGGATCAACTGCGAATGGATCAGGAACACGTTCGGCCAGAACGTCATCGTCGTCAGCAAATACACGCCGATGCGGATCAGGTATCGCTTCGGCCCTGGCTTCATCACCGCATTCCAGACGTCGAACGACACCGCCTTGTGCTCGGTCTCCTCGAGCGCGTGCCACTGCCACATCTGCTTGTAGCCTTCATGCGAGCCGGCCAGCGCGGACGGCTCGGTCAGCAGCCAGTTGGCCAGCATCGCCGTGTAGTGCTCGGCCGCGACCGTGTGCGCGAGCTGCACCGAATGCGGCAGCACCTTCTTCATCCAGCCCGTCACTTTCCACACGCGCCTGTCGATCGTGCGTGCCGGCAACCGGTGCGCCTGCATCAGATCGTTGTACTCGACGTGCTCGCGCGTATGCATCGCCTCCTGGCCGATGAAGCCGAGCACCTGTTTCTTCAGCACCGGATCGTCGATTCGGTCGCGGTAGTTGCGCACCGAATCCATGAAGAAACGCTCGCCCGCCGGAAACAGCAGCGACAGCGCATTGAAGAAGTGCGAGACTTGCGAGCCCTGCCCATGCCAATCCGTCGCGCGCTCGACCGGCAGATTGAAGCGCAGGTCGCGGCGCACGGGCATGACGAACACGGGGTCCGTCGACTTCGCGGGTTGATTCATCGATGTCTCCTGTCTGGGCGGCCGAGGACGGCGTCGATGCGAGCCATGCCCGGCATCCGGCCGGCGTCGCGCTCGTCGCGTTCGTCGGCGAACGCTCGCGCGGCCGACGGATCGACGTCGATCGCGCGCTTCCGGCTCCGCACGCCGGGGCCGCCGCATCGAGCGGCCCGGCCTCGCGCGCCCGCCGTGCGGCCGCCGACCTTTACATTAATAACTGAAACAATATGGCGAGGAGCCGCGGATAGGCAAGGCGCGAGTTAGTGGCGGCCTTCCAAACGCCGGCCGCGCGAGAAGCGCCGTGCGGCCGGCCCGTGAGCCCCGTGCGGCGGGGGTTTCGGCGCGACGGCGCGGGCCGCCGCCCGGGCTTGCAAACGCGATCGCCGGGCGCATTTTTGCCGCATCGCGCGAAGCGGCGAACGCGGCGCGCCGCGAAATCCGGCCGAGTTCGCGCGGCTCCCCTACAATAGCGGTCATTTCGTTTCAATCAGGAGCATTTCATGACAGCCGTCACTACCGAATCCGGCCTCAAATACGAAGACTTGACCGAAGGCACGGGCGCACAAGCGCAAGCGGGCCAGACTGTGAGCGTCCATTACACCGGCTGGCTCACCGACGGCCAGAAGTTCGATTCGAGCAAGGACCGCAACGACCCGTTCGCGTTCGTGCTCGGCGGCGGCATGGTCATCAAGGGCTGGGACGAAGGCGTGCAGGGGATGAAGGTGGGCGGCGTGCGCCGCCTCACGATCCCGCCGCAGCTCGGCTACGGCGCGCGCGGCGCGGGCGGCGTGATTCCGCCGAACGCGACGCTCGTGTTCGAAGTCGAACTGCTCGACATCTGACGCAGGCGCCGCCCGTCGCCCCCGTTTCGCCGACCGTCGCCGCATCATGGCCCGCTTCGCTTCGCCGACTCTCTCGCTGCGCCGCTACGGCGCCGTGCAGGAATCGGACGTGCACGACTTCCATCAGATCGTGCTCGGCGTCGACGGCGCGATGACGATGATGGTCGACGGCGTCGACGAGCGGATCGACCGCCGCTCCGCATGGCTGATTCCGGCCGGCTCGCGGCACGAATACGCGGGGCTCGCCGACAACAGCCAACTGGTGCTCGACCTGCCGCTCGGCTCGCTCGCCGTGCCCGAGCGGCTGTTCGAGCGCGCGAAGACGATCGCGATCGATCCGGGCCTCACGGCGCTCGTCGGCGAACTCGCGGCGCGCGTCGACGCGCTGTCGGCCCGGCGCCTCCATTGGCAGGCGGCCGCACGGCTATGCGGCGCGCTCGTCGGCGAATTGGGCGGCGCTTCGTCGATGCAGCCCGCCGCCGGGCTCGACTTCGCGCGGATCGATCGCTGGCTGCGCGCGCATCTCGCCGAGCCGCTGCGCATCGCCGATCTCGCCGCACACTGCGGCTTCGGCATGCGCCGCTTCCATCAGCTCTTCTGCGACGCGTTCGGCGAGACGCCGCATCGCTATCTGCAGCGGTTGCGGCTCGACGCCGCCGTCGTATTGCTCGGTGATCCGAAGCGTTCGCTCGCCGACATCGCCGGCGAAATCGGATTCGCCGATCAGAGCGCGTTCACGCACGCATTCACGAAACGGTTCGGGCTCGCGCCCGGCCGGTGGCGCGGCGGCCGGCACTGAGCCTTCCGGCGCGAGCGTTCTTGCTCGTGCCGCGTGCCGAGCGGCGAGCGCGCGCGATGAGCAGGCTCCTGCTCGCGTCCAAGCGCTCGCCCATTTCGTCGTCGATCATTCGAGCGGCCAGCGGAGCGGCATTGCACCGCGAGGCACACCGCGCCTCCATCCGGCGTTCTCATCCGGCGATTGCGGAGCACCGCGACAAAGCCGCGCGGCCCGTTCGCCCGCGACGCGCATCGACCCCGGATGCGCGAACGCTCGGGCGCCACTCAAGGAACCCGGATGCGCGAACGCGCCCAGGCACCACTTCCGCGCCCTGCTACCGCGCACCGATCAGTCACCCGCTCGAATCGCCTCCTCGTAGACCTGCGCAACGCGCCGCGCGATCACCGCGTTGTCGAAATGCTCGCGCGCGTATCGCCGGCAAGCGTCCGCATCCGGCAGCACGAGCGAGCCCGACAGCGCGGCCGTCAGCCCGTCCGCGATCGCGTGCGCGCCGATTTCGGGCAGCACGAGCGCATCCGACAAGCCGGCAACCGCCTCCGGCAGCCCGCCGACGGGCGTCACGAGCACCGGCGTGCCGGACGCGAGCGATTCGACGGTGATGAGCCCGAATCCTTCGAGCGCGACGGTCGGCACGACACTCACCGTCGCCGCGCGATACAGCGCGGCCAGATGGTTGTCGGGCACGAAGCCGAGCAGCTTCACGTTGTCGCCGAGTTCGGCGTCGTCGATCCGCTTCTGCAATTCGCTTTCGAGCCGCCCCTTGCCCGCGATCAGCAGCAGCACGTCCGGATGCCGACGGCGCACGATCTTCACCGCGTCGATCAGATCCTCGAGCCCCATGCGCCGCACGAGCCGCCGCACCGCGAGCACGATCGGCCGGTCCTGCGGCAGTTGCAGCTTGCGGCGCGCGTCGGCGGGCATCATCGGCAGATCGAACTGCGCGG
Organism: Burkholderia sp. MSMB1498; assembly: GCF_001526245.1. Classification (NCBI taxonomy): domain Bacteria; kingdom Pseudomonadati; phylum Pseudomonadota; class Betaproteobacteria; order Burkholderiales; family Burkholderiaceae; genus Burkholderia; species Burkholderia sp. MSMB1498. The sequence goes on from NZ_LOYJ01000128.1 coordinate 72,127, forward strand.
TGTCGACGCAGCCCGGCACGACGCGCACGCGGGCCGGATCGATGTTGTAGCGCGACGTGAGAATCTGCCCGAACGCGCGCGACAGCACGATGAACCGCGACGAGCGCGAGTAGACCGCCTGCTCGAGCCGGTGCTTGACCTTCTGCCCGAGCGAATCCGCGCCCTCGACGTGGCTCTCGTCCGCCCACGGCCCCTGAAAATGCGACACCTGCGGAATGCCGCGCGTCACGTCGAGCCCGGGAAACGTGTACAGCGCGAAGTGCGACGACACCACGTCGGGCCGCTCGGCGCGGATCACGTCGCGCAGCGCGTGGCGCGCGGCGATCATCCGGCGCGGCAGCGACGACGTCGCCGGCCCGAAGCCGCGAATCGCGCCGCCCGTGTCGGCCGCGACGCGCTCGGAGCCCGCGACCACGCCGCGCACCGCGACGCCCGCGCCCGGCAGCGCGCCGACGAGTGCGTAATACATGCGATCGAGCCCGCCCGCCCGCTCGGGAAACCAGTGCATGCCGATTTGCAGCGACTTGATCGACGTTCCTGTGTGATTCATTACGATGGCTCCTGCGTCACGGCATGCTCGGCGCCGACGAGCGACGGCGACTGCGACGACTGGCGCAGCCGGCGATACAGCGCAATGTATTGCGCGCCCATGCGCGCCCAACCGAATCCGTCCATCAGCTTGCGTGCCGCATCGCCCATCGCGCGACACGCGTCGCGCGAGCGCGCGAGACGGCCGATCGCCTGCGCGAGCGCGGCCGGATCGTCGGGGTCCTCGAGCACGATCCCGCAATCCGGCGTGATGATCTCCGCCCCGCCCGCGGTGCGCGCGGTCACGACGGGCAGCCCCGCCGCCATCGCCTCGAGCAGCGACAGGCTCATCGCTTCGTAGCGCGAAGGAAACACATACGCGTCGACCGACGACATCAGCGTCGGCATGTTCTTCACGAGCCCGAGAAAGTGCACGCGCGAATCGATCTTCAGCGCACGCGCCTCGTCCGGATACGGACTGCCCGGCAAAGATCCCGCGACCGCCAAGTGCACGTCGGGCGGCAACTGCGTCAGCGCCTTCAGCACGGTGCCGAGGTTCTTGCGCGGCGTGCGCAGATCGCCGACGAACAGCAGCATGAACGGTTCGGACGGCAAACCGAATGCGCGGCGATCGGGCGTCGCGCTCGCAAACGCCTGCGCGTCGACGCCGTTGTAGATCACGCCGATCCGGTCGCCGTCGATGCCGATCCGGCGGATCTCGTCGGCCACCTTCTGCGACACGGCCGTGATCGCGCGCGAGCGGCGATACGCCCAGCGTTCGAGCAGCGTGTTGGTTCGCGTATAGACGTACTGATACGCGGACCACACTCCCTTCGTGAGGCCGAACGGGTAATAACGGCTCGCGAACCAGCCGCCGTGGACGAAATGCGCGGTGTTCACGTCGGCGCGCACCCAAGCGATGAAGCCGTTGACGTGAAGCACGTCGTACGCATCGCGATGGCGGCGCAGCCACCATGCGCTCTTGATCGCGAACACCTGCTGCTTGACGAGGGTCGACGGCCAGAAGCGGCCGGATTTCACCGGAATCCAGCGCACGCGCGCATCGGCGAGCAGCTCCGGCGCGACGTGCGACGCGACGAGCGTCACTTGATAGTTCTCCGCGAGCGCGGCTCGCGCGATCTCGTAATTGACGCGTCCCTGGCCGTCGTTATGCCGCACGACGTGCGTGACGATAGCGATTCTCATTGTTCGGCTCCCGGAAAACGCGCGGCGCTCGCGCGCTGTAGCTTTTGCCAGTGCGCCGCGGACAAGATCGAAAATATGCTCATGAACAGCAACAGCCCTCCTGTGCCGATGAACGAATTGGTAAAGACGAGCATCGCGAAGACAGACAAACTGAGACTCAGGCACGCGGCGACGAACTTGTCGCTGCGCAGCCTGAACGACACGCGCAGCGCACGGGCGAGCAGCCAAACGAGCCCGAGCAGGTAGAGCAGCGTGCCGGGCCAGCCGAGCACGAACGGCACGTTCATCACGCCGCTGTCGAAGCTGCCGTACTTGCCGAGGTTGCCGCTGTCGCTCGACAGTTTCGTCGACGCGCCGGTCGCGCCGAGCCCTTCGCCCGCGACGTCGGTAAACGCGGTCTGCGCGAACGTCGCGTAGAACTTGTTGCGATCGTCGTAGCTGCGATCGTCCTTCAGGTTCGTGATCGTCTGCAGACGCTGGCCGAGGCGGTCCGCGACGGGGCCGACGGTCAAAAGCGGCACGCACAGCGCGGCCAGCACGATCGCGCTGCCGATGATCCGCACGCGCACGCGATTGCTCGATTTCGCGAGCTGGATAGCGAGCGCGATCACCCAGCCGCCCCACGTCGAACGCACGAGGCACAGGCAGAACGAGATGACGCCCGCCGCCCCCGCGAGCCAGCGCACGCGCTCGGTCGCGGCGATCATGAACACGAGCGCGCCCATCATCGCGAACGCGAACGGGCCCGACGAATTCATCGTGCTGAACACGCGCACGCCGTACGGCACCGGATCGCCCTGCGAATTCATCTGCGAGCCGATCATCCACAGCGCATCCCATTTCGGCATCGCGAAGAACTGCACGATCCCGTAGATGCCCATCACGAACATCCCCCAGACGAACGTCGACAGGATCACCTTGCGGTACTCGGGGTAATCGCGCGAATGCACGACGATGTGAAAGCCGATCACCACCGGGTAGAGCCAGTTCGCGAGGTCGTAGGTCGCGGCGAGCGGGCCGCTCGACACGACGCCGACGAGGAACGCGTACATCAGGCCGAACAGGATCAGCAGCACCGGCAGTCCGCGCCGTTCCGCGAGCACCCGGTAGTGGCGCAGCAGGCCGAGCCCCGCGATCATCGTGACCGCGAGCGGCGCGATCTGGATCAGGCTCGTGGGCGTGTACGCGCCCTTCGACCAGTCGGCGAGACGCCGCACTTCCGGACTCAGGAACCACATCCACCATATGAAGCCGACGTAGCGCGCCGGGTTCACGAAATACAGCCACAAGCCGGTTGCCACCGCGAGGCACGGAAAACCGTACGTCAGAAGCGTGCCCTGATGCGCGGCGATCAGCAGCCCCGTGACGGTCCACAATCCCGCCTGCGCGACCCAATGCTTCGGATCGCCAAGCAGCTTTCGCCGGCTCGCGCCGCCGCCGGATGCGGGAACGGGCAGGGTCGTCACGCTCACCGTCGCGGCCCTCACCCGTTCGAGCGCGAACGCGAATCCGCGAACGACAGCGCCGCCGCGGCCGTCGCGTGCGCGCGCCGGCGCTTGAGCAGATCGCGCGTGATCCGAACGTGCTGCTCGGCGAACTGCTGCGTCGTCAGATCGCGCGCCTTCAGCCGGCGCGCGGCCGCCCGCGCGCGCGCGAGCGCCTGCTCGGGCCGCGCGGCGAGCGCATCGGCCGCGCGCCGCAACGCGCCAGCGTCGAACGGCTGCACGTATGTCGCCGTACCGTGCGGGAAATAGTCGCGTAGCCCGCCGACGTCGCTCACGATCATCGGTTTCCCGACGGCCGCCGCCTCGAGCATCACCGTAATGCCCGACGCATGATGATTGGGCCGCAGCGGCACGACGATCAGATCCGCCCAGTCATATAGTTCGCGCTGCTTGACGATGCCCGAAGCAGGCGCGATCTCGACGTTCGGCGCGTGCAGCGCGCGCGAAATCCGGCGGCGCGTGGCGAGCCGCACGTCATAGCGCGAATCGCCGCCGAACGCGGTGACGAACGTCTTCCAGTCGCGATCGCGATCATTGCCGATCGCGGCGATCCGCAACGGCCGATGCGGCGACCATGCGTCCGGCACGCGCACCGGAAAATCCTGCGTGTTCAGCCCGTAGTACACGTGCAGTGCATCGCGCCGCAGGTAGCGGCGGCACAGCTCGGCGTTGTTGCGCGCGAGCGTCGTCAGCACGTCCGCGCGGCCGATCAGCATCCGATACGCCCAACGGCGCACGCCGCCGTAGTCGGGCCATTTGTCGAACAGCCACACGCTTTGCGCGAGCAGCAGCGGCTTCGCGCCGCGCGCGCCGGACAGCTTCAGCACGAGCGCCACCGCAAGATGCTCCTGTTCGGTGTGCGTCCAGATCACGTCGGAACCCAGCAGCTCGGCGCGGTTGCGCCACGCATGCATCAGATCGAAGCCGAGCACGTACTTCAGCGCACGACGGCCGACGCTGATGAGCCTGTTCTCGCGCGCATCGCGCGAATACGTCAGTGCGAACTCTTCGGACTCCGCATGGTGATAGCCGTACAGGCAGCCGATGTCGTCGCCCTTGCGATAGGTGCGCGGATCGGCGCCGTAAAAGAGATGAACGTGAACCTTCGTGGCGATCATGCGGTAACTCCAGCCCGAAACAAGTGAATCCGAAACGTGTCGCTCATCGCGCGACGCCGGCGTGCGGCGCGGGCGTCACGCGCCGCGCGTCGTGCGCACCTCGCCGCACGGCACGCCATCGCGCGCGCATGCTCGCGCCGTTCTTCGCCGCGACGGTCAGCGCGACGTGCGCGAGCCCCGGATACACGCGGGTGCCGACGAACGTCCACCACCACCACGCGATCATGCGCCGCGCGGGCGGCAAATGCTCGCGCAAGGTCAGATGCAGGTTGTATGCAGCGTTCGACAGCGCGGCCATCGATGCGGCGTCGCGGCGGTCGTCATCGAAGCGCTCGGCCGGATAGTGATCGACCGCGACAGCCGGGTCGTAGACGAGCTTCCACCCCGCGCGCTTCACGCACATGCTGAACGACGTGTCGTTGTGCGTCTGCGCGCCCGCGCCGCGAAGGCGCGTGTCGAAACGCAGGCCCTCGATCGCCGCGCGGCGATAGCTCATGTTCGCGCCTTTCAGCGTATCGACTTCGCGCGCGCCGCCTACGCCGAGATGATGATTGCCGATGATCTTGCCCGACACGGTGAGCCGGCCGACGAGCGGACGTTCGCCGTCGAGCAGGCAGCCTTTTTCGTACACCCAGTCGCGGCCGCCTACCGCGCCGACGCGCGGATCGGCGGCGAATATCGCGCCGATCCGTTCGAGCCAGTCGGCGCGCGGCGCGGCGTCGTCGTCGGTGATCGCGATCACGTCGCCGCGCGCCGCGTCGAGCCCACGATTGAGCGCCGCCACCTGCCCCGGCACGTCGACCGCGACCACGCGCAGCGCAAGCGCGCCGCGCACGCCCGGATCGGCGAGCCGCTCGTGGGTCGCGTCGTCGTCGGCGCGCGCGACGACGATCACCTCGTCGGGCGCGACGCGCTGCCGCTGCAACGCGATCAGGCAGCGCGCGAGATCCGCCGGACGCCGGTAGGTCGGCACGAGTACGGAAATTTTCATCGTCACCTCGTCGATCGGAGAATGGCCCGCGTCACGCGCTCAGGTATTCGTGCACGGCGGCATAGCCTCGGCCGTAGCCGCGCGTGCGCGCCGGCACGCCGTTGAAGATCCCGCCTTGCAGCTGCACGCCCGCGGTACGCAGCCGCTTGATCGCGTCGCCGATCTCGCCCTCGGTGTGCATGCCGGAGCGCAGCACGAGGAACGTCGATCCGGCGAGCTCGCCGAAGATCGTCGCGTCGGTGACGGCGAGAATCGGCGGCGAATCGACGATCACCATGTCGTAGCGCTTCGCGAGGCCGTCGAGGTATTGCGACAGACGCGGCGACATCAGCAGCTCCGACGGGTTCGGCGGACGCGAGCCGGACGGGATGAACGACAGCCCCGGCACCGACGTTTCGCGAATCGACTCTTCGAGCGCGACCTGATCGCTCAGCAACTCCGACAAGCCGTTCTTCTCGCCCATGCCGAAGTAGCGGTCGAGCGTGCCGCGCCGCATGTCCGCATCGATCAGCAGCACGCGCTTGCCCGAATGCGCGACGAGCGCGGCGAGATTCACGGCGAGGAAGCTCTTGCCGATGCCGGGCGTCGGGCCCGTCAGCACGATCACGCGGTTCTTCGCGTCCATCAGCGCGAACTGCATCGCGGTGCGCAGGCTGCGCAGGCTTTCGACGCTCATGTCCTTCGGGCGCGCGCACGCGAGAATCGGCCGCACGCGGCTGCCCTTGTCGGCGGCGTCGAAGCGCGCCTGCTCGGCGCTCATCGGCACGAGGCCGTACAGCGGAAGATTGAACGCGCGCTCGACGCGATCCGGGTCCTCGATGCCATGGAACAGGTTGCGGCGCAGGAACACGACGCTCGTGCCGAGAATCAGGCCGAGCAGCGCCGCCGCCGACAGGATCAGCACCTTCTTCGGCTTGACCGGCACGCCCGGGCGCAGCGCCGCGTCGACGAGCCGGATGTTGCCGCCCGTGCCGGCCTTCTGCACCGACAGCTCCTGCACGCGGTTGAGCAGCAGCACGTAGATGTCTTCCGCAACCTTCGCGTTGCGCTGCAATGCAACCGCCTTCACCTCGGTCGCCGGCAGCCCGCGGAACTTGCCGTCGTACTTCGCACGCTCCCCTTCGAGCTGCGCGAGCTGCTGCTTTGCCGCGACGACGAGCGGATGCTCGTCCGTGTAGCGCTGCGCGAGCGCCGCGAGTTGCAGCCGCTGCGCGGCGATCTGCTGCTCGTACTGGACGCTGCCTTCAAGGTAGACCTTCGCTTCGTCGCTCGCGTTGATCGAGCCGGACGTGCGCTGATATTGGGTGAGCTCCGCCTCCGCACGCTCGAGGTCCGATTTCAGACGCGGCTCTTCGTTCTTCAGGAACTCGAGCATCTTCGTCGCTTCCGCCTGCTTGCTCGTCACGTGCTGATGCAGGTACGACTGCGCGAGCGCGTTCGCGATCTGCGCGGTTTGTTCGGGGTCCTTGCCTTCGAGCGAGATCTGGATCACGCCCGTCTGCTTGCCCTGCTCGGCCACCTGAATCGCCGACTGGAACGCGGTGATCGCATCGAGATCGTTCTGCCGGACCACCGTGAAGCGGGTGCCGGGACGCGCGACGAGCTTCGATACGTTGATGGTCACGCCGCCGCCCTGCTCGCTCTCGCCGACCTTGCCGCGCACGAGCAGATTGCCGTCCGGATCGGCCAGCGTGTAGCCGCCGTCCGCGCCGGCCGTCAGCGTCAGCTTCTTGCCCTCGAGCGCGGGCGACACGTCGATCGAATCGACGTTCGCGTCCTCGCCGCCCCACGCGTACGACGACAACCCGAGCCACGGCTTCGCCGGATGGTCTGGTGCCGCGAGCCGCGCGGCGATCGCGCCGAGAATCGGGAACGTGTCCGGCGTGACCGACGCGTTCAGCTTGAACTGCTCGACGACGGGCGCGACGACGCCGCGACTCTTGATGATCTCGATCTCCGCATCGGTCGGCGGCGTGGGCGGCCCGCTGTTGATCATCGCGCCTGTCTGCGTTTGCGTGAGGGCCTGAGACGTGTTGTCGCCCACCTCGACGCGCACCTGCGCATCGGCCGAATAAACCGGCTTCGCGACGTAGCAGTAGAGCCCGGCGAGCGCGATCACGACAAACGCGATGCCGAGAAGCAGCCAGATATCGTCGAGAATCACCTGGATCATCTGTCCCAGGACGACGTCTTCCTCGTCGGTCTTCACCGCGAGGTCGGCATAAGGATGTTTCGCTTGCGTATTCACCATGCATTCCCGCTTGAGGTTGAGGCGGGCCGCGCGCGACGGCCCGGGACCGATCAGCGCGTGATCTGCTTCATGTAGTAAATCGACTGGATCGTCGGGAAAATCTGCTGCAGCAGGCGGTTGAAGCGCACCGATCCCGACGTGCCGACGTACACGACGTCGAGCGGCTTCAGCTGGAAGCGGCTCGACAGCATCAGCGCGTCGGGCTGCGTCATGTCGAGACGGAAGATGTCGGGCGTGTTCGGCTTGTCCTGCAAATCGCGCAGCACGTACACCTGGCGCGGATTCGCGTCGGTGTCGAGGATGCCGCCGCCCGCCGTCAGCGCGTCGGCAATGGTCAGGCGTCCCTTGAGCATCTGCACTGTCGCGGGCGTTTTCACTTCGCCCATCACGAACACGCGGCTGTCGCTGCGGTCCGGCACGTTGACGATGTCACCCGGCTGCAGCATCACGTTCTGCGTGACGTCGCCGCGATCGAGCATCCCGTTTGCGTCGAGCTGATAGAACTTGCCCTCGCGCGTGAGGCGCACGCGCTGCAGGTCCGCCTCGTTCGTCGAGCCGCCCGAGCGCGTGATCGCGTCGACGAGCGTGAGCGGCACGTCGGTGATCGCGAGCGGGCCGGGCGTCTTCACTTCGCCCGTCACCTGCACCTTCTGGCTGCGGTACGACAGCACGCGCACGTCGACCTGCGGATTCTTCACGTAGCGCGCGAGCCGCGCGGCGAGCTCGTCACGCACCTGGCCCACCGTCTTGCCCGCCGCGTGCAGGCGGCCGACGAACGGAAAGTAGATCGTGCCGTCGGACATCACCGTCTGCCCGTACGGATCGGCCTGGCCGGGCAGCGCATTCGCATACGGCTGCTGCAGCGCGCCCGCGACCGTCTGCGTCGTGTTGCCGCCGCTCGAGAACGATTGGCCTTGCGGCGTCGTCAGCTCCGGGTGATCCCAGACGGTGACGCCGAGAATGTCCTGCGGCGCGACCCGGTACACGTACTGCATCGGATCGACGAAGCGCGACGGCGGCAGCGGCCGCTCCTTATGCTGCGCGTCGGCCTGCGACACGATCATCTGCGCGGTGATGAGCTGCACGTTGTAGTGCTCGGTCGGCTGCGCATCCTTGTCGTCGAGACGCGACGTGTCGAGGTAGTTGCCGGGCGCCATCGCGCACGCCTGCAACAGCACGGCGGCGGCTACGGCAAGCGCCAGAGGTCTAAGCGAACGATTCAGCATATCTTTTGCAGCCATCCTTGAACCAGACGTTCGATCAATGTGTAGCTATCCCGATAATCGGCTTCGGGACCGCCGTGGGGATCGGCGATCTCCGCGCCCTCCCATTTGCCGAGCAGATGCACCTTGCCGCGCGCGATCGGATCGATCGCCTCGACTTCGGAAATCTGCCCGCGCTCGGTGACGAGGACGAGATCCGCGGCGCGCACGAGCACGCGGCTCAGTCGCCGCGAACGATGCGGCGCCGCGTCGACACCGCGCGCCGCGAGCAGGCGCGACATCGTCGGATCGATGCCGTCGCCGTCGTTCGCGTCGATGCCCGCCGAATGGAACGAGAGCGACGCGCGCGGCGCCATCGACTTGAACAGCAGCTCCGCGGCCGGGCTCCGGCACACGTTCGCGCGGCATACGATCAGAATATTGCGGAACATGGTCGAACTCGCGTCGTTGCTCACGCGCCGGCGCGCGCCGCGCGCGCGCGGCGCCCGTCGCTCTTCGCCGCGTGCGGCGCGGCGCCCGGCCGCCCGATCGGGTAATACTCGATGCCGAGCTCGCGCATCGCGATCGGCTCGTACAGATTGCGTCCGTCGAAAATCACGGGCGTCTTCCAGCGCTTGCCGAGCGCCTCGAAATCCGGGCTCTTGAACGCCTTCCATTCGGTGACGATCACGAGCGCGTCCGCGTCCTGCGCGACTTGTGCTTCGTCGTCGGCGAACGCGAGCCGCGCGAGCGCATCCGGTCGATCGTGCAAGTCGAGCGCGAGCACGCGTTGCGCTTCGGCCTGCGCGACCGGGTCGTACGCCGTGACGTGCGCGCCGCGCGACAGCAGCTCCGCGATCAGCGCGCGGCTCGGCGCCTCGCGCATGTCGTCGGTGTTCGGCTTGAACGCGAGCCCCCACACGCCGAAGCGGCGGCCCGTGAGGTCCTCTCCGAAACGCGAAACGACCTTCCGCGCGAGCACATGCTTCTGCTCGTCGTTGACGGCCGACACCGCCTGCAGCACACGCAGCGCCTGCCCGTGCTCGGACGCAGTGCGAATCAATGCTTCGACGTCCTTCGGAAAGCACGAGCCGCCGAAGCCGCAGCCCGCGTACAGAAAGTGATAGCCGATGCGGGGATCGGAGCCGATCCCGCGGCGCACAGCCTCGATGTCGGCACCGAATCGGTCCGCGAGATTCGCCAGCTCGTTCATGAACGAAATGCGCGTAGCGAGCATCGCGTTCGCCGCGTATTTCGTGAACTCGGCCGAGCGCACGTCCATGTAGAGCGTGCGCTCGTGATTGCGATTGAACGGCGCATAGAGCTTCTTCATCAGCTCGCGCGCGCGTTCGCCGGGCACGTCGTCGTCGCAGCCGATCACGATCCGGTCCGGCCGCGTGAAGTCCTCGACCGCCGCGCCTTCCTTCAGGAACTCCGGATTCGACACGACCGAGAACATCGAATCGTCGCCGCGCGCTTCCAGTTCCTCGGCGACCACCGCGCGCACGCGCTCGGCCGTGCCGACGGGCACCGTCGACTTGTCGACGATCACCTTGAAGCCCTTCATGTGCCGGCCGATGTTGCGCGCGGCCGCGAGCACGTACTGGAGATCCGCGGAGCCGTCCTCGTCGGGCGGCGTGCCGACCGCGATGAACTGCACGTCGCCGTGCGCGGCGGCCGCCTCGACGTCGGTCGAGAATTGCAGGCGGCCCGCCGAACGGTTGCGTGCGATGATCTCCTTGAGGCCCGGCTCGTGAATCGGCACGCCGCCGCCGTTCAGGATGTCGATTTTCTTCCGGTCGACGTCGAGACAAAACACGTCGTGGCCGATGTCGGCGAGACAGGCGCCCGTGACGAGCCCCACGTAACCGCTGCCGATGATAGTCAGATTCATCTGTCGAACCTCTTACCCAGTGAGTCGAAAAACGCGTTGCCGCGCTCAGTACGCGTTGCTGCCCGTGAAGCCTTTCCACAGCGTCAGCGCGACGATCTTGATGTCGAGCCAGAACGACCAGTTCTGCATGTAGTACAGATCGAGCTTCACGCGGCCCATCATCTTCTCGACGCGATCGGTCTCGCCGCGAAAGCCGTTGATCTGCGCCCAGCCGGTGATGCCCGGCTTGATCCGGTAACGGAACATGTAGCCCTTGACGAGATCCTTGTAGATGTCGTCGTGCTCGAGCGCATGCGGACGCGGGCCGACCACCGACATCTCGCCCTTCAGCACGTTGATGAACTGCGGCAGCTCGTCGAGGCTCGTGCGGCGCAGGAAGCGGCCGACGGGCGTCACGCGCGCGTCGTTCTTCTTCGCCTGCGTGATCCTCCCCGCCGCCTCGTGATGCACCTTCATCGAGCGGAACTTGTAGATCTCGAACTCGTTGCCGTCGATGCCCTTGCGCTTTTGCCGGAAGAACACGGGGCCGGGCGACGTCAGCTTCACGAGCGCAGCGATCGCGAGCATCGCGGGCGACAGCATCATGAGCGCGGCGAGCGCGAACAGCCGGTCGAACACGAACTTCGGCAGGATGCGCACGTCGGTGATCGGCGACGCGGCGAGATTGATCGCGGGCACGCCGAGCAGTTCGATGACTTCCTGATTGAAGAACGACAGGCTGCGCACGTCCGGCACGAAGCGAATGTTGACGAAATCGTTTCGGAACTCGGTCACGATCCGGTGAATCTGCGGCTCCTCGGACAGCGGCAGCACGAGCCACAGCTCGCGGATCTCGCGGCCGCGCACGAGGCGCACGAGATCGCCGAAGCGGCGCTCGATCGCGACGCCTTCGATCTCGGCGAGCGCCGCGTCGTCGTGCTCGTCGTAGATGCATACCGGATTGAAGCCCGCATCCGGACGTGCCCGCATGTGGGCGACGAGGCGCTTCGTCGCGGCTGCATCCGCGCTGCCGACGATCGCGACCGACTTGTGATTGAAGCCGCCGCGCCGCAGTTGCCGCAGCACCGCGTAGACGCCGGCCTTCGAGGCGACCAGCAGCGTGATCGTCGCCATCGCCCAGTAGCCGAGCCACAGGCGCGACAGCTCGCCCGCGTGATGAACGCTGAAGCTCATCAGGATGCCCGCGCCCTCGACGACGAGCCACGCGACCGACACGCGCCACATGAGCCCGAACAACGGCTTGCCGCGCCACGACTGATAGATGCCGAACGCCGGAAAGAACACGACGACAAGCATGCAGTCGAACACGACGACCGTGCGCTGAAGGTCGTCGAGCCACACGAAGCCGCCACGATGGATCATCGCGGCGAACAACGCGCCCGCCACGGCCATCGCGATATCGATCATCCTAGCCAGCACGCTCAACATGACTCTTCCTCGTGAGACGGAAACCGGCCGCACACATCTCGTCGACGTGCATCCGATTTAAACATTGCATGGCGTTATTGAACCGGGAAGAAAATTCCTCCCGCAAGCGCACAAGTATTTCTAAAAATAATCGGAAATTTTTTCGGTCGCGCGATGCTTTTCAGGCAGCATGTTTTTCCGAATCAATCACTTCGATAGAGAACCATAAGATCTGAAGATCGAGATGAAACCCTTGTCCAGCAAGGGCACCAAGGACCCGCACCCAATATTTTTTTAATTTTTTATTCATTACTTATCGCGCATTCGATGCAACTTGTTTGCACCGCACGATAACAAGCCGCCAATCGGGTGCATCCGTGCGATTCTTTTATTGTCGATTTACGTCGTGCTACAACCTCGGGACTGTCTTGTATTCGAGGAGCGCCATCATGAACGCCACGCCCGCCGCCGCCGCCGGCCCCGCCACCGCCGCCGTCGGCGCGCGCCTTTCCGTGCAACCCGTCGTTCTGGCCGGGGGGTCGGGCACGCGGCTCTGGCCGATGTCGCGCGAGCGTCATCCGAAGCAACTGATCAACCTGCTCGGCAACGAATCGCTGCTGCAATCGACCGCGCGCCGTCTCGACGGCCTGTCGGCCGATCATCCGGTATCCGAACGAATGATCGTCGTGTGCGGCGAAGAGCACCGCTTCACGACCGCCGAGCAATTGCGGCTCGCGGGCAAGGACGCGACGCTCGTGCTCGAGCCGCTCGGCCGCGACACCGCGCCAGCGCTGACGATCGCCGCGCTGCATGCGGCCGCGGGCGGCGGCGACGCCGTGCTCGCCGTGATGCCGGCCGACCACGCGGTGGCCGACGTCGCGCGCTTCCAGCAAGCGGTCGCGGCCGGCGTGCGCCATGCCGAGCAAGGGATGATCGCGACGCTCGGCATCGTGCCGACGCGCGCCGAGACGGGCTACGGCTACATCCGCGTCGGCGCCGCGAGTGCGGGCGACGCCGGGCTCGGCGTCGCGGTCAGGAAGCTCGAGCGCTTCGTCGAAAAGCCGCATCTCGAGCTCGCTCAGCAATACGTCGCATCGGGCGAGTACTGGTGGAACAGCGGCATCTTCATCGTCCGCGCGTCGGTGTGGCTGAAGGCGATCCGCCACTTCCAGCCGGCGATCCACGAAGCCTGCGCGCGTGCGGTCGCGCTCGGCAGAGACGACGGTCCGTTCTTTCGCGTCGACCGGGACAGCTTCGCCGCATCGCCGTCGAACTCGATCGACTACGCGGTGATGGAACCGTTGTCGAACCTGCCCGCCGTTTGCGAGAGCGTGGTCGTGCCACTCGACGCCGGCTGGTCAGACGTCGGCTCGTGGGACGCGCTCTGGCAGATCAGCGACAAGGACGCCGACGGCAACGTCGCGCGCGGCCGCGTGTGCTTCGAGCAGGCGTCGTCGACGTTCGCGCATTCGGAAGGACGCCTGATCGCCTGCGTCGGCACGCAGGATCTCGTCGTCGTCGAAACGCCGGATGCGATCCTCGTCGCCGATCGCGCGCACGTGCAGGACGTGAAAAAAATCGTCGGACGCCTGAAGGCGGAATCCGGCGCGGAAACGTCCGATCACCGCAAGGTGCATCGCCCGTGGGGGCATTACGATTCGGTCGACAGCGGCGAGCGCTTCCAGGTGAAGCGGATCGTCGTCAAGCCGGGCGCGCGCCTGTCGCTCCAGATGCATCACCACCGCGCCGAGCACTGGATCGTCGTGCGCGGCACCGCACGAATCACGCGCGGCGACGAAACATTCCTGCTGTCGGAGAACGAGTCGACCTACATTCCGCTAGGCGTATCGCATCGGCTCGAAAATCCCGGCAAGATGCCGCTCGAACTGATCGAAGTGCAATCGGGCTCGTATCTCGGGGAGGACGACATCGTCCGCTTCGAAGACAACTATGGAAGACACTGACGGTAACGGGACGGCCGCCCCGCAGCGGCCGCGCGGTCCGCGACCAAGCGGGCCGCGCGGCAACGGGCGCTACGGCATTCAACCGACGCGATATGCGTATTCGTGCCGGTCGACCTGCACTTGCGGCGCATCGCCGCGTCCCTCTGCCAGCGCGCGACGGCGCTCGGCCGCGAAATGCTTGATGTTGGTTTCGGCCATCGCGAGCGCGGACAGCCCGGCGATCGTCGGCACCGACTTGCCCGCCGCCCCGTCCGCGGGCGCAGACGCTTCACGCTTGCTCTGCGCGCTCCCGGATTGGCGATCGATCCATTGACGCGCCCAATCGAGCGCGTACTGCTCCGCCGATTCGGCGTCGGTGAAGCGCGGGCCGATGAGTCCCGAGCGCTCGACGCGCCGATCGTCCTGCACGATCTCCGCCCATGCCCGATACATCAGGTTCTGCACGGGCTGCGCGATGCCGTACACGGTGTAGCCGCGATAGGTCTCGGTTTGCGGCGCGTGTGTCGCGAAGCTGAACGAGGCGGGATGCGCGCGGCCATGTCCATGGTCGCGCACGGCCGCGCCGGGCACGGCGAAGCCGTCGCGATGCGATTTCTCGACGTCGCTCGGCTCGTCTTCCTCGTCGTCGCTCGCGAAGCGCCGGACGTTCACGCCCGCGCCCGAGCGGCAGGCGTTCGCTTGCGCGACGGGCAGTTGCCACGACTCCGGGTTTTGCCAGAACACGCCGCGCAGCCGATCGCAATCGGCTGCGGGCTCCGCGCGCCGCACGGGCGTGACGGACTCGGGCGGCGGCGGCACGTACGCGAACGCGCGGCCGCTTTCTTCCGACAGCACTCTCACCATCTCGCCGAGCGTGCCGCTCGCGAGCCATTCTTCGAAACGGCGCCGGCACGTCGGACCGGACGGATAGCGACCGGGCAGCTTCGACCACGGTTCGCCCGTGGTGAGTATCCACAGCACCGCGTTCGCAACGACCCGATTCTCCGCGCGCGGACGACCTCGTCGGTTCAGTCGGATGGGTTCATCGGCGATCAACGTCGACAGACGGGCCCACTCTTCATCGTTTAGCTCATCGAAGAACATAGATCTCTCCACGCAGCCAGGCCGGGCTGCGATTGGCGGCACGGCCACGAGCGTGTCGCTCTCGTGACCGCGGCCAGGTTGCACATGGACCGCTATTCGGTTGTGCACGCCGGCGCGCTAGGCACAAACAAGGTGCCGCGACTCCCGACGATGAGGCACGAACCACTGTCTCACTCGTATGCGATATTTTTTGTGCATGAAGCATACCATCATCAGGGTTTATCTCAATATGACACCGGCGTCATGTTACGCACTGAAACAAGAAAGTGGTCAAGCAGGGTCAGCTTTTCCTTCATATTTTTATGAATTTCTTATCTCGAGTGGCCACAAAGCCCCGTCCAGCAAGGCTGAAGGGAATATGAAAAGTATATTTCAAGCGGTTCCGGCGCAAGCTCCCAGCATGAGTGGAAGCATTTTCCGACGTCGTTGCAACATCGGTAAATTAAGGGAAAATACGTGACAAATTGTTTATTGTTCGGTAATTAAATCCTTTTCCAATCGTTATACTTTTCATTACACGCAATCTCATAATTGATTAAATGCGATCGATGCCAGCTCGTTCGGCCGCGTGCCGCGCGCTCGCTCAATCCAGATCGCCGGCGAGCGACGCGGCGACGTCCGGATCGATCCGCATCGTTTGCACCGGGTAGTTGGGATGGTCGCAGCCAATCGACAGCGGCGCGCCCGCCTTGAGCCTCGCCTTCATCGCACCGCTCAACTCGAAGCGCAGGAAGTGCACGGCGGACGTCTTCTGCGCCGTTTCGCGTTCGAGATCCTCGTCCGCGATCGCATAGACAGGCGTCTCATCGCCGACGACGAGAAAAACGCGATCCTCGATGCCGATGAGGCGCGTGAGCGCCGCGCGCCGCTGCGTTTCGTTTTCGTATTCGATCTGCATCGTCGCTTTGAGATTGCTGCCGTCCGGCACGAGCGGAAGATACGCGTCGAGCTCGGCCGAGATGCCGTCCTCGTCGAAGATTTTTTCGACGTGCAGCATCTCGTGGATCTGATAGCGGATCGTCGTCTCGTCCTCGAACAGCAGGCGCAGATGATTGCCGACCGGCACCGCGCGGCGCTTCTTGTGCTCGATCACGCGAGCTCGTTCCTGGCGGCGCACCTTCGCGTACGCTTCGAGCGTCAGCAGCGAGTCGCGGGTGAGCGTCATGTCGTGGTCCTCGTTCGGTGGGCCGCGCTCAGATGCCGTATGCCTTGCGCAGCAGCGTGAGCGGATGCGCGAAGGGCGGCGGCTCGACGCCTTTCGCGCCGATGCCCTCTTCGATATGGTGTCCGGCGAGCGCGCAATCGGACGACATGTAGTCGGGCGCCTGCTCCGCGATCGACTTGAACACCGGCGCGCCGATCCTCAGTGCCTGCGCATGGAATTCCCTCTTCACGCCGAACGTGCCCGCGTGGCCCGAGCAGCGCTCGACGACGTTTACCTTCGTGCCCGGCACGAGCGACAGCGCGTCGGCCGTCTTGCGCCCGATGTTCTGCACGCGCGCATGGCACGGCACGTGATACGACACGGTGCCGAGCTCGTGCTTGAAATCGGTCTTCAGCAGTCCGTCGCGATGGCGCGCGATCACGTATTCGAACGGGTCCCAGAACGCGTCGGCGACCGCACGCACGTCGGGATCGTCGGGGAACATCGACGGCAGCTCGCTCTTGAACATCAACACGCAGCTCGGAATCGCGCCGATCAGCGCATAGCCTTCGCGCGCGTAGCGGGCGAGCACCGGAATGTTCGCGTCCTTCTTCCGTGCGACGCCTTCGAGATTGCCCTGTTCGAGCAGCGGCATCCCGCAGCATGCTTCGCTCGAGACGAGTTCGTACGGAATGCCGTTGTGCGCGAGCACCGCGAGCAGATCGTGGCCGATGCCCGGTTCGTTGTAGTTCACGTAGCAAGTCGCGTAGATCGCGACGCGCCCCGGCGTGCGCTCGCCGTCACGCGGCGTCGGGCCGGGCGAGCGCTGCGCGGCGCGGCGGAACTTGCGCGGCGCGAACGGCGGCAGCCATGCGTGCCGGTCGACGCCGAGCGTCGCCTCGAGCGCGCCGCGCAAGGGCTGCGTGCGATTCGCGGCATTGACGGCCTGCGTGACGATCGGGATGCCGGCGAAATAGCCGAGCATGTCGGTGTTCGACAGCAGCTTGTCGCGCAGCTTCACGTCGTTGCGCTTGTAGCGCGCGGCCCTCGCGCGCAGCATCAGATGCGGGAAGTCGACGTTCCATGGATGCGGCGGCACGTACGGGCATTTCGTCATGTAGCAGAGGTCGCACAGATAGCACTGGTCGACGACCTTGCCGAACGATTTCGGATCGACCGCATGCGCTTCGCCCGTGTCGGTCTCGTCGACGAGATCGAATAGCGTCGGAAATGCGCCGCACAGCGACACGCAGCGCCGGCAGCCGGCGCAGATCTCGAATACGCGGGTGAGCTCGGCGTCGATCGCGGCTTGATCGTAGAACGCATCCGATCGCCAATCGAGCGGATGCCGGGTGGGAGCCTCCAGACTGCCTTCTCGATGGGACATGGGGCAGCTCCATCATGTTGCGCGCGGACGCGCGCGTGGCGCCCGCCCCGCGGCGACGCGCTCGCGCGCGGCCGCGTCCGGCCGGCGATGCGGCGGGCGAACGCTCGCGGGCCGGCGAGCGGCGCGCTCAGTCGACGAGCCCGTCGAGCGCTTTCGTATACCGATTCGCGTGGCTGCGCTCCGCTTTCGCGAGCGTCTCGAACCAGTTCGCGATTTCCTCGAAGCCTTCTTCGCGCGCGGTCTTCGCCATGCCCGGGTACATGTCGGTGTACTCGTGCGTCTCGCCCGCGATCGCCGATTGCAGATTCTGGCGGGACGTGCCGAACGGCAAGCCGGTCGCCGGATCGCCGACCGCTTCCAGATATTCGAGGTGGCCGTGCGCGTGGCCGGTCTCGCCTTCGGCGGTCGAGCGGAACAATGCGGCGATGTCGTTCTGTCCCTCGACGTCCGCCTTCGATGCGAAATACAGGTAGCGGCGATTCGCTTGCGACTCGCCCGCGAATGCGTACTTCAGGTTCTCTTCGGTCTTGCTGCCCTTGAGCTGTGCCATCTGCGCCTCCGTGTCCGATGCCGGCGCGCGGCGCCGGACCGGATGAACGATTGTGGGGAACGATGCGCAACTCGGCTGCCGCCGCTGGGGCACCGTGCATTTCAATCTAGGCGCTTCCGTGCGCATCCCCCAATAGGCTTTTTCAATGCCGTCGATAGTCGTGGCGATGACCTTCGAAGGCCGCGGCTCGGCGGACGGCGGTCTCACCGCACGGCGCGGCGCCGCACCGCACCGTGGCGTACCGCGCCGCGTCTCGGCACGGTACGCGCGCGTCTGCGACGTCAGCGCGGCGACGCCGGCGCAAGCGGCCATACGTCGCTGCCCTTCTCTCCCGCCGGCGCGGTCGCGCCCGGCAGCACCTGCTTGCTGATCGCGCGGCTGCGGTTGAAGTACTTCTCGAGCAGCGCGTCGAGGATCGCGACGGTTTCGACGTCCGGCGCGCCGTCATAGCGCGACGGCCTGAAGTGCATCTGGAACGCCGACACGACGTTGACCGTCTGTGCGTCGAGCGTGCCCGTCTGCGGCGTGTCGTAGCCGTATGCGAGCAACTTCGACTGCAGGCTCGCGACATCGCCCGAAAAAGGCCGGTTGGTCCGGTAGTAGTCGACCGCCTCGGCCTCCGGCCACGCGCCGATCTTGTATTGATCGTAGAGCTTCTTCCACGGGAACAGCGGCCCCGGATCGGTCTTGCGGCCGGGCGCGACGTCCGAATGCCCGACCACCTTGTGCGGCAGCACCTGGTGCCGCGCGACGACGTCGGCGGCGAGCGCGCCGAACACCGCGACCTGCGCGTCCGGATACGAATACCAGCGCCGGTTCATCAGCGGCAGGTTCTCGTCTTCCGGCGGAAAGCCGAGATTGACGATCTCGATGCCCACCGAGCCCGCGTTGAGCATCCGGTCGCCCTGCCAGTAGCTGACGCCCGCATGCCACGCGCGGCGCGCCTCCGGCACGAGCTCGAATACCTTGAAGCGCTGGCCGTCGTCGGCCGCGTCGGGCACGAGATAGTGCGAGCTGACCTGCCGCTGCGGACTGGTGAGCGATGCCAACGAATCCGCGAGCGTCTGCGCGGTGTAGTGCAGCACGAGCGTGCGCACGCGCGAATCCTGATTCGGCGACTGGATCGAGCGATCGATCGTGTAGCCCGCGCCGCCCGTCGAGCCCGACGATTGCGACGCATCCTGCGCGTGCGCGGACGACACGACGCCGTCGCCATCGCCGCAGCCGGCGAGCGGCAGCATGAGCATCCCCACCGGCCATGCCGACGAACGCGCGAGAAAACCGCGCCTGCCCTCGTTGATGATTTTCGCTTGTTGTTCTTCAGCCATACCCTTTTCCGTTCGAGTCGTAACTTGCGATTGAGAATCGGCGCGGCGCGCCGAGCGAGTAGGTTGCGCGATGAAGCGATGCGCGACCGTGGGAGTCGTCGACGCGGCGCAAGTTCCTGTTCGGACTGCGATGCATTATCGGAAAACGGGAAAGCTTCGAAATGAAATCGACGATGGGGAGGGCTTGAAAATGCTTCGCTTGTCGATTCTTTGCCGGGCGGTTGACGGTTGACGGTTGACGGTTGACGTTGACGGTTGGCGGTTGACGGTTGGCGGTTGGCGGTTGGCGGTTGGCGGCTTTCGGCTTTCGGCTTTCGGCTTTCGGCTTTCGGCTTTCGGCTTTCGGCTTTCGGCTTTCGGCTTTCGGCTTTCGGAAGACTACGTGAAGCGGTTCACCGGATGTCCGAATGAAGCGGCGCTGTTCCGACACATACCAACGCAGCGCAACGACTCACATGTGCATCGTCGCCCCGATCGACATCGACATGTGCGTCGCGCGACGTCGTGGCACACGCCCGCGCGCCGCGCGCGTCGAAAGCCCGTCAAGCCGCGTGCTCGCACATCGAGCGTCGGACATCCCGCATCCGCAGCGCGCGCCCGCTCGACGACACGCCGCGCATCACGCATCGAAAATCGAAAATCGAAAATCGAAAATCGAAAATCGAAAATCGAAAATCGAAAATCGAAAGCACCATCATCGCTCCATCGCCCGCGCGAGCAGCATCTCGCGCTCGCGCGCATTGAGCGTCATGCCGGCCGCGCGTCGAAACTCCGCCCGCGCTTCGTCGCGCCGCCCGAGCTTCGCGAGCAGATCGCCGCGCACGCTCGGCAGCCAGTGATAGCGCGCGAGCGCCGGATCGGCCGCGAGCCCGTCGACGATCTCGAGCCCCGCCGCCGGCCCGAACGCCATGCCGACCGCGACCGCGCGATTCAGCTCGACGACGGGCGACGGCGCGACTTGCGCGAGCGCGTCGTAGAGCGCGACGATCTGCTCCCAGTCGGTGTCGGCGGCGCTGCGCGCACGCGCGTGGCACGCGGCGAGCGCCGCCTGCAGCGCATACGGGCCGCTCGCGCCGCCGAGCGCTTCCGAGCGCGCGAGCGCGGCGAGCCCGCGCCGGATCAGAAGCGGGTCCCAGCGGCTGCGGTCCTGATCGAGCAGCAACACGGGGCGCCCCCGCGCATCGACGCGCGCATGCATCCGCGACGCCTGGATCTCCATCAACGCAACGAGCCCGTGCACCTCGCTCTCGCTTGGCGCGAGCTCGGCGAGCACGCGCCCGAGCCGCAGCGCCTCGTCGGTCAGCGCGGGACGCATCCAGTCGTCGCCCGCCGTCGCCGAATAGCCTTCGTTGAAAACCAGATAGATGACTTCGAGCACCGAAGCGAGGCGCGACGCGCGCTCGGGCGCGCGCGGCACTTCGAACGGCACCTTCGCGGCAGACAGCGTGCGCTTCGCGCGCACGATCCGCTGCGCGATCGTCGGCTCGGGCGTGAGAAACGCGCGCGCGATCTCGCCCGTCGTCAGCCCGCCCAGCAGGCGCAGCGTGAGCGCGACGCGCGCGTCGGTCGACAGCACCGGATGACACGCGGTGAACACGAGCCGCAGCAGATCGTCGCCGATGTCGTCGTCGCGCGCCGCCTCGAGCACGTCGGCGACGTCCGGCGAAACGTGCGCGCCGAGCGCGTCGAGATCGAGGCCGATCTGCTCGTGCTTGCGCGCATGCAGCGCGTTCTGTCGCAGATGATCGAGCGCGCGGCGCTTCGCGGCCGTCATCAGCCATGCGCCGGGATTATCCGGCACGCCGCCGCGCGGCCAGTGCTCGAGCGCGGCAACGAGCGCATCCTGCGCGAGCTCTTCGGCCACGCCGACATCGCGCACGAGCCGCGCGACATGCGCGATGATTCTCGCGGCCTCGATCCGCCAGACGGCGTCTATCGCGCGATGAACGGCGTTCCCCGTCATGCGCGTCCTTCGGCGAGCGCCTTCAGGTTCGCGAGCCCCGCGGAAAAATCCGCGCCGACCATCTTGTCGATGCTGAAGAACACTTGCATCAGCTTCGACAGGAACGGCGACGGCCCGCGCATCGCCCACGTGACGACCGTCGCGTCGCCCTCCGGCCGCAGCGTGAATTCCGCGACGTTGTGTGCCTCGAACGGCTTCTCGAAATCGAGCCGCATCGTCACGTGCGAAGGCTCGTCGAGTTCGGTGATCTCGAAACGGCCGATGCCCACTTTCTCGCTCGTCCACGCATAGCTCGCGCCGACGCCCGAGGTCACCGCGCCGTATTCGCCGCGCAGCGTCGGGTCCTTGCGCTCGTACGGATTCCACGTGTTGAAGCGGCGCAAGTCCGCCACGTATGGAAAGATGCGCGCGGCGTTCGCGTCGATCCGCGCGCTGCGCTCGACGCTAAACGTGCCCGGCCGCGACGCCGCATACAGCATCAACAGCAGCGCGAGCGCAATCACCACCGCGCCGGCGATCACCACGATCTGGACCATTGCCGTCTCCTGTCGCCGGCGTCAGCCGAGCTTGCTCTCGAGCTCGCGGAATCGCTCGACCGCGCCGCTCGGCTCGAAATCGTCGAGCTCGAACAGTTGCCGCACTTCGATCTCGCCGTCCTCGCGCTCGCCGAACGGCGCGGGAAAACGGCGGGCCCATTCGAGCGCCTCGTCGCGCGAGCGCACCTGAATCAGCGTGTAGCCGGCGATCAGCTCCTTCGTTTCGGTGAACGGACCATCGACGACGGTGCGCCTGCCGCCCGAATAGCGCACGCGCCAGCCTTTGGACGAAGGCTGCAGGCCGGACGCGTCGAGCAGTACGCCCGCCTTCGCCAGTTCTTCGTGATACGTCGCCATCGCGGCGATCAGCGACTCGTCGGGCATCGCGCCGGACTCGCTCGTCGCGTTGGCCTTCACCATGATCATGAAACGCATCGCGCTCTCCTTCGGCAGATGACAGGACGCCTGACCTGGCGTCCTGCCCCTACGACGGACGACGCGATCCCCGCTCGACATCAAGGATATCGAATCAGGGAAAACCCCAGATTCATGCGGCGCACGGCTTCCGGCGAGCGTTGCGCGCGCGCTCGCATCCGGTCACGAGAAGCACGGGCCGATCTCGCGCACTTCGACCGAGCACCACTCGGCTGCGGGACAATCCTTGGCGATCGCGAGCGCCTCGCCTTCCGTCGCGACGTCGAGCAGGAAGAAGCCGCCGACCATTTCCTTCGCTTCGGCGAACGGCCCGTCCACGAGCCGCACTTCGCCGTTGCGCACCTGCACGCGCGTCGATTTGTCGTCGGACACGAGCGATTCGGCGCCGATCAGTATGCCGCGCGACTGCAACTCGCTGGCGTAGTGGCGCATCCGCTCGTACAGGATCTCGCCTTCGGCTCGCGCGCGTGCCGCGCGTTGGCCCCGCGGTTCGACGATCAACAACATATAGCTCATTTGCGTCACCTCCTATGACGTGGCCCTCCGGAATCGCGCGATGCGGCCACATCGCGCCGCCGATCACGGACGGCTGCGCTTCTATTTTGAGCGGCCAACGAGCGGCGGTCCATCGGAATCGATGGCTGCCCACGCGCGGCGAAGCCGTGCGGCCATTCGCTCGCCCGGCCCGGCTCCAGCGGCCCGGACGATGGAAACGGTTCGCTCGCGCGCCGCCGCGCCCGCGCCGCCGATGCGCTGGGCCATTGCTCGAAAAAACCTGGCCCGATTACATATCCATATCTATTCTTTACGCAAAACTGTCAACATGCACCATTAAGCTTTCAGGATTCCCACACAACGGACTGTCCCCATGCGCACTCCGACGCCCTTGCTCACCGCCCTGTCGCTCCTGTCCACCATCGCGACCGCGCCCGCCCTCGCGGCCACGGCCGCGCCCGTCAGCACGAACTGCGGCGGCAGCACGACGCCGATCGCCGAGATTCAAGGCGCCGGCGCGCCGTCGCCGCTCGCCGGCCGGAACGTATCAATCGAAGCCGTCGTCACGGCCGACTTCGGCGGCACCGACGGCTTCGGCGGCTTCTTCGTCCAGCAAGCCGATCCGCAGCGCCGCAATCAGCCCGGCGTCTCCGAGGGGCTGTTCGTCTACGCGCCGAAAGCGCGCGCACAGGCGGGCGACCTCGTGCATCTGACGGGCAAGGTCGAAGAGAAATACGGGCAGACGCAGCTCACGCTGTCGGGCGGCATCGCGGTCTGCGCGGGCGGCCAGTCGGTCACGCCCGCTACGCTCACGCTGCCCGTCGACAGCCCGGGCACGTTCGCCGCCTATGAGGGCATGCTCGTGCGGCTGCCGCAGACGCTGACCGTCACCGAGGTCTACGAGCTCGGCCGCTACGGCAGCGTGCTGCTCAGCAACGGGCGTCTGCGCACGCCGACGAGCGTCGTGCCGCCCGCGCAGGCGAACACGGTGGCCGACGCGAACGCACGCAACCGGCTGATCCTCGACGACGGCTCGAACAAGCAGAATCCCGCGACCGTTCCCTACCCGGCGCCGGCGCTCTCCGCCGCGAACACGCTGCGCGCGGGCTACACGGCGGCGAACGTCGAAGGCGTGCTCGAAATGCGCTACGGCACGTGGCGCCTGCAGCCGGTGCCGGGCTCGCGCACGCCGGCGTTCGCCGCGAATGCGAACCCGCGCACGTCCGCGCCCGCGCGCGATCCGCGCGCGAACCTGCGGGTCGCTTCGTTCAACGTACTGAATTACTTCAACGGCGACGGCACGGGCAAGGGCTTCGACGATCCGAACAACCGCGGAGCGAAGAGCTATGAAGAATTCGTCCGGCAGGACGCGAAGATCGTCAGCGCGCTGAAGGCGCTCGACGCCGACGTGATCGGCCTGATGGAAATCGAGAACGACGGCTACGGCGAGTTGAGCGCCGTGCGCCAGCTCGCGGCGAAGCTCGGCGACGGCTGGCGCGTCGTCAATCCGGGCGTCGCGCGGCTCGGCGGGGACGCGATCGCGGTCGCGCTGATCTACGACAGCCGCAAGGTCAAGCCGGTCGGCGAGCCGGCGACGCTCGCGATCGACGACAAGAACCGCCAGCCGCTCGCGCAGACGTTCCGCCCGGTCCGCGGCTCGCGCGCGGTGACGGTCGCCGTGAATCACCTGAAATCGAAGAACTGCCCGAACGCGGCGGGCGACGACCTCGACCAGGGCGACGGTCAGGGCTGCTGGAACGCGACGCGCACGCGCGCGGCGGCGAAAGTCGCCGACTGGCTCGCCCGCAATCCGACCGGCGCGCACAGCGAAGGCGTGCTGCTGATCGGCGACCTGAACAGCTACACGTATGAAGACCCGGTTCGCGCGCTCGAGTCGCGCGGCTACCTGAATCTCGTGTCGAGCAAGATCGGCTCGGGCGCATACAGCTATATGTACAACGGCGAGGCCGGCTATCTCGATCACGCGCTCGCGACGGGCGCGCTCGCGTCGCGCGTGAAGGCCGTGCACGACTGGCACATCAACGCGGACGAGCCGGTCGCACTGCAATACACGCTCGCGTACAAGAGCGCGGAGCAGCAGCGCACGTACTACGCTCCCGACGCGTATCGCTCGTCCGATCACGATCCGGTGCTGATCGACGTCGCGCTCGCCGACGAATACGCGGCGGCGGCCTCGCGCCGGGGCGCGGAAATGGCGGGGGCGCATAGCCGCCGCGCTTCGCGGTAACGCTTTCGATGTCGCGCTGCTCGCCGCTCGCCGTTCGCTGCGCGCGGCGGACGGCGGACGGCGGACGGCGGATGGCGTGCGATGCGCAACGCGCCGCTATCGGCGTTCACGCGAGCGACGCCGCAAACCGGGCTGGCAACGTGCCGGCCGTCGGCGGTTGTGTTCTCGATGGCGAGAAGTGGCGGGCGCGCATGCCGCTTTTCATCGCGTCATGCCGCGGCCCGAACGCGGATCTCGAACACGTTCGACAGCCGCATCGGCGCCTCCGGGCACCGTCGAATCGGCGCATAGGCGCATAGGCGCATAGGCGCATCAGCGCGTCGGTGAATCGTTGAATCGGTGAATCACCGATTCAGCGCATCGACGACTCAACCGATGCTGCCGACATCGAATCATCGATGCACATGCGCGCATGCGTATCCAAAAACGACGGAATCCTCACGATCTCGGCGCGAGCGCCCGTCTGGCGACGCGCATCGCAACGATGCGCAAAACGCGCGAACAAGAAGAAAGCCCCCCCTTCTCCCGCACGCGACGCCAGTCACATTTACCGAAATCCGGCACACCGATCCGCAAAAACTTCCACCATCGATTCGAACGCGCAGCGGCGCTGCGCCCGATTGCCACACAAACTGTTGCATTTTCCGCCGAGCCCCGCCCCGCAAAGGCTTCGGCCCCACCGCGCCGGCGCGCCGCCGCCGCCGCGCGAAACTCGGGGCCGGATAGCGGATCACATAGGGGCAACGTCCGCACCTTTCCCTCAAACCCTCAGGAGAACGATCATCATGGCTCTTTCCGACTCCGTCGAATACAAGCTCGACCGCGGCCTCTCCGAAGCACGACGCGCCGGCCGCCGGTTCGCGCACGATGCGCGTTCCGCGGCGCGCGACCTGAACGGCGACGTGAAGGACAACATGCGCTCGCTCGTCGACGAGCTCGACGCGCTGCTCAAGGAAGACGTCGACATCGAGGCGCTCCGCAAGCGCCTGCACGGGCGGCTCGAAGCCGCGCGCGACACGCTCGACGACGCATCGTGGCACGCGTCGCGCCGGCTGCGGCAGTCCGCGCAACGCGTGTCCCGGGTTGTCCACGACAATCCGTGGCAGACGGCCGGCATCGTCGCCGGCCTCGCATTCGCGGCAGGCATCCTCCTTGCGCGTCGATAAGCGCGGCGCTGTCGCCCGACGTTCAACCTTCAAGATGGAGGAAGCATCATGCGCAAGACTCTCGTTATGAAAGCCGCGATCGCGGCCATGCTCGGCAGCCTGGCGCTCGCGGGCTGCACCACCACGCCCGACACGCCGTCGACCGCGGCGTCCAATGCGTCGACCCGAGAAGCGATCGACGCGCGCGTGAACGCGACGCTGTCGCGCCTCTACTCGACGGTGCCGGGCTCGCACGAACTCGTCGCGAAATCGCGCGGCGTGCTCGTATTCCCGAACGTGCTGCAGGCGGGCTTCATCTTCGGCGGCCAGAGCGGCAACGGCGCGCTGCGCGTCGGCGGCGCGACGCTCGGCTACTACAACACGTCGTCGCTGTCGGTCGGCCTGCAGGCGGGCGCGCAATCGAAGGCGCTCATCTTCCTGTTCATGACGCAGGACGCGCTCGACAAATTCCGCGGCTCGCAAGGCTGGGCCGCCGGCGCCGACGCGTCGGTCGCGCTCGTCAAGATGGGCGCGAACGGCGCGGTCGACACGTCGACCGCGACAGGCCCGGTCGACGTGATCGTGCTGACCAACGCCGGCCTGATGGGCGATCTGTCGATCAACGGAACGAAGGTCACGCGCCTGAAGCTCTGACGAAAGCGGCGCGGCGCACCGCGCATTCGCGCCGCGTCCCCGCCCGCGCCGCGGCGTTGCGCCGCGGCGCTTTCGATCGCAGCCCGAACGATGTGCGCTCAGGGCGCGGCAGCGCACGCTCGCCGTGCGGCACGCGTCAGGCATAATCCACGCATCAAGGCGGGCCGCCGCGACGCGGCTTGCCCGGCCGATCAACCATCCTCCCCGAGCACACCATGGATAGCGGGCACGATCACCAGAAATTCTTCCACCTGCTGCTTTTAGTCGTCACCGTCGGCCTTTGCTGGATATTGACGCCGTTCTTCGGCGCAATCTTCTGGGGGACCATTCTCGCGATCCTGTTTCAGCCGGTGCAGCGCTGGCTCGCCGCGCGCTTCGGCAAGCGCCGCAATCTCGCCGCGCTCGTCACGCTGTCGCTCATCATCCTGATCGTGATCCTGCCGCTCGCGTTCGTCGCCGGAACGCTCGTGCAGGAAATCGCGTACGCATATCAGCAGATCAAGGCGATGCAGCCGAACATGACGCAGTACTTCCAGGAGTTCATGCACGCGCTGCCGACGTCCGTGCACCGGGTGCTGCGCAACTACGGGCTCACCGACATCGCCGGCATCCAGAAGAAGCTCACCGACGGGGCCGCCGCGATCAGCCAGTTCGTCGCCGCGCAGGCGCTCAGCATCGGACAGAACACGTTCCAGTTCGTCGTGAGCTTCGGCGTGATGCTGTATCTCGTGTTCTTCCTGCTGCGCGACGGCGGCGAAATCGGCCGCCGCGTGCGGCGCGCGCTGCCGCTCGACGACGAGCACAAGCAGCATCTGCTCACGAAGTTCACGACCGTCGTGCGCGCGACCGTGAAGGGAAACATCGCGGTCGCGGCCGTGCAGGGCGCGCTCGGCGCCCTGATCTTCTGGATTCTCGGCATCGAGGGCGTGATCCTCTGGGGCGCGCTGATGGCGTTCCTGTCGCTGTTGCCCGCGATCGGCGCGGGGCTCGTCTGGGTGCCCGCCGCCGGCTACTTCGCGATCACGGGGCAAATCTGGAAATGCGTGATCCTCGTCGCGTTCTGCGTCGGCGTGATCGGGCTCGTCGACAATCTGCTGCGGCCGATCCTCGTCGGCAAGGACACCAAGATGCCCGACTGGGTCGTGCTGATCTCGACGCTCGGCGGGATGGCGCTCTTCGGAATCAACGGCTTCGTGATCGGCCCGCTCGTCGCCGCGCTGTTCATGGCGAGCTGGGACATCTTCGCGCGCACGGAGCAGGCAGACCTGGAATGATGCGTGGCGCGGGCAGCGGCAGCTTGGCGCGCCGCCCAACAGGCAATCCGATGCGCGACCCGATGCTCGTCGGCATTCCAAACGAAAAAACCCGGCCTCGGCCGGGTTTTTCTTTGGCGACGCCGAAGCCCGCTGCGGTCGCCCCCCAACGCGTGCCGGCGAGCCGATCGAGCCTGAGCGGCAGCGGCATCCGCATGTGCGACGCACGACGCATCGCCGCGGGCGCCGCCGCGCACCGCCCCCGTTACTCGAAGCTGAAGCGCAGATCCTTGACGACGGGCTCCTTGCCCCAGTTGAACGAGCACACGCGCCCGGTCTCGAGGCTCACCGCGTCCGCGCCCTTGCCCTGCGTCTCGCTGATCGGCTCGCAGCCGCCCGCAATCGTCACGGTCGGCGTGCCCTGCTTCGACAGAGGGAACTCGATCGCGCCGTCCTCCGGCACCGTGTGCGTCAGCGCGACCTTCTCGACGTAGTCGTCGGGCAGCATGAAGATCGGCGAATCGTCGACCCATAGCGTGTAGTAGTCGTGCTTGAACGGCGTCTGCTCGACGCACATCTTCGACGTGTGCGCGCCGAGCTTCTGCGTCTGGCACAGCGGCGCGGCGGCGCAGACCGAACCCGCGACGAGCAGCGGCACGAGCGCCGCCCAGCTTTTCTGGATTGTTCTTTTCATGCTCGACTCGAAAAGGAATGGCGGAAGAAAGTCATGCCGTTTCGCACGACGCTGCGCGCGCCCTCAGCACCGCGCGCGGCGACCGCTATCTTACAAACGAACGGCCGGGAACAGAAGAGGGGTTGCGGGGACGTCGGATTTTGTGCGTTTTGTGGGTTCCGTGGGTTTTCCGAGCCTTGGGCGTCTGGTGTCTGGCGTTTGCCGTTTGCCGTTTGCCGTTTGCCGTTTGCCGTTTGCCGTTTGCCGTTTGCCGTTGGGCGTTGGGCGTTGGGCGTTCGCCCTTCGACATTCGACATTCGACATTCGACATTCGGCGTTCGGCGTTCGGCGTTCGGCGTTCGGCGTTCGGCGTTCGGCATGAGGCACCAAGCGGCAAGACTAGCCAATCATCAAGTGCGCCCCCGCGCTCAGCCTGGCCGCCCCTCGCCGCCGGTTCCCCGCCCGCACACGCGCGCTCAAAACGTCGTGCGCATCCCGACCGTCACGCTGCGTCCGCCCTGCGGCGCGATGTTTCGCACAACCGAACTCGCGTAGCGGATATCCTGGTTCGTCAGGTTGTCGCCGCGCAGGTATGCGAGCCAGTTCGTCGCGCCCACGCGGAACTTGTACGTCAGCACGACGCCGAGCGACGTGTAGCCGTCCGTCGCGAGATCGTTGTCGGGCACGCGGTGCTGCGCCCATGCGTGCGTGACCTGCGCACGCGCGCCGAACGGCCCGTAGCCGTAATCGGCCGCGAGCGTCGCGCGCAGCGGCGCGATCCGCGGCAGCGGCTCGCCCGTGTCCGCGTTGCGCGCGTGCGTGTAGTCGGCCGTCAGCTCGAGATCCACGCGATGCCCGCGCTTCTCGAACGCGCGCCACTTGCCTTCGAGCTCGACGCCGTAGAACTCCGCGTGCACGCCGCGATAAACGGCCTCGCGCAGCGCGTCGGCGGCGCCGGCCGCGACGAGCGCGCCCTCGTCGTCGACGAGCCGCCCGGTGTCGTATTCGGCGAGATAGTTCCGAAAGCGGCTGTAGAACACGCCGACGCTGCCGCGGTTCGGCCCGCTCGCATAGCGCAGCGCGAGATCGGTCGACACCGCCTTCTCCTTCTGCGCATCCGGCAGGCCGATCAGGTATTGCCCCGTCGCGCCGTGCGGCCCGTTCGCATACAGCTCGTAGAAGGTCGGCGCGCGCTCCGTGTACGACACGTTGCCCGCGAGCGCCCACGCAGGCGCGAGCTGGTACAGCGCGCCCGCCGACACGCTGCCCGCATTGAAGTCGCGCGAGCGCGCGAAGCCGAACTTGTCGTCGCCGTTCGCGCTCGGGTCGAGCCGCACGTGCTCGATGCGCGCGCCGGCGGACAGCTTCAGCGCGTCGCTCGCCTGCCATTCCTCGAGGCCGAACAGCGCGACGCTCGTCGTGCGCGTCGTCGGCGCGAGCGCCTCGCCGCCGAGCGCGGAGAACGTGTTCTGGCCGACCTGCACGCCGAGCGCGCCCTCGAACGGGCCTAGCTTGCGGTGACGCGCCTCGACGCGCGCCTCGTAGCCGTGGTTGCGGAACGTCGTGCCCGTCACGCCGTCCTCGATTTCCTTGTGCAGATAATTCGTGTAGCCGAAGTCGAACTTCAGTTGCGAGAACGGCCCGCGCAGATTGCGCACTTCCGACGCGACCGCGGCGCGTTCCTGCCGCATCTGCAGCCGCGCGTCGGTCTCGGCGACCGAGCCGTAATTCGATTCGTAGCCGCTGTACGACGCGCCGACGTAGCCGTCGGCCCACGTGTACGAGCCGCCCGCCGCGCCGCCGTAGCGGCGTCCGTCGCTGTTCGGCAGCTTGCCGTACGGCTCGCTCGCGTCCTCGCCGTCGAGCGCGCGCTGGCGCGCCGAGTGCGCATAGCCGGGGATTCTCAGCTCGTCGGTCTCGCGGCCGAACGCGTCGAGATGGAAGGCGAAGCGGCCGTTGCCGCCCTCGACGAGCGCCGCGCCCGCGCGCGCGTTGTTCGCGCCGCCGTAGCTCGCGTCGACCGCGCCCGAAACGCCGTTGACCGCCTCGCGCGGAATCCGGTTGTCGATGGTGTTGACGACGCCGCCGACCGCGTTGCCCCCGTACAGCAGCGCGGCCGGCCCGCGCACGATCTCGACGCGCTCGACGGTGAGCGGCTCCTGCGGCACCGCGTGGTCGTACGACAGCGACGATGCGTCGTACGCGGCGACGCCGTTCTGCAGCAGCCGGATGCGGTCGCCGTCCATGCCGCGGATGATCGGGCGGCCGACGAGCGGGCCGTAGGTCGTCGTCGACACGCCGGGCAGGCCGTTGAGCGTATCGCCGAGCGAATCGGCGCGGCGCAGCGTCAGCGCATCGCCGGACAGCGACGCGGTTGGCGACGTGAGCGCCGATGCGCCGAGCGGATTGGCGGTCACGAAGATCGGCGAGAGCGTCGTCGCCGGCGGCTCGTTCGACGGGCGATCGGCGGGCGGCGCGAGCGTCTCGCCGTGTGCGAGACTCGCGGCGAGCAGCAGCGACATGGGATGCAGCCTGCGAACGAAAGGCGGCGCGGGGCGTCGGTGGTCATCCATTGCGGTAATCGGTGTGGTGTTGTCGGAGTGGACGGGATCACGGACCGAATCGCGCAGCGCCATCGAAACGATATAACGTATCAAATCCTGCGCGCACGTAGGCCGTGGCGAAACACATCGACAGCCGATCCGGCTGGCTGCGACGGTGCAGTCGCGGCTCGCGGCGGCTTACGATGGGATGGATATGTTATATCATTTCAATTTAAGCAACAAATGCCTTACGGTGCGTTTGGGCGCGGTCAGGGCGGTGGTGGTGACATCGGCGGCGGCTGCATCGGTGGTCCCTGCATCGGTGGTCCCTGCATCGGTGATGGTGGCATCGGCAAGGCCGTGCCTGCATCCTCGGCGACGACAGCCGCCGCCGCAAGTCGCGCCGGCACGCAAAACCGACGATGCGCGGAATCAGTCCAGCGTGATTGCCGCATTCATCCACCGAGCATGCGCTGCGCCGGGCCGTCATTGCGCGATTGACACGCCGTTCATGCCGGGCCGCTCGCCGCGCGCCTCGCCATGCCGTTCAAGCGCCCTCGACATCGTCACGACGCATGGCGCGCGCGAGCGCGCTCCGCACCCCGCGCTCCAGGTTTCGGCCGGCTTTCCTCTTGCCGCACATACATACACAAGCGCCGCTGCATTGCTGTGCGCATAGTTGATGCGTGGAACGCGCGCCGCCCCGCGCCGTAGACTCGCGGAGTCGAACTCGGAACGTCGACCGCCAAGCGCTTGCGCCCTCGTCGTCGCGAACGTGCGCCGCGCGGGCCGCGCGCGTCGACGTGGTATCGTCGGGCGCTCGCAAACCGACAAAGTCCTTTCAGTTTCACGCATGCATCCTCTTCGATCGATTTTCCCGCTGGCCCTGTTGACGGCCGTCGGGCTCCTTGCAACCGACCTGTATCTCCCCGCCGTGCCGTCCCTGCCGCAGCAGCTCGGCGGCTCGATCGAAAGCGCGCAGGCGACGCTCGCCGTGTTCTCGGCCGCGCTCGCCGTCTCGCAGCTCGTCTGGGGCGCCGCCGCCGACCGCCTCGGCCACCGCCGCACGCTCGCATTCGCGGTGCTGCTGCAACTCGCCGCGGGCGCCGCGTGCGCGCTTGCGCCGTCGATGGGCGTGCTGATCGGCGCGCGGGCCGTGCAAGGCTTCGGCGTCGGCGCGGCGACGGTCATCGTCCCCGCGCTCGCCAGGCAATCGTTCGGCGACGGCGGCGCGGTCCGCGCGCTCGCGTGGCTCGGCATCATCGAAAGCGCGGTGCCGGGGCTCGCGCCGGTCGTCGGCGCGGCGCTGCTCGTCGTCGCGGACTGGCGAATGAGCTTCTGGATCATCGTCGCGCTGTCCGTCGTCGTGGCGCCGCTCGTGTTCCGCGTGGTGCCCGCCGCTTCGCCGGCGCCCGCCCCCGCGAACGCGAACGGACGCGCGGGCGGCTATCGACGGCTGCTGCGCTCGCCCGTCTATCTCGGCTATGCGCTCGGCCACGCGCTGTGCTTCGCCGCGCTGCTCACGTTCGTCGCGAGCGCACCGCAGGTCGTCGAGATCTGGCTCGGCGCGGGGCCGTCGACGTTCAGCCTGTTGCAGGCATGCGGCGTCGCGGCGTTCATGCTGACCGCGGCGCGCAGCGGCAAATGGACCGACGCGCTCGGCCTCGACCGGATCATCTCGCTCGGCGCGCTGCTGCAGTTCGCGGCCGCCGCCGCGTTCCTGCTGCTCGCGCATCTCGAGCTGCGCTCGACCGCGCTCGTCGTCGCGTCGTGGATGCTGTTCTGCGGCTCACTCGGCTTGCGCGGACCGGCGTCGATGGCGCGCGCGCTCGCGGCCGAGCCGTCGATCGCCGGACGCGCGGCCGGACTGCTGATGTTCTTCGGCCTCGGCGGCGCGGCGCTCGCGACGCAGGCCGTCGCGCCGTTCCTGCATCTCGGGCTCGCGCCCGTCGCGTGGATGTGCACGGGCTTCACGCTCGCGAGCGGCGTGGTGATCCTGTGGGGAATCGCGATGCGCGGCAAGCACGAAGACGTTGCGGCGGGGCCGGCGGCGTCCTGAGCGCCGCATGAGCGGCGCGCTGCGGCATTTTCTTGAATCGGAGGATGCGGTGAATTCGAGCGGCGGCGAAACCGTCGCGCGCGCCGCGGCCGGCCGCGGCTCGACGGCCGGCGCCGTGGCCGCGCGTGCGGCCGCGCGGCTTCTTTCGGTGTTTCGGTGTGTCGACATTCGCGGCGCGCGCATCGATTGAAGTAATCGATGCATTCGCGAGGCTCGAAGTCGACGCATTGAAACCGCAAAGGCTGGCGAAGCATCCGAAAACTTCGAGGCGACTGCGAACGGCATGCGGTTGAAGTTGTCGATGCGGTCGATGCGGTCGATGCGGTCGATGCGGTCGATGCGGTCGATGCGGTCGATGCGGTCGATGCGGTCGACGCCTTCGACGCCTTCGACGCCTTCGACGCCTTCGACGCCTTCGACGCCTTCGACGCCTTCGACGCCTTCGACGCTGTCGGCAGCATAACGATCGCCCGCCGGTAACGCACGGTAAATTGCGCTAATTTGCCGAAATTGACTTGGTTCGCCCGATTCCCAACAATGGGAACTGCTTAGGATGCCGTGTCGTTTCCGGACGCACGGCGCACCAGAGCGGCTAGACCCAGTCAACCCTCCCCCCCTGACTGGAATTCCCACGCCACGGCAAGCCGCCGTGGCGTCTTTTTGTCTCGACGTACGCGTGCGGTCGAGCCGCCCTTCGTGATATCGACGAATAGACGTGTTCGGCGCGCGCCGTCGCCGAGCACGGCGCGACATGCGCATCGACATCGTTGCGCCGGACGAACCGGCACGTCCGACACGCATCGCGCCCCACATGCATCGACCGTCGCACGGCAACGTATGCGGCATACGCGGCGCACGCACGCGCCCGCGCGCCTGTCACGCGTGCGCATGCCCGCCAGCGGCATCGCGCGCGCTCAGCAACCGCCGCGCTCACGCGATGTCAGCCGCATCGGCCGCAAAAGGCATCCGCACGAAGCGCGAGACACAGGTTGCGCCAGCAAACGCGCTGTCGATCCGCAGCGCCGCGATACCGCCTGCCCCCTCGCGCAGCGCGACCCGAAAAAAGCGCACGGCGCGCGAGCGCCGCCCGATCAACCGAGCGCCCGTCGGCACGACGCAACGCAGCGCAACGCAGCGCGACGCGACGCGACGCGACGCGACGACGCTATCAAGCCTGCGGATCGACCCGCAACACGAGCTTGCCGCGATGGCTGCCGTCGAACAGCCGATTCAGCACGTCGGGCGCGTTGCTCAGTCCGTCGACGACGGTCTCCTCCGCTTTCAGCCTGCCGTCGCGCAGCCAGCCGGCGAGCGTCGCGACCGCCTCGCGGCTCTTGCGGTAATCGAGAATCAGGAAGCCGCGCATCGTCAGCCTCTTCGCGATCAGCACGCTGACGTCGTCGGACGTGCGGCCGCTGTTGTAGTTCGCGATCACGCCGCACAGCGCGACGCGCCCGCCGATCGCCATCCGCGACAGCACCGCGCGCATGATCTCGCCGCCGACGTTCTCGAAGTTCACGTGCACGCCGTCGGGCGTCGCATCCTTCAGTGCGCGCTTCCAGCCGTCGGCCTTGTAGTCGACGGCCGCGTCGAAGCCGAGCTCCTCGGTCAGATAGCGGCACTTGTCCGCGCCGCCCGCGATGCCGACGACGCGCGCGCCGTGAATCTTGCCGATCTGCCCGGCGACGGAGCCGACCGAGCCCGCCGCGGCCGACACGACGAGCGTCTCGCCCGGCTGCACCGGCGCGATCTCGGTCATCCCGTAGTACGCGGTGAGCCCGCTCATCCCGCACGCGCCGAGCAGGCGCGGCAGCGGCAGGCCGAGCGCGGCGGGCAGCTTCGTGTACTGCGCGGCTTCGTCGGCGCGCACGTGCGCGTAGTCCTGCCAGCCGACGAGCCCCTGCACCAGATCGCCCTCGGCGAACCCCGGCGCATTCGACGCGACGACGCGCCCGATGCCGAGCGCGCGCATCACGTCGCCGATCGCGACGGGCGGCAGGTATTGCGGGATGTCGCTCATCCACACGCGATTGGTCGGGTCCATCGACAGATACAGCACGCGCACGAGCATCTCACCCGGCCCGAGCTCGGGCAACGGCGCTTCGACGAGCGTGAAGTGCTCCTGGCCGACGCGTCCGTCGGGGCGCGACTTCAGGCGCAGTTGGCGATTGACGGGGTTGGACATGGGCGTCACCTTCAGGATGAGTGGAAAGATGCGGCGTACGCCGCGTTGGCGAACTCGGCGCGCATACCGCTGTCGCATGCGCGCGATCCGCGATCCGCGATCCGCGATCCGCGATCCGCGATCCGCGATCCGCGATCCGCGATCCGCAACGATGCAATCACGTCGCCGCGCATGATTCGAACGCGCCGGCGGCCGCGCATAAAGACCATCGCCGGCATGCGCATGCCACGTCAAACCGCGCACATCCCGCCGTCGATCACGAGCTCCGCGCCCGTCACGTAGCGGCTCTCGTCGGACGCGAGATAGACGGCCGCATGCGCGACGTCGTCCGGCTCGCCGAGCCGGCGCATCGGCACGCCGCGCGCGAGCTTGCGCGCCGCCTCCTTCTCGCCGACTTGCTGGACGATCGGCGCGACGATGCCCGTCATGATGAACGACGGATGGATCGAGTTGCAGCGCACCTCGGTCTGCCGGCGCGCGCAATCCACCGCGATGGATTTCGTCAGCGAAGCGACCGCCGCCTTCGACGCGTTGTACGCTGTGTAGTCAGGCTCGTGCTTGAACGCGGCGACCGACGAGATGTTGACGATCGACGCGGGCGCGCCCGCCTCCAGATACGGCAGCGCACGCTTCGTGCCGAGCACGATGCTCTCGACGTTGATCGCCATCACGCGCCGCCATTCGTCGAGCCGAATCTGCCCGACCGCGCCGAACGAGCCGACGCCCGCGTTGTGCACCAGCACCGACAATCCGCCCATCGCGTCGTTCGCCTGCGAAAGCCGCGACGCCCACTGCACTTCGTCGGCGACGTCCTGCACGGCCGCCCACGCGACGCGCTCGCCCGCCGCTTCGTTCAGCTGCGCCGCGAATGCGTCGAGCACCGCCGCGTCGACGATGTCGGTCAGGAACACTTTCGCGCCCTGCTCGGCCATTCGCCGCGCGATCGCGCGCCCAAGGCCGCCCGCCGCGCCGGTGATGAACGCCCGCTTGCCGGCAAGACGCGGCGCCAAGTTCTTCGTCATGAACACTCCCAGTCGTTTCGCTATTCGCTATTCGCTCTTCGCATGCGCGATCGCGCGCATGCGGAATGCGTGATACATGATGCGTCGCGCACCCCACGCGTCGCCGTGAACGCGGCTGCAATCGCAATCGGCGCCGCCGTCAGCAGCGTACGGCATCCGGTGCGGCATGCGTACGCCGAGCGCCAACCGTCAGACGGACAAATACCCGCCGTCGACGTTGAGCACCGCGCCCGTCGTGTAGCTCGACGCCGCCGACGCAAGATACAACACCGCGCCCGCCATCTCCGACGGCTGCGCGGCGCGCCGCATCGGCACGTGCGCGAGCACCTGCTTCAGCACGTCGGGCGCCTGCGTCAGCGCCGACGCGAATTTCGTGTCGGTGAGGCCCGGCAGCAGCGCGTTGCACCGCACGCCGCTCGCCGCGCATTCGATCGCGAACGCCTTCGTCATCGAGATCACCGCCGCCTTCGTGATCGAGTAGATGCCCTGCCAGTAGCCGGGAACCACGCCGTTCACCGACGCGACGTTGACGATCGATCCGCCGCCGCCCTTGCCCATCAGCTTCGCGCCGCGGCTCGACATGAAGAAGTAGCCGCGGATGTTCACGTCGACGGTCTTCTGGAACGCGCCGGGGTCGGTGTCGACGATCGGCCCGTAGTACGGATTCGCCGCCGCGTTGTTGACGAGCACGTCGAGCCGCCCGTGCTTGTCTTCGAGCGCGGCGAACAGCGCGTCGATCTGGTCGAGCTCGCCGATGTGGCACGCGGCCGCCTCGGCCGAGCCGCCGGCCTCGACGATCTCGTTCGCGATCGTGCGGCAATCGTCGATGCGCCGGCTCGTGACGACGACGTGCGCGCCGAACGCGCCGAGCAGCCTCGCGGCGTCCGCGCCGATGCCGCGGCTCGCGCCCGTGACGACGGCGATCTTGCCGGACAGATCGAACAGGTTGGATGCGGTCATGGAGAATATCCTGAGTCGATGAAGGGGGAGGAAATCAGCGATGCGTGACGAGCCGCTCGTCGTCCGCGCCGTCGAGGTGCGGCCAGCCGTTGTACGTCGTCACGCGCGCGCCGCCGCGGCCGATCCTGATTCGGCTCACGCTCGTGTTGACGAGCGGCCACGCGAGCTCGAAGCTGCGCTCGACGGGCACGCCGAGAAGCGTCGCGACGATCACGCCGATCGGCCCGCCCGACGTGAACGCCCAGATCTCGCGCGCCGGCTGCCGCGCGAGCGCGTCCCACGCCGCGAGCGTGCGCGCGCGGAATTCGGGCCACGGGCAGACGTAGTCGCCGTCGTGCGCGCCGCCCGTCCAGCGCGCGACGGCCGCCGCGAACAGCGCCTGGAACGCGCGGCGCGGATCGGCTTGCGCCCCCATCGCGCGCAGCAGCGCGTCGCGCGAAGCAAGCTCGGGCCGATGACGCGCGATCAACTCGTCCGAGTCGAGCTCGTCGAGGCCCGCGAGCGCGAGTCGCGGCGCGTCGACGCCCGCCGCGCGCGCGCAGCCGTCGGCCGTCTGCGCGTGGCGGCGCAGCGTGCCCGTCGCGATCAGCCCGGGCCGCCGCGCGCCGCGCGCCATCCACGCGCCGAGCCGCGCCGACTGCTCGTCGCCGAGCGGCGACAGGCAATCGTAATCGGCCGCATCGAAGCTCGCCTGCGCGTGGCGGATCAGGAACAGCTCGCTCATCGCGCACTCCCGGCCGCCGCCGCGATCACGCGCCGGCACCGCTCGCCGAGATAGCGCACGGCCGCGCCGAAGCCCGCGAACTGCTCGTTCGTCGTATGGCCGAGCACGAAGCGCCGGTAGATCTGCTGCGCGATCACCATCAGCCGGAACAGGCCGAACACTTCGTAGAACTCGAAGCCGCCGACGTCGATGCCCGTGCGTGCGCCGTAATAGTCGACCACCTCGCGGCGCGTCATCATCCCTTGCGCGTGCGTCGGCTGGCGGCGCATCGCGACGAACGCGGGATCGTCGTCGGCCTGCACCCAGTACGCGAGCGAGCCGCCGAGATCCATCAGCGGATCGCCTAGCGTCGCCATCTCCCAGTCGAGCACGCCGACGATCGACAACGGGTCGGCCGGATCGAGCACGACGTTGTCGAAGCGATAGTCGTTGTGAATCACGCAGATGCGGCGCTCGCTCGCCGGGCGGTTGCGCTCGAGCCACGCGAGCACGTCGTCGCACGGGTTCGCGCCGTCGGTGAGCGCCTTGCGCCAGCGCTCGCCCCAGCCGCTCAACTGCCGCGCGAGGTAGCCCTCGCCCTTGCCGAGCGCCGCGATTTCGGCGCGCGACGCGTCGATCGCGTGCAGCTCGATCAGCCGATCGACGAAGCTCTCGCACAGTTTGCGCACGCCGTCGCGATCGAGGTTCAGCCCGGCGGGCAGTTCGCGCCGCAGGATCACGCCGGCGATGCGCTCCATCACGTAGAACTCGCTGCCGATCACCGCGGTGTCGTCGCAGCGCGCAAGGATCGCGGGCACGTAGCGGTAGTCCGGCTTGAGCGCCGCCATCACCGCCGCCTCGCGCAGCATGTCGTGCGCGGTGCCCGCCTTCGCGCCCGCGGGCGGCCGCCGCAGCACCAGCTCGCGATCGCCATAGCCGATCAGGTAGGTCAGGTTCGACGCGCCGCCGTGGAACTGCCGGATGCTCGGCTCGCCCGTCAAGCCGTCGATCCGCGACTTCAGGTACGCGTCGAGCTTCGCCGCGTCGAGCCGGTCTTCGTCGCGCACGTCGCGCGCATCGTCGAGGCGCACGCTCATGCCGCCTCCGCCGCGGCGAGCTGCCGCTTCACCTCGAGCTTCGCGACGACCGCGCGATGCACCTCGTCCGGCCCGTCCGCGATCCGCAGCACGCGCGCGTACGCATAGAGCGCCGCGAGCGGAAAGTCGTTCGACAGGCCCGCGCCGCCGTGGATCTGGATCGCCGCGTCGGCCGCCTGCTGCGCGACCGCCGGCACGACCACCTTGATCTGCGAGATCAGCGACAGCGCCGCCTTCACGCCCTGCGTGTCGATCGTCCACGCGGCCTTCAGCGTCAGGAGGCGCGCCTGCTCGATCGACATCCGCAGGTTCGCGACGACGTCGCCGTTGCCGCCGAGCTTGACGAGCGGCTTGCCGAACGCGGTGCGCGTCGTCGCGCGCGCGCACAGCAGCGTGAGCGCCTTCTCCGCCGCGCCGAGCGCGCGCATGCAATGGTGGATACGGCCCGGCCCGAGCCGGCCTTGCGCGATCTCGAAACCGCGCCCCGGCCCGAGGATCACGTTCGACGCGGGCAGCCGCACGTTCGTGAAGCTGACTTCGCCGTGGCCCGACGGCTCGTCGTACGCATTGAACACGGGCAGCATCCGTTCGATCTTCACGCCGGGCGCGTCGAGCGGGCACAGCACCATCGTGTGCCGGCGGTGCGGCTCCGCCTGCGGATCGGTGAGCCCCATGAAGATCACGACGCGCGCGAGCGGATGGCCGATGCCCGTCGACCACCACTTGCGGCCGTTCAGCACGACTTCGTCGCCGTCGATCGCCGCGGTGGCCCGCATGTTCGTCGCGTCCGACGACGCGACCTCCGGCTCCGTCATGCAGAACGCCGAGCGAATCTCGCCCGCGAGGAGCGGCTCGAGCCAGCGGCGGCGCTGCTCGGGCGAGCCGTAGCGCGCGAGCACCTCCATGTTGCCGGTGTCGGGCGCGTTGCAGTTGAACGCTTCGGGCGCGATGAACGAGTGCCCCATCAGTTCGGCGAGCGGCGCGTACTCCGCGTTCGACAGCCCCGCGCCGCCGTGCTCGGCCTGCGGCAGGAACAGGTTCCACAGGCCGGCCGCGCGCGCCTTCGCCTTCAGCGTTTCCATCACGTCGGGCTGGCGCCAGAGGCGCCAGTCGGCGCCGCCCGTCGATTGCTCGACATAGCGCGCCTCGACGGGCGCGATCTCGTCGCGCATGAAGCCCGCGATGCGCTCGCTCAGTTCGCGGCTGCGGGCCGAAGGGGAGAAATCCATGGCGTCTCCGTGTGGTCGGTTCGAATGAAGACGAGCGTACGCGATCCTCGACAATCGATGAAATGAATATTTATTATGCAAGGACATAGACTTCACTGATGGGCTTGCGCGATCGCGCGAGCCTTCCCGGAACGCCGAATCCCCGACATGCCGATGCCGCCCGACCACCGACTCGACCTGAACCTGTTCCGCGTGCTCGACGCGGTCTACGTGCAAGGCGGCATCAGCGCCGCCGCGCGCGCGCTGCACCTGACGCAGCCGGCCGTCACGCACGCGCTGAACCGGCTGCGCGCGCACTTCGGCGATCCGCTCTTCGTGCGGCAGGGCAACAAGGTCGTGCCGACCGAGCGCACGCGCGCGGTGATCGCCGACGTCCAGCTGCATCTGAAGGGGCTGCAGGACGCGGCGCGCGCTCAGACGCGCCTCAGCCCGGACGCGCTCGACCTCGGCTTCGTCGTCGGCGTGCGCGACGTGCTCGAATCGATCGCGCTGCCGCAGCTCGTCGCGTCGCTCGCGCGCGACGCGCCCGGCGTGCGGCTCGTGAGCCGCCGCGTGCCCGTCGCCGACATCGAGCGCGAGCTCGGCAGCGGCAACCTCGATCTCGCGATCGAGCGCCGGGTGCCCGCGGGGCCCCGGATCGTCGGCGAAAACGTGGTCGACGACACGCTCGTCGTCGCGATGCGGCGCGATCATCCGCTCGCGGGCGCGCCGCTGCGCCGAGCCGACTATTTCGCCGCGCGGCACGTGACGGTGTCGCCGCTCGGCGAACCGCACACGCTCGACGTGCTGCTCGGCGCCGACGGCCGCTTCCGCCGCATCCAGCTCGTCTGCCAGCACTATTTCGCCGCGTGCCAGATCGCGGCGTCGGGCGATCTGCTGCTGACGCTGCCGCGCTCGTACGCGCTACGCATGACGCGGCTCCTGCCGATCGCGGTCCAGCCGCTGCCGCTGCGGCTCAAGCCCTATCCGATCCTCGCGTACTGGCACGAATCGCGCGAGCTCGACCGCGCGCACCAGTGGCTCCGCGAGCGCGTGATCGATGCCGTGCGCGCGGCGTCGACGCATCCCGCGGGCGCATGACGGCCGCTGCACGCGGGCGCGAAGCCGTTTATGCTCGTGAATCGGGGCCGGCATGCCGGCCGCTCCTTCCCTTTACCTCGAGGACACGCGATGCCGCTCATTCACGCCTCAGCCGAAATGGCGCTCGACGCGCCGAACTACGTCGTCGATCTCGAAGCCGGCAAGCATCGCCTGCAAGGCGACGAAAACGAGCACGAGGGCGGCGGCAACGTCGGGCCCGCGCCGTACGAGCTCGTGCTGTCGGGGCTCGCCGCGTGCACGGTCGCGACGCTGCGGATGTACATGCAGCGCAAGGAATGGCCGGCCGCGCGCCTCGCCGCGCGCGCCGAACTGCACGTCGACCGCGAGGGCGCGCAGTACGTGCGGCGCACGATCGCGGTCGACGGCGCGCTCGATGATGCGCAGCGCAAACGGCTCGCGGAAATCGCCGAGAAGACGCCCGTCACGCTGTTCATCAAGCGCGGGACGCGGATCGAGACGACGTTGAAGTGACGGATGCGGCGGCGCGGCGTAGGGCGGCGCGACGTGCCGCGTTGCGCTGCGACACGCGGCGGCCTCGTGCGTGCCGCGTCGGGCGTGCCGCATTGCGCCGCACCGTGCCGTGTCAGGCGTCAGGCGTCAGGCGTCGGGCGTCGGGCGACGCGGTGACGCGCCTCGATCGCTTAGCGGCGGCGATGCGGGACAAATCGGGCCCGCCCGTTCGATGGATGCGCGTTGCAGGCTCTCGCGCGTGCGCGCTTCGCATCCGCGGCGGCGGCGGTGGCGGTGGCGGCAGCGCCGCTTCAGTCACCGGCGCCGACCTCTCGGCAGCCGCACGTAAGCTCGCCCGCCAGAACCGAACCGGCGGCGGCACCGCGCCCGGCCGTCGCACCGACCGCCCGAACCGCGAGCGACGATGCAACCGGGCGGCATGCAACCAAGCGGCGAGGCGGGGCCAGACGACGCGTCACGCCCCACGCCGCCGAACGGGCGCGACGCGCCCGAGGGTCAAGGCAGCGTCAGCAGAATCGACTTCGGCCCGCCCGGCAGATTGTGCGGCTGCCCCACCGCGTAGCCGCCCGTGCTCATCCGGAAGTTGCCGTTGACCACCGAGAACTGATAGTTCGAGCAGATCTCGTTGTGATCGGGCGTGTAGACGGCCGACGTCGTCGCCTTCTTGACCGCGACCCACCGCCCGGCCACCCTGTCGAACGCCCATACGTTGCCGTACTGTCCGGCCCGCTGCGTCGCGTCGAGACACGACGCGCCTTGCGTCGCCCAATCCTCGACGAAGCTGTTCGCGAAATTCGCCGACTGCAGGCTCTTCTGATAGCGCAGCGTCGCGATCAGCTCGCGCACGTTGGTCGACGTGTCCGTGAACCACACCGAATAGTCGGTCTGGTTCTGCCCGGCGACGGGCGCGATCGACGCCATGAAGCGATATGTCCGGCCCGCGACGGGCGCATGGCTCTTCGAGCACTTGTAGCCGGTGCCTTCGCCGCCGAACTGCGTGCAGCTGACGCCCGGCCCCTTCGCGATGATCTGCGGCGACTTGCCGTTCGCGTCCCACACTGAAAACAGGACCAGGCCGTTCTGCTTGCCGTCGACCGACTGGATGCCGGTGTAAGCGCCCGGCCAG
Source organism: Burkholderia sp. MSMB1498 (assembly GCF_001526245.1). Lineage (NCBI taxonomy): Bacteria > Pseudomonadati > Pseudomonadota > Betaproteobacteria > Burkholderiales > Burkholderiaceae > Burkholderia > Burkholderia sp. MSMB1498. The sequence continues at coordinate 115,583 of NZ_LOYJ01000128.1, forward strand.
CCGATCGCTTCCCAATAGGTGGTCGGCGCGAGCGCTTCGGGCGTCACGTCGACGCTGAACGCGGTCCAGCCGCTCGCCTGCTGGTAGTTCAGATGGACGGAGTTCGCGCGCGTGCGGTGCGGCTGCGCCGAGCCGCCGATCGCGACGCTCTGCGCCGTGCCGTCGAACCTGCGGATGCTCGCCACCGCCGTTTGCGCGCCGCCGCTGCCGGCGATCCACCACGCGGACGCGACCCCGTCCGCGCCGGTCGACGCGTTCACCGGAAAGAGCCAGCCCGACGCACTGCCTGCGCCCCGCGGCTGCCACGCGACATCGCAGCCGGAAACCGGCTGGCCCTTGTTCGTCACCTTCACCGTCAGCATGACGGGGTTGTGCGTGCGGTTGTTCGACGTGATCGCCGGATCGTAGAGCGTCGACGAGAACGCCGAGCCTTGTCTCGCGACGAGCGGTGCGCTCGTCGACGAAGCGATCACGGAGCCGTTCAGGCAGGCGCCGGCGGCCGTCGCGTCGACGGCCGCCACGGCCAGGACGGTTGCTGCGATGCACTTGAATTTCAATTCGATCCTCCTCGTACGGATGTTTCGATTGGCGGACATGCGTCGTGCACTATAAGCGACGCTCACTCGCCCGATGAAAATAACCGACCATATCCGACGGGATAATCAATTTCTTTTAATATTTAATATGTTATCTACTTGTTTAAATGATCGAAGCCGACTCCGTGAAAATCGGCGCCGCGCTTTTCATCGGCCCGTCCGGCGGCTCGCAACGCGCAACACTGCTCACTTCGCCCGAACGAAGCGGCGCTGCCGACAGGAAATCGAAGCCGTTCGAAAAACGTCCGTTCCGATGAATCGATTGCCGCCGATTAAACATCAGGCTGCCGATTGATTGCGCATTCACGTCGGTATTCGCCGGCAGCGCGAATCAGCCTCGATCGCATTCGAAATCCGTCGACCGGATGCCCCGAACGCCGATTCCCGGAATGCTTCGAGTGACGGGGAACGATCGCCGCGACGCCGCGCCGATGCCGGTTCGTACGAAACCCGGCGTGCCGGGCGCGTCGATGTCGCGATAAACGACCATCTTGCGCCGATCCTCGCGCGGGGATGCGGGAACCGGCGATACGCCGAGCCCCGCGCCGACGAGACTCACGGTGGTGTCCCTCCGGATCGCACGCTGCGAGACCTGCGGCGTGCAGCCCGCCTGAGCGCGCGCGTCGACGATGCGGCCGTGCAAACCCAAGCCTTCGGATTCGGGAGACAAGGCCCACGGCACAGCGGCGAGCGATGCGAGCGGCACGGCGCCGGCGCCGGCGCGGCCGATCGCGAGCCCGGCGTTTCTGCGCAAGCCCTGACGGAAGATTCGGGCGCGCAACGCGGCGACGTGGAACGGTCCGCCGGCACGCGCGCAAATTGACGGACGCTGCACGCGCCGGCCGCACGGACGCCCGTGCGGCGACGCCGCGCGACCGCGTTACAGCCCGAGCGCCGACAGATCGAGCTTGCCGCCCTTGGCGGGCGGACACCAGAAGAACGAGCCGGTGATCGGCTGCGTGAAGCGGAACAGGCCGTCGTGCACGCCGTCGGTCGCGCCGATCATCCGGCGCATCTGCACCTCGAACGCGCGGAACGAATGTCCGAATGCGACGAAATACAAGCCGGCGCGGCGCTCGTCCGCCCACGGCGACGAGCGCCGCAGCACCTTCGCCTCCGGCTTGAAGCTCTCCTGCTCGGTGCGCTTCACGTGCGCGTACGCGGGCGCGTCTTCGAGTTCTTCGTTGTCGTCCTTGCGGCGGCCGATGATCCGGTCCATTTCGTCGCCCGGGATCTCGCGCATCTTGCCGAAGTCGTGCACCCATTGCTGGACCGCGACGAAGCTCGCGCCGTCGAAGCCCGCGCCCTTGCCGGACACGAACGCGGTTTCGATCGCCTCGTCGCCTTCCGGGTTCTCGGTGCCGTCCTCGTAGCCGGACAGGTCGCGGTCGTCCGCGTAGCGGAACGCGTTCGCGGCGCAGTCGAGCTCGAACGCGGGCGCGACGAGCTGCTCGATCTCGCGCGAGCGCACGGTGGCCGCGCCGAGATCGTCGGCGCGCAGCCAGACCCAGAGCGCCGCGGGCGTCGACGGCACCGGCGCGCCCGGCACCGACAGCTCGGGAAACTCCTTCAGGCCGTCGATCTTCTTGTCGAGCGCCTGCACGAGCGACGGCCCGATGCCGATCACCGTGTCGACGCCGTCAATGGCGTCACGCAACGCAGCGAGCGCGCTCGCCGCACGCTCCGGATGCGTGATCCGGAAGGACAGGTAGCGGCTCGCCGCCGGAATCGGAGCCAGAATGCCTTGCTGAAAATCGCTCATCGTTTCCTCGATGCAGTGTTCGGTTCTACAGGGTGGGGGACGCCGGATTGTCCCATAACGTCGGGACGCGCCTGCTTGGGACGTGCCTGCTTGGGAAGTGCCCGTTCGGGACGTGCCCGTTCGGGACATGCCCGTTCGGGAGCGGCCCTTCTGGGAGAGACGCGTTCGGGGCTGCATGTTTGGGACGTGCCCGTCTGGGACGCGCCCGCTTGGGACATGCCCGCTCGGCGGGCGTCCGTTCGCGCCGTCCCGGTCGGGAACGCGTCGTCCCGAGCACATGCGTTCGCCGCGGCCCCCCCGGAACGGGGAGCCACGGTCGCAATACACGCGCTCGAAGCATGTCCGGCCGCGCGCAAGCCCAAACCGACGCACCCGCCCGGGACATATCAGCGGACGCATCCCGCCCGCGACTTCCGCATCGGCGACATGCACGCCGTGACAGCTTCGCGCGCCGCGGACGTGTACGCGCACGCGCGCGCGTACACGTCCGCGTGAACCGCTTCGGCCCGCCGGGCGCGGGCGCGCCGGGCGCATAGCGCCACACGCATACGCCCATACGCCCGTACGCCCGCGCGTGGCAATCGCGGCGCACGTCGAGTCCCGATGCCAACCCACTCCCTCCGCCCCCAATCGAACGCGGCGAGCCGCATCGCCGCGCATCGCCCCGTATCGAATCGGCAACATCCATTCGTCTGACATTGCAGCAATGCGAAACGGCCGCTAGAATCGCTTCACGAGTTGAACTCCGCTCGCTTTCACTCCACTCACCCAACGTTCGAAGGAGGTGCCAGATGTCGCGAATGCATGTCACCTCCCCGACGGCAGTTCCACGACGCGCGTTCTAAGTCGTCGTCTTCGCGGGCCGCTATCCAGCCCGCACAGCTTCCGGACAGTTCCCCGCCTTCGCTTCGCGCGCTGACGCGCAGCGGCATGCGTCCGGCTTTCGTTTCGAACAACAATCGACAAGTCCCGTTCGCCACGAGCGACCGGGCCCCGACAAATGGCCCAAAAAACAACCCATCCGGGTGGACGAGCGTTTACCGACGTGCTCGCGTTCACCTTCCGGCACTGGCGCGCGCAACCCGCGCGCATCGCCGCCATCGCGTTCTTCGCGCTCGCCACCGCGCTCGGCGACGTGCTGACGCCGCTCTTCGCGGGACGCCTCGTCGACGCGCTGTCGCACGGCGTCACCGCCGCGGACAAGGCGCTCGCATGGAGCCGCGCGCTGCACGCGTTCGGCATGCTGATCGGCATCGGGCTCGCTTGCACGCTGCTGCGGCAGGCGGCGTTCCGCAACATCATCGTGCTGACGCTCGAGATGATGAGCCAGATCGCGGCGAACGCGTTCCATCGCGTGCAGCGCTTTTCGACCGACTGGCACGCGAACAGCTTCGCCGGCTCGACCGTGCGCAAGATCACGCGCGGCATGTGGGCGATCGACCTGCTCAACGACACGCTGCTCGTCGCGCTGCTGCCGTCCGTCGTGATGCTCGCGGGCGCGACGCTGCTGCTCGGCTCGCACTGGCCGGTGATGGGCGCGGTGGTCGGCGGCGGCTCCGTCGTGTTCATCGCGGTGACGGTCACGATGTCGCTGCGCTTCGTCGCGCCCGCCGCGCGGCTCGGCAACCTGTGGGACACGCGTATGGGCGGCGCGCTCGCCGACGCGGTGAGCTGCAACCCGGTCGTCAAGGCGTTCGGCGCGGAGACCCGCGAAGAGGCGCGGCTCGACGGCGTCGTGTCGAAGTGGCGCGCGCGCACCCGCCGCGCGTGGCGGCGCGGCACGCTGAACGGCGGCGTGCAGGGCGCGATGCTCGTCGCGATGCAGGCGGCGATCCTCGGCGCGGCGCTGTGGCTGTGGGCGCACGATCGCGCGAGCGTCGGCGACATCGCGTTCGCGCTCACGACGTTCCTCGTGCTGCAAGGCTATCTGCGCGACATCGGGATGCACATCCGCAACCTGCAGCGCTCCGTCAACGACATGGAGGAGCTCGTGTCGCTCGAGCGGCAGCCGCTCGGCATCGACGACAAGCCGGGCGCGAAGCCGATCTCGATCGCGCACGGCGAGATCCGCTTCGAGCACGTGACGTTCGGCTACAGCGGCGCGCATGCGAAGCCGCTGTACGACGATTTCTCGATCCGGATCGCGCCGGGCGAGCGGATCGGGCTCGTCGGGCATTCGGGCTCGGGCAAGACGTCGTTCATCAAGCTGATTCAGCGGCTGTACGACGTCGACGGCGGGCGCATCGCGATCGACGGGCAGAACATCGCCGACGTCACGCAGGCTTCGCTGCGCAGCCAGATCGCGATCGTCCAGCAGGAGCCGCTGCTGTTCCACCGCACGCTCGCCGAGAACATCGCGTATGCGCGGCCCGGCGCGACGCGCGGCGAGATCGAGCGCGCCGCGCGGCTCGCGAGCGCGCACGAGTTCATCGCCGAGCTGCCGCAGGGCTACGACACGCTCGTCGGCGAACGCGGGATCAAGCTGTCGGGCGGCGAGCGGCAACGCGTGGCGATCGCGCGCGCGTTCCTCGCCGACGCGCCGGTGCTGATCCTCGACGAAGCGACGTCGAGCCTCGATAGCGAAAGCGAAGTGCTGATCCAGCAGGCGATGGAGCGGCTGATGGTCGGACGCACGACGCTCGTCGTCGCGCACCGGCTGTCGACGGTGCGCGCGCTCGATCGGCTGATCGTGCTCGACAAGGGGCGCATGATCGAGGAAGGCAGCCACGACGAGCTGATCCGGCTCGAAGGCGGCGTCTACCGGCGGCTGTTCGAGCGGCAGGCGCTCGAGCTCGCGAAGGGCCTGATCGAGCAGACGGGCGGCGACGCCGCCGAGTGGCTGCGCGACGAGCATGACGGACGCGACGAGCGCAACGAGCGCGGCGAACGCGACAAGCCCGGCGTGCTCGACGGACACGACGCGCGGCGCGCGCATCGCGCGCCCGACGGCGGCGACGGGCGGATCGACGATTCGGCGGTCGCTGTCGAGAAGTAGCCGCGGGCGCGACGAAGGCAAGGCACGGGCGCGCGCGAGCGCGCCGACCGTCTTGCGTCGCTTCGTCTTGCGTCGCGCTCGCGCGATGCGCTTCACGCGACGCGCGCACATCACGCGCAATCGCGACGCCCCGCACGCACGCCCCGCGTGAACGGCGCGCAGCGTCGCGGCGTTCGATCCACGCGGTCAAACGCGATTCGATCGAATCGCGACGAACGGAGCGGAGCCACGCAGCGCGGCGTCGCTTCGAAGCGCACGCTGTCCGCGCGAGCGCCGCCCCGCGATCCGGCGGCATCCGCCCGCGCCCCGCGCCGCCGCGCTCCGCTATCTCCGGCTCGCGCCCCCGTCCGTCAACGGACCATACGCGTCAACGCTCCGCCCGGCCGCGCTCCAGCGCCGCCGCCACGCGCGCGACCACCTGCTCGCGCCGCGCGAGCACCGGCTTCGACCGCTCGCGCACGCGCTCGACGATCCGCGCCGGCGCGGTGTCCGGATCGCCCGCGTCGAACGGCGGCGCCGGCGCGTATTCGAGTTGCAATTGCACGGCCTGCGCAACGTCCTCGCCGACGAGTTCCGCCGCGAGCGTCAGCGCGAAATCGATCCCCGCCGTCACGCCGCCGCCCGTCACGAGGTTGCCGTCGCGCACGACGCGCTCGCGCACCGGAATCGCGCCGAGCGGCGCGAGCAGCGAATGGAACGCCCAGTGCGTCGTCGCGCGCCGGCCGCGCAGCAGCCCCGCCGCGCCGAGCACGAGCGCGCCCGTGCACACCGAGCTCACGTAGCGCGCGTGCGCCGCCTGCCGGCGGATGAACGCGAGCGTGTCCGCGTCCTCCATCAGATCGGCGACGCCCATGCCGCCCGGCACGCAGATCACGTCGAGCGGCGGACAGTCGTCGAACGTCGCGTCCGGCGCGAGCGCGAGCCCGCTGCTCGCCGCAACCGGCTCGCGCGTTTTCCAGACGAGCCGCGCCGTGACGCCCGGCAGCGACGCGAACACGTCGTGCGGCCCGGTCAGGTCGAGTTGCTGCACCTGCGGAAACAACAGTAATCCCACTTCGATGGCCATTCCTCACCTCCTCCTTTTCGCAGTTGTCGCACCGCGCCGCGCGCCCGCGCCGGCGTCGTGGACAAACCGACTGTACGCAAGTACCGTATGGCGGATATGCCAAAGTCCCCACGAATCCCGCCAGCCGAGCCGCTCATATCCGTGCCCGCGCCCGCCGCCGCGCGCCGCGCCGTACACGTGCTCGCCTTCGACGACGTGCAGTTGCTCGACGTCGCCGGGCCGCTCCAGGTGTTCTCGACCGCGAACGACTTCGCGGCGCAACGCGGCCTCGCGATTCCGTACGCGCCGCGCGTCGTCGCCGCGAACGCGCGTTCGGTGGCGTCGTCGGCGGGGCTTGCGTTCGTCGCCGCGCCGCTGCCCGCCGCGCGCGAGCCGTCCGACACGCTGATCGTCGCGGGCGGCTGGGGCGTCCACGACGCGGCGCGCGATCCGCGGCTCGTCGACTGGGTGCGCCGCCGCGCGGCCCGGACGCGGCGCGTCGCGTCGGTGTGCTCGGGCGCGTTCGTGCTCGCGGCGGCGGGGCTGCTCGACGGCCGCCGCGCCGTCACGCACTGGTCGCGCTGCGAAGAACTCGCGCGGCGCTACCCCGGCGTGCGCGTCGACCCCGATCCCATTTTCGTACGCGACGGCAACGTCTGGACGTCGGCAGGCGTCACGGCCGGCATCGATCTGGCGCTCGCGCTCGTCGAGAACGATCTCGGCCGCGCGCTCGCGCTCGACGTCGCGCGGCATCTCGTCGTGTTCCTGAAGCGGCCGGGCGGCCAGGCGCAATTCAGCACGGCGCTGACGCTGCAGCATGAAGGCGGCGGCTTCAGCGAACTGCACGCGTGGGCGGCCGCGAATCCGGGCGCGGATCTGTCGGTCGCGGCGCTCGCCGCGCGCGCCGGCATGAGCGAGCGCAGCTTCATGCGCCGCTATCGCGAGGCGACCGGCAAGACGCCCGCGCGCGCGATCGAGCAGATGCGCGTCGAGGCGGCGCGCAATCTGCTGGCCGGCGGGCCGCTGCCGATCAAGCGCATCGCCGCGCGCTGCGGGTTCGGTTGCGAGGAAACGATGCGGCGCAGCTTCCTGCGCATACTCGGCGTGACGCCGCGGGCGTACCGCGAGCGGTTCGCGCCGCATGGCGCGAGAACCGAAAATGTGCGACCCTAGCCGCATGTCCACGCAGCTTCCTCCCCTCTCGCACTGCTGGCGCCGCGCCTGACGCAGCGGCATAGTCACATCCCGTTCACGACCATGCCGCCGCATCCGGCCGGCATTGCGTCGATCGCGCCCCAGCTCGGCCCGGATTGCGGCGGTTCTTCCCGGAGAAACCGTTCATGCAAGACGACATCTCGATCCCGGCACGAGCGCCGATCGCGCTGACGGGCGACCGCCCGACCGGCCCGCTGCACCTCGGCCATTACGTCGGCTCGCTGAAGACGCGCATCGCGCTGCAGGACACCCACCGGCAGTTCATCCTCGTCGCCGACACGCAAGCGCTGACCGACAACGCGCACGATCCCGACAAGGTCCGCCGCAACGTGATCGAGGTCGCGCTCGACTATCTGGCCGTCGGCATCGATCCGCGCAGGAGCACGATCGCCGTGCAATCGGGGCTGCCCGCGCTCGCCGAGCTGACGCTCTTCTATCTGAACTTCGTCACCGTCGCGCGTCTGGAGCGCAACCCGACGATCAAGGACGAGATCCACGCGCGCGGCTTCGGCCGCGACATTCCCGCGGGCTTTCTCTGCTACCCGGTCGCGCAGGCGGCCGACATCACCGCGTTCAAGGCCGACACGGTGCCCGTCGGCGACGATCAACTGCCGCTCATCGAGCAGACGAACGAGATCGTCCGGCGCATCAACCGGCAGGCGGGCGTCGACGTGCTGCCCGAGGCGAGCGCGCTGATCTCGTCGACGGGGCGGCTGCCGGGCGTCGACGGCCGGGCGAAGATGAGCAAATCGCAGGGCAACGCGATTGCGCTGTCGTCGCCGCCGGCGGCGATCGCCGATGCGGTCAAGCGGATGTACACCGATCCGAACCACTTGCGCGTGTCCGATCCGGGCACGGTCGAAGGCAACGTCGTGTTCACGTATCTCGACGCGTTCGACGACGAGCCGGACGAAGTCGAGCGGCTGAAGGCCGCGTATCGCGCGGGCGGGCTCGGCGACATGACGCTCAAGCGCCGCCTCGAAGACAAGCTGCAGGCGCTGATCGCGCCGATCCGCGAACGGCGCGCGCAGCTCGCGCGCGAGCCGGGCTACGTCGTCGACGTGCTGAAGGAAGGCACCGCGCGCGCGAACGACGTCACGCAGCGCACGCTCGACGACGTGCGCGATGCGCTGGGCGCGTTTTCGTACCGGCGGTTCGTCGGGTGACGCGCGCGTCGGCGCGGAGCGACGTTGCGCCTTTTCGCCTTTTCGCCCGTTTCACCGTTTCACCGTTTCACCGTTTCACCGTTTCACCGTTTCGACGTTTCGACGTTTCGACGTTTCGCCGCAGCACCGGGACGCTGGAGCGTCTGGGTATCGCTGCATGGCGGCATCGCTTGGCGTGTGCCGTTCGAGCGTGTCGGTCGGATCGCTCGACGCACGCGCTCGACAACGCGCCGTTTCCTCGGACGAATCGTTTCACCGGCCCGAAAACAGCCGTCCCGGACGGGATTTCCGCACGCGCCGACCGCGCGGCTACAGACTTTACACACTGTTACGCGCGGCGCTCATCCAACGATGACGGCATTCCCTATACTGCCGCCGTGCAATAGCAACCACCCGCTACCATGAACACGAAGCCCATCCGAAAGACGGCAACGCAGCGCCCGGCTTTCACGAAGACTGCTCTGCTCGCGTCGCTCGCCGCGACGGCCGCGCTGTCGCTGAGCGCATGCGTCGCGCCGGGTGCGTACGGACCGTATGGTTCGCAGCCGCAGTACGGCGCGCCCGTCTATTCGCAGCCGTCGTATGCGCAGCCGTCGTACTCGCAACCGTCGTACGCGCAGCCCGATTACTCACAGCCTGCACAGCCTGATTACTCGCAGCCCGGTTATCCGCAGCAAGGCTATGCGCAGCCCGGCTATCAATCCGGCTATCAGCAGGGCTATCAGCCCGGCTACTCGACCCAGTACGGCACGATCGCCGGCATCCGCCCGATCGGCGGCGCGATCGGCCCGTCGGGCGTCGCGGGCACGGTCGTCGGCGCGCTCGTCGGCGGCGTGCTCGGCAACCAGATCGGCCGCGGCCATGGCCGCGACGCCGCGACGGTCATCGGCGCGCTCGGCGGCGCGGTCGCGGGCAACCAGATCGGCCAGCAGATGGGCGCGCAGCCGAGCGCCTATCGCGTCGACGTGCAATTGAGCGACGGCTCGATGCGCTCGTTCGACCTGCAGACGCCGGGCGATCTGCGCCCAGGCGATCGCGTGCGCATCGACGGCAATCAGATTTCACGGTATTGAATCGCGCCGCCCGACAGCGGCGGCGGCCGCGTACGCGGCGCATGAGCAAAGCGACGGAAAGCTCGGGGCCGGCCGTTACGGCCGCCCGGCTCCCGTCGTTTTTTTATGCGGCATCGCGAAGCCCGCCTCGAACGTCCGGCCGCGTGATCGTTCGACGATTACGGCCGCCCGGCTCCCGTCGTTTTTTTATGCGGCGTCGCGAAGCCCGTCTCGAACGTCCGGCCGCGTGATCGTTCGACGATTCGCGGCATGCGCCGGACTGCACGAGCCGACGCATCCTTGCGTCCCTTTCGCCTTCCTCGTCTTCGCGAGCAGGCGTACATCGACTTCCTTGGCCTCGTCACGCGCGTCGCCGGACACCTCGCGCGGAAGCCGATCCACTATCGCGCGAGGCTCGCCGCCGTCGGCGACATCGACGCGGCGCTCGCGCGCGGCCGCGCGTTGCGCGAACTCGTGCACGAAACAAATCGCGGCGATACGTTCTGGTTCGCCGCAGATGTCGGCGCGCTCGCGCAACGGCTGCCCGAGCGCAGCCGCGCCGCCGGCGCGCACTGAGCGCGCGGAGCCATCGCGTCGCGCGCGCGCCGAACCGCACGGATCGCGAACCCGAATCGGCGCGTCGATCCCGTGCGGCGCCCAGCGCGAGGCGATGCGAACGGCGTTGCGGCGCACCCGACGCATCGCCGCCCGCCCCGGACGCACGCGCTGAAACCGCTCGCTGAACCCGCGCGAGGCCCCGCCGCGCATCGCGCGACACATCGCGACCATTCTCCACAATCCGCGACACCACATTTCCTCGCGCCGGATGTACCATTCGGCCCGGTACGCACCGCATTCCGAGACCTGGCCGAGCGACGTACGCGAAGGCAATTCGTAAGCATTTCCATCGAAAAACCAGTGACGCGCAAATGGGAGATGTGAACAAAACCGGCTGGCCGCCCCCGTCATCGCCTCGACTCAAACGCATCTGGTACGGCGCCCACGGCCTGCGAGCCGGCTGGGCCGTGCTGCTGTATGCGGCGATCGTCGTGGCGATCGTGCTCGCGCTCGGCTACGCGGCTCGCATCGCGCACCATCCGTTTCGTCCGCACATCGAGTCGAGCGCGGCCGGCCAGATTCCGTTCGAGCTCGCGCTGTGCGCGGCATCGCTGATCGCGACGCGCGTGATGAGCCGCATCGACCGTCGCTCATGGCTCGACTACGGGCTGCGCGCGCCGCACAGCGCGTCGCACTTCGTCTGGGGCGCGCTCTGCAGTCTCGTCGCCGTGTCGGCGATCATGGGCCTGCTCGTGCTGACGTGCGGCGCGACGATCGAATACTCGGGCGCGAGCCGGGCGGCCGCGCTCGAATCGGCGCTCGCGTGGGCGGCCGCGTTCGCGCTCATCGCACTCGCCGAGGAAGTGGCGTTTCGCGGCTACCCGTTCTTCAAGCTCGCGCAGCGCGCGCATCCCGTCGTCGCGGCGGCGCTCACGTCGCTCGCGTTCGGCATGTCGCACGTATCGAATCGCAACGAGAACATCGCGGGCATCGTGCCCATCGTGATGTACGGGCTCGTCGCGTGCGTCGCGATCTGGCGCACCGGCTCGCTGTGGTGGGCGCTCGGCGAGCATGCGATGTGGGACTGGAGCGAGTCGTTCCTGTTCGGCGCGGCCGACAGCGGGCTCACCGCGCACGACACGCTGTTCAGGAGCCACGCGATCGGCCCCGTCTGGCTGAGCGGCGGCACGGTCGGCCCCGAGGCGAGCGTGCTCGTGTTTCCGGCGCTCGCGGCGCTTGCATACGTCGCATGGCGCCTGCCGCCGCGCGCGGCGTCGAACGATCCGGCGCTCGCGCACAAGCGCCGACAGATGATCTGAGCCGCCTGCGGCGGTCGATTCACAATCGGCGCGCGGCCGGCGCGCTGCAACGCGCCTTTAGAGATCACGCACGCGCCGCCCCGTCCCCACGCGCCGCGGCGCGCGCTCACCTCGCCGCCGCCTCCTTCGCAGCCGGCTGCGCGACGCTCGCTTCGCCGCGCGGCCCCGGCAGCTTCGCTTGACCGACGCGCTGCGCGCGATAGATGCCCGCCTGCCCGGAGAACAGATACGCGACGACGCAGGCCAGCGCCGCATACACGCCGATCGGCGCGCCGAACAGTTCGATCGCCATGATCGTCGACGCAATCGGCGTGTTCGCCGCGCCGGCGAACACCGCGACGAAGCCGAGCCCCGCGAGCACGGGCAAGGGCAGCGCGAGCAGATGCGACAGCGCGTTGCCGATCGTCGCGCCGATGTAGAAGAGCGGCGTCACTTCGCCGCCCTTGAAACCCGACGCGAGCGTGACGACCGTGAACGCGAACTTGCCCGCGAAATCGTAGACGGGCAGCGGCCCGCGAAACGCGGCTTCGATCGTCGGAATGCCGAGGCCGAGATACTGCGGCGTGTGAAGGAGCGTCGCCGCGAGCGCGACGAGCGCGCCGCCCGCGACGGGACGCAACGGCGCATAGGCGATCCACCGCTTCGCGCGCGCGCCGAGTGCATGCGTCGCCGCGGCGAACAACCGGCCGACGATGCCGAACGCGATGCCGGCCGCCACCGCCGACGCGGCGCCCGCCGCGCTCAACGCGGGCACGAACGGCACCGCATAGACAGTGTGATGGATGCCCCACATCCGGCACACGGCATCGGCGACGACCGACGCCGCGACGCACGCGAGCAGCGCGTCGTAACGCAGCCGTCCGATCGCGAGCACTTCGAGGCCGAACACCGCGCCCGCGAGCGGCGTGCCGAACACCGATGCGAAGCCGGCGGCGATCCCGCCCATCAGCATGATCCGGCGGTCGTCGCGGCCGAGTGCGAAAAGCTGCGTGACGCGATCGGCGAGCGCGCCGCCCATCTGCACCGCGGTGCCTTCGCGCCCCGCCGAACCGCCGAACAGATGCGTGAGAACGGTCGCGGCGAGCACGAGCGGCGCCATCCGCTTCGGCACGATGCGCTGCGGATCGTGGATCTCGTCGATCAGCAGGTTGTTGCCGCGCTCGACGGACCGGCCGGCGCGATGATAGACCCAGCCGGTCGCGAAGCCCGCGGCGGGCAGGAGCCACAGCAGCCACGGATGCGCGACGCGCGCGCCCGTCGCGAGATCGAGCGCCCGGAGAAAGAACGCGGACGCCGAGCCGGCGAGCGCGCCGACGACGGCCGACAACGCGAGCCAGCGGCACAGATGCGCGAGCGCCGCGACGGGCTCGAGGGTGTGCAGACGTTTCATGGATTTCCAGATTCGACAGGACATCAAACCCGGGCGGCAGGATGCCGCTTGTTGACGGATGGCCTACGACCTCCTGCACCCAGGAACGCGTAGGCATCATCAGCCGGCTCGCCGGCGGTTGTACGGAGGCATGCCATCTCCGGTCGCCGCGGATTGTACGCGATGCGGCTCGCGCGCGGCAACCGTCGCGGCGAACGCGGCGCGGCGGTTGCCGCGCGCCCTCGGCCCTCAGCGCATGCGCGGCCGGTCGAGGCACGGCGCGCGGCCCGTCGACCGGCCGCGCGCCGCGTCGCTCGTCACGCGCCGAGCCGCTGCGCGAGCTCGACGAAATCCGCCGCGACGACGTCCCAATCCTGCTCCGCGCGCAGATCCGTCGTCTGCGCGGGGCCGTGCTCGCGCGGGCGCGCGACGAACGCGCTGCGGTAGCCGCAGCGCCGCGCGGCCGCGAGATCGCCGTTGTGCGCGGCGACGAGGCACACCTGCTCGGGCCGCAGCGCGAGGATGTCGGCCGTGCGCAGATACGCTTCGGGCGTCGGCTTGTACGCCTGTGCGAGTTCGGCGCCGAGGATCGCGTCCCACGGCAGACCGGCGCGCTTGGCCATGTCGATCATCAGGATCACGTTGCCGTTCGACAGCGGCGCGATGATGTAATGCGCCTTCAGCCGGGCGAGCCCCGCGACCGAATCGGGCCACGGATCGAGCCGGTGCCACGCGAGATTCAATTCGTCGAGATCGGTGTCGGGCACGCTCGCGCGATCGACGCCGAACGCGGGCAGGATCGCCTCGAGATTCTCCCGGTGCAGCACGTCGAGCCGCGTGAACGGCCGCCGGCCGCTTCGCACTTCCTCCATCGCGGGCGAATAGCTCGCGCGCCACGCATCGGCGAACGCCGCGGGATCGGCCCCCGCGCGGCCATACTTCGCCAGAAAGGGGCCCGCGTCGCGAATGATGCCCGCGCGCCAATCGACCACGGTGCCGAACACGTCGAAAACCAACGCCTTCACGCCAAGCGCTTGCATGATGCTCTCCTGAGTCGTGGGATGAGGTTTCAGGATGCAGCGGGCCCGTCGGGGAAATCGTGCGGTGCTCGTCGGCCGTGCGCGCGCGGCCGGCTCGTGCCACGACCGGCCGCGCGGGCGGGATCGACGAACGCAGAACCGCCCCGTGCGGCCGCCGAACGCAATCTGCCGAACGCGGACCGCCGCTCCTGCACGTCTGGAAAATCGCACATCTGCCGCTCGACATTATCGGCGAATAGCGCGCGCGCTTTCGCTAGGACGCAATCGAGGCAGAAGTCGATGTCGATGTCGAATTGGAAGCCGAATCCGCGGTGCGAAGGGGAACTCGGGGAAGACATCGAACGCTTCGAACGCTTCGAACGCTTCGAACGCTTCGAACGCTTCGAACGCTTCGAACGCGCGCTCAGCGCCAGCGATGCTTGCTGCGCGGAACGAGCGAGATCAGTTGATCGGCGATCCGGTCGAGCGGCAGCACGGCGGTCGCCGCGCCGATCGCGGCGGCCGCCTTCGGCATGCCGTACACGGCGCTCGTCGCCTCGTCCTGCGCGATCGTGTAATGCCCCTTCGTGCGCATCGCCTTCAGGCCAAGCGCGCCGTCGCGTCCCATGCCCGTCAGCAGCACGCCGATCGCCCCGCCCTTCCAGTGCTCGACGATGCTGTGAAAGAACACGTCGACCGACGGCCGATAAGGCGTCTCCTCCGGCCGCCGCGTGTAGCCGAGCAGCCCGCGCGGCGTCAGATGCAGGTGATCGTTCGTCGCCGCGAGCAGCACCTCGCCCATCTGCGGCACGCTGCCCTGCCGCGCGATGCGCACCGGCAGCGGCGAGTAGCCGTCGAGCCATTGCGCCATCCCGATCGCGAACGCCTGATCGACGTGCTGGACGATCACGATCGCCGCCGGGAAATCCTCCGGCAGCCGCCGCAGCAGCGCGGTCAACGCGGTCGGCCCGCCCGCCGACGCGCCGATCGCGACGAGCGGCGGCAGCGCGCCCTGCGGCGCGGGCGCGGCGGCGGACGGCGCGGCGGACGGCGTGCGCGTCGCGAGCAGCCGGCCGATCTGGTCGATCTTCGCGAGCAGCGGCTGCGACGGATCGGCGCTGCCGCCCTGCTCGAGCGTGGGCGTGTCGACCGCGTCGAGCGCGCCTTCGCCCATCGCCTCGTACACGTACGACGCATTCGCGCCGACGTTCGCGGTGACGATCAGGATCGCGCACGGCGAGCGCGCCATGATGCTGCGCGTCGCCGACACGCCGTCGATTCTCGGCATCACGAGATCCATCAAGACGAGGTCGGGCGGCTGCGCGACGCAGAAATCGACGGCCTGCGCGCCGTCCGTCGCGACCCACAGCACGCGATGCTCGGGCCGCAGCGCGATCGTGCGGCGCAACGCCTCGACGGCGAGCGGCAAGTCGTTGACGATGCCGATGTTCATGGCTTTACGCGTCCCCAATCAGGTCGTGCACGGCGTCGAGCAACGCCTCGTCGTGGAAGCCGCCCTTCGCCAGGTAATAGTCGGCGCCCGCTTCGAGCCCGCGCCGGCGGTCCTCGTCGCGATCCTTGTACGAGACGATCATCACGGGCACCGATTTCAGCAGCGGATCGCCCTTGATCAGCGTGACGAGCTCGATGCCGTCCATCCGCGGCATGTCGATGTCGGTGACGACCAGGTCGAAGCTGTCGCTGCGAATCGCGTTCCAGCCATCCATCCCGTCGATCGCGATCGTCACGTCGTAGCCGCGCTTCTCGAGCAATTTTCGCTCCAGCTCGCGCACGGTCAGCGAATCGTCGACGACGAGCACGCGCTTGCTGCGCCGCGCGAGCGCGTCCTGATCGCCGCGCCGCACCTTCGCGAGCTCGCCGCCGCGAATCAGCTTGTCGATCGAGCGGATCAGATCCTCGACGTCGACGATCAGCACCGGATCGCCATTTTCCAGCAAAGCGCCCGCCGCAATGTTCTGAATTTTGTTGAGGCGTCCGTCTAAAGGCTGCACGACGAGCATCCGCTCGCCGAGAAAGCGATCGACCGCGACGCCGTAGGTTTCCGGCTCGCCGCCCACGACGACGACGGCCGTCGTCGGCCGGCCCTCGTCGAGCTCGCCTGCGTCGAGCAGCTGATGCGCGGTGACGAGGCCGACGCGGCGGTCGTCGAGCGGGAAATGCTGCTGGCCTTCGAGCACGTCGATGTCCGCGCGGTCGAGCTCGAGCGTGCGGCGCACCTGCACGAGCGGGAACGCGTACGGCTCGCCGCCGACCTCGACGATCAGGCTGCGGATCACCGACAGCGTGAGCGGCAGCTGCAGCACGAAGCGCATGCCGAGGCCCGGCTCGTTGAAGATCCGCACCGCGCCGCGCACCGATTTCACCATCTCCTGCACCGCGTCGAGGCCGACGCCGCGGCCGGACACGTCCGTCACCTGCTCGCGCATCGAGAAGCCCGGCAGCAGCAGGAATTCGAGCAGTTCCTGATCGGACAGGCGCGCGGCCGTGTCCTCGTCGGTCAGGTTGTGGCGGACGATCGCCGCGCGCACCGCGGCGAGATCGGCGCCGGGGCCGTCGTCGCTCACGCTGACGAGCAGCGACCCGGCGCTGTGCCGCGCCTCGAGCGTGATGGCCGCTTCAGCCGGCTTGCCGCGCGCGAGCCGCGCATCGGGCGGCTCGACGCCGTGGTCGATCGCGTTGCGCAGCAGGTGGCCGAGCGGCGCGTCGAGCATGTCGAGGATGTCGCGGTCGACCTGCGTCGCTTCGCCGGCGATCGAAAAGCGCACACGTTTGCCGAGCGAGCGCGCGAGATCGCGCACGACGCGCGGATACGCGCGCGTCGCGTCGCCGAACGGGCGCATCCGGCATTGCAGCGCTTCGTCGTAGAGCTGCTCGGCGATGTGCGAGCTGCGGCGCTCGAAGCGGTCGAGCTCGTCGAGCCGCGTCGCGAACGTGCGCTGCACGTCGGTGAACATCTGCCGCGCCTCGTTGAGCGCGCCGAGCACTCGCGGGTCGGCGTCGTCGGCGAGCGATTCGACGAGCGCGTCGAGCGAGCGGGCCGCATCGCGCTGCGCGCGCTTCACGCGCAGCATCGATTCGGCGAACGGCTTCAGCCAGCGCGATTCGACGAGCGATTCGCCGGACAGGCTCAGCAGGCGGTTCAGCGTGTCCGCGCGCACGCGGCGCATCGAGCCGGATGCGCCGCGTGCTTCGCCGGCGTCCGATGCAACGCGAACGCCACCGACACCGGCCGCATCACTCGCATCACCCGCGCCACTCGCGCCGCCCATGCCGCTCGCATCGCCCGCGCCGACCGCGCCGACCACACCGCCCGCACCGCGTCCGCCGCCGCTTGCGCGCATCGCGTCGGTCTTCCCGCTCGATCCGGCGGCGGCATCTCCGCCCGCCGCCCCGCCGCCGCGCGCGCCCGCGCCATCCGCCTCGCCTGCGTCGCCCGTCTGCGCGTCGCCCGTCCCCGCATCCGCCGCCGCGAGCGCCGCCGCGAACGCGTCGATCTCGTGCTGCGCGACCAACGCCGCCGCCTGCGGATCGCCCACGCGCACGAGCAGGTCGACGCCCGTCAGCAGCGCGTCGACATGACACGGCGTCAGCGGCCGCCGCCCGTGCTGCGCGGCGACGAAGCAATCCTCCATTCGCCCCGCGATGTCGACGCCCTGCGGCACCCCGACGATCCGCGCCGCGCCCTTGAGCGAATGCGCGGCGCGCATGCACGCCTCGAGCGTCGCCGCGTCCTGCGCGCCGCGCTCGAGCGCGAGCAGCCGCTCGGAGAGCGCCTGCGTCTGCGTGTGCGTCTCCTCGCGGAACAGCTCGAGCAGCGACGCGCGGCCGAAATCGTCGTCGTGACTCATCGCAGGCTCCGCGTGAGCGAATCGAACAGGCGGTCCTCGTCGAGCAGGCCGATCGTCTTGCCGCGCCACGCGAACACGCCGCGCGAATGCGCGTCGCCCGTGCGCGCGACGGTCGCCGGCACCGGCATCCACTCGGCCGGCGTGAAGCGCAGCACGCCTTCGACTTCGTCGACCGGGAACACGACCGGATCGCCGCGATGCGCGACGACGAGCATGCGCGTGAAGCTCGCGCGCGACGCGGCGCTATCGGCGCGCGCATCGAGGCTCAGCAGCTCCGCGAGCGACACCGCGACGCGCAGCGTGCCGCGCACGTTGACGATGCCGAGCACCGCACGGTTGCGGCGATGCGGCAGCGGATGAATCGATCGCGTGTCGGTAATCTCGCGCAGCACGCGGATCGGCAGCGCGAGCCATTCGTCGGCGACGCGAAACGCGAACGCCGAATGAACGGTCTCGGCCGCGCCGTCGCGCGCCGCCGACGGGGCCGGGGCCGCGTTCGCGCGCGGCGCGCGCTCGGCGGCGAGGCGCGCCGCGTCGGCGAGATCCGCGTCGGTCAGCGGGCGGTCGAGCAGCAGCGCCGCGTGACGCTCGAACACGGGGCAATTCAGGCAGCGGCGGTACGTATCGAGCCGCTCGCACGAACGGTCGCCGCGCGTGCCGATGCGATTCCAGCAAGCGTCGATGTCGAATGCGATCCGTGGTCGCTCAACGGCGTCGCGGTCCATGGGTTCCTCTCGGTTCGCCGCCGTCCGTGTCGGTCACGGACGCGGCCGATTCGTATTGGGCCGCGCGCCGGGCCCGTTGCATCAGCCACTGTGCGCCGTCGCGATCGCCCGCTATGTCGAGCAGCGTCGCCAAATGAGTCAACGCTTCGTAATGCGACGGCTCGAGGTACAGCGCCTTCCGATAGCAGTCCGCCGCTTCGTCGCCGCGGCCTCGCGCATCGGCGATCAGGCCGAGCAGGTAGAAGGCGTCGGCGCACGGGCCGGACTGTTCGATCGACGCATGCACCGCCTGCTGCGCGGCGTCGAGCGCGCCCGCGTCGGCGAGGCGGCGGGCCACGTCGAGCAGCGCCTCGGGCGGCGCGCCGATGCGCGGATCACCGGTCGCGCGCTGCGCGGCGTCGATCGCGGCGCCCATCGCGGCGGCGCCGCCGAGCGCCGGCGAGCCGGGCGCGCGCGGCGCGGGTGCCGGCTGCGCGACGCCGGCCGCGCCGGCGATCGGCCCAGACGCGAGCCACGCGGTGTCGAACGCCCGCGCGAGCGACGCGGACGTGCGCGGCACGGCGCCGGCATCGCGCGCGATCGGCCCGGCAGCGGGCCAGCCGGCGTCGGCCGCCGCCGTGGGCAGCGATTCGAGCGCCGGACGCGCGACGTTCGCGCGACGCGCAAGCGGCTCGGCCGCGACATGCGCGCCGCCGCCCGCACGCTCGAACGCATCGGCGTGCGCGTGCGCGCCGCCGGGCGCGCGCGAGAACGCGCCGGCCGCCGCCCAGCCCGCATCGAACGCGTTCGCTTGCGGCGAGATCGCGGCGCGTGCGGCGTCGCGAACCGCTCGCGCGAGCGGGACGCCACCGGGCCGCGCGACGTCCGGCGCGCGCGCGAATGCGCCGACGGCCCGCCAGCCGGGATCGGAGCCGGAGTTGAAACCGGAGTTGAAGCCGGAGTCGAAGTCGAAGTCGGAATCGGAGCTGAAGTCGGAATCGGATTCGGAATCACCGCCACGCGCGAGCGGCTCGGATGCGGAGCGCATCGCGGCCGGCGCGGGCACCGACGATCCGGCGGACGGCTCGGCCGGTGCGCCGTCGATCGCGCGCGCGATCGGCTCGGGCGTCGGCCATCCGGCATCGAAGAACCATTCATGCGCGATCGCGCGCAACGTGCCGCCGAGCGTCAACGTGCGATCGGCGCCCGCGATGCCCGCCGCCGCCGATCCGCCTCGCCACGCGGCGCCCGCCGCATGCGCGCCGGTGCCGTTCGCGCCGGGCCACGCCGACGCGTCCACGGCCGGCTTGCGAAACGCGAATGCCAACGGAATCTGCGCGGACGTCAACCCCTGCCGCATCACGACCCCTGTCTCGGCCGGCCCGACGAACAGGATTCCGCGCTCGTCGAGCTGCTCCTCGACGATCCGCACGACGCGATCCTGCGCGTCGCGATCGAAATAGATCAGCACGTTGCGGCAAAACACGAAGTCGTACGGTTCGCCGGGGCAGCCGAGCAGATCGAGCAGATTCGCCTGCCGGAACCGCACGCACGCGCGCACTCGCTCGTCGAGCACCCAGGCGTCGGCCGCCGCCTTGAAGTGCCGGCCGCGAAAGCCGAGCGCGTGGCCGCGAAACGAGTTGCGCCCGTAGCGCGCGCGCTCCGCGTGCGCGATCGCGCGCGCGCTGATGTCGAGCGCGTCGATCTCGAAGCGCGCCGGATCGATGCCCGCGTCGAGCAGCGCCATCGCCGCCGAATACGGCTCCTCGCCCGTCGAGCACGGCGCGCTCAGGACCCGCAGCGCGCGCGCGGGCTGAGCCGACAGCCGCTGCGCGCCGAGCCGCGCGAGCGCGCCGAACGCCTCGCGCTCGCGGAAAAACCACGTCTCCGGCACGACGAACAGCTCGATCAGCGCGCGCCGCTCGTCGTCCGACGCGTTCAGGCGCTGCCAGTACGCATCGAGCGCTTCGCTCGCGATCGGCTGCGGCGAACGTGCGGCCGGCTCGGCCGCATCGCCGCCCGCGCCCGGCTGCGTCGCGGCGATCCGCTCGGCGAGCGCGCGCGCGACGAAGTCGTTGCCGAGCGAGGCCGGATCGATCCCCGTCTCGCGCGACAGCCACGCCTGAAAGCGCGGATCGAACGCGTTCATCGGCCGCCTCCCGTCGGTGCGCCCGCGAGCGGCGCGCTCGCGCCGGCCGGATCGAGCGCCGCCGCGTAGTCGAACAGCAATGCGCGCGCATCGCCGCTAACGATGTGCTGGACCGCGACCCACTGGACGACGCCGTCCGCGTCGCTCGCGATCGGCCCGAGCCAGCGCGCGTGCGGCGTCGCGATTCCGCTGTCGCGGAACGCGTCGCGCGCGATTCGCGCGGTCTGCGTCGCGCGCTCGACGATGAGCCCGAGCAGACGCACGCGCGGCGGCGCGACCGCCGGCTCGGCGGCAGGCAGCCGGTAGCGCACGAGCACGAGCCGCGTCGAGCGCAACGGCTGCGCGGCGCGGCCGAGCGCGAGCCGCGGCACGTCGATCACCGGCACCGGCTCGCCGCGATGCATGAGGATGCCGGCCGCCCACGCGGGCGCGCCGGGAATCGTCTTGGTCGCGGCGAGCGGCAGCACTTCGGCGATCTCCGCCGCATCGAGCGCGTAGCGCTCGCCGTCTAGGTGAAACAGCAGGAACAGCATGTCGGCTCCGCTTGGCGCGTCACGCACATCACGCGTCGACCTTGAAGCGCGACACGCCCGTGCGCAACTGGTTCGCGACGAGCGTCAGATCGTCGATCGCCTGCGACGACTGCCGCAGCGATTCCGCCGTCTGCTGCGCGGCCTCCGACAGTTGCGACAGCGCCTGCGTGATCTGCTCGGCGCCGCTCGCCTGCGTCTGCATCCCTTCGTTGACCATCTGGAAGCGCGGCGCGAGCGTCTGCACTTCGGCGATGATCTGCGACAGCTGGCCGCCCACCTGCTGCACGTCGCGCATTCCGCGCCGCACTTCCTCGGAAAACTTGTCCATCCCCATCACGCCCGCCGACACTGCCGACTGGATCTCCTTCACCGTCTGCTCGATGTCGTACGTCGCGACCGCCGTCTGATCCGCGAGGCGGCGGATCTCGGTCGCGACGACCGCGAAGCCGCGGCCGTACTCGCCCGCCTTCTCCGCTTCGATCGCGGCGTTCAGCGACAGCAGGTTGGTCTGGTCGGCGACCTTCGTGATCGTCGCGACGACCTGGTTGATGTTGATCGCCTTCTCGTTGAGGATCGCGAGCTTCGCGTTCACCGAGCCCGCCGCATCCATCACGCTGCGCATCGTCTCGCCCATCCGCGTGAGGCCGCTCTGGCCGACGCCCGCGAGCGTCGCCGACTGCTCGGCGACCGCCGACACCTCGTTCATCGTGCGCAGCAGATCGCGCGACGTCGCGAAGATCTCGCGCGAGGTCGCGCCGATCTCGGTCGTCGTCGCCGCCGTTTCGTTCGCCGTCGCCTGCTGCTCGCGCGACGTCGCCGCGATCTCGGCGACCGACGTCGTCACCTGCAGCGACGACTGCTGCGCCTGCGCGACGAGCGCGGTCAGCTCGTCGGCCATGCGGTTGAAGCCGCTCTCGAGCGTGCCGAATTCGTCGCTGCGGCCGAGGTTCAGGCGCTGCGTCAGATCGCCCGTGCGCATCACGTCGTGCACGTCGACGAGCCGCGCCATCGGCACCGTCACCGCGCGATAGAGAAAATAGCCGAGCACGAGCGCGGCGACGAGCACGACGCCAAGCGCGACCGCGAGCGTGATCTCGGTGCCGTGCACCGATTCGCGGATCAGCGTCGCCGACTGCTCGGCGAAGCGCCGGTTCTCCTGCACGAGAACGTTGGCGGTGCGAATCACCTCTTCCCACGCGGGCGTCATCTTCGCGTACGCGGCGAGCGAATCGGGCTTCGCGCCGTGCGCCTTCTGCACGGTGTCGTTCAGGAGCGGCACGTAGCGCTCGTAGGACGCGCGAAACGCGTTGAAGCGCTCCTGATCGTCGTTGCGGAAGATCGACGCCTGATACGCGGACATCAGCTTGTCGGTTTCCTCGAGCAGGCTGGGCACCTTCGCGAGATCGCGCCGGACGGCGTCGGCGTCGGCGTCGACGAACACCGCGCGCTGCAGCGCGATGTACGATTCGTTCGTCGCCGCGCGCAACGAAGCGGCGAGATAGACGCCCGGAAGGGAATCGCGCTCGATGCTGATCGCTTCGTCGTTGATCGCGCGCAGGCGCTGATAGGACAGCGCCGCCATGAACAGCATCAGCACGAACAGCGCGCCGAAGCTGAACAGTATCCGGTTGCCCAGCGTGAGCCGGCTGCCGGCGGCGGGTTTGCGAAGAATCTCGTGGCTGGCGCGAGGCGTCACTGTGGGCATGTCGTTTTATCCGGCTGGCGGAAAATCAGATGAGGAAAGCGTCGCGCTACGCACGGGGCGGATCGCATCGATCCCGGCGCGACGCGAAACCCGGGCATCGCGAGTGTAACTTGAACCATCGTGAACGAGGACAGGTCGGTGCGCGCGAAGCGGATCGTGTCGCACGGACGGCGGCGTGCGGCCAGCGCGCGCGTCACGCGGCGCTCGCATCCTTCGGAATCCGAAGTCCCGCGAGGAAGCCGCGCGGCGTGTAGCGCATCAGGATCAGACCGCGATGCTTCGCGGCCGTCGCGCGCACGAACGCGAGCCCGAGCCCGAAGCCGCCGCGCTGCGCGCCGCCCGCCGGCACGAGCCGCACGAACGATTCGGTCGCGGCCGCGCGCTGCTCGGGCGCGATGCCGGCGCCTTCGTCCTCGACGCCGATCAGCCAGCCGTCGCCGTCCTCGACGAGCGTGCAGCGCACCTCCGAGCCCGCCGGCCCATACTTCAGCGCGTTGTCGACGAGATTGGCGACCGCGCGCGTGAGCATCATCCGGTCGCCGATGCACAGGCACTCCGTCGGCGGCACGTCGGCGCTCACGCGGCTGCCGACGCTGCCCGCTTTCTCCCACATCTGGTCGACGGCATCGAGCACGACCTCGTTCAGGCTCACCGTCTCGCTCGGCCGCTTCTCCGATTGCGCGCGCGTCAGATGAATGAAGCCGTCGGCGAGCGCGAGCGCGCGGCGCGCGTGCGTCTCGATCCGCTCGAGAATCGGCGGCATCGCGCCGTGCTCGTTGCGATAGACGTCGAGCAGCGCGAGGATCGACGTCTGCGGCGTGCGCATGTCGTGCGACAGGAAATCGAGCACCTCGTCGCGCTGCCGCAGCATCAGGTAGGAATTCGAGTGGTAGCGGATGCGCGCGATCAGCTCGATCGTGTCGGGCAACTTGACGAGATAGTCGTTCGCGCCGGCGACGAACGCCGCGCGCTTGACGACAGGCTCTTCCTTCGCCGAGAGCACGATGATCGGCACGCGCGCCGTCTGCGCGTCGGCGCGCCATGCGCGCACGAGATCAAGGCCGTCGATGTCGGGCATCACGAGGTCCTGCAGGATCACGGTCGGCTTCACTTCCCTCGCCATCGCGAGCGCGCGCTGCGCGTCGGTGCACGTGTGCAGCACGATGTCGCGCTCCGGGACGAGCGAGCGGCGAATCACTTCGCCGACGAACGCCTGGTCGTCGACCAGCAGCACCGAGATCCCCGATTCAAGCGAATCCGAAGCATTATCCCTACTCGTTTTGTTCATCATGTCGTAGCGCTACGCAATCGTTGCCTTGTTGCCTGTTCCAGCCCCGTTCGTCGCTCGCCTGCCCGGCTGGTTCAGCATGCGATCGCGTGAGCGCGAGCCCGCCGTTCCTCGTGAACGGCAATGAAACGGGCCCTCATTCTTTCTTAAAACGAATATAAAGTGCTGATGTTAAATGAAATTAAGTCCGCTCGCTGATCTCGCTCGATAATCGATGCGCATTTCACTCCTTTTTACGATCGAGTCATCGTTCGATCAGGTAAAAGCGTGTGTCGGAGCGGCCCGGCTGATTTCGTGGTCACAATGCGCCGGATACGCGCGGCGCGCAATTGCATCCGAGCAGTGTGTTATCTGCTCGCCACAGTGCGGTTTATCAATCGAGCTCGCGACGCCGGAAGATGAAGGGAGCGCAAACGTTTTCTTCGACGCAAGTCATCGCATGTTCGCCGAACCTGCGCGGCCTGCCGGAAATCGGCCTGCGGCGCCCGCTCGACGGGCGTTTGACGCGCGCGCGCGACACGCGCCGGCGCTCGGCTCTCGGCTCTCGGCTCTCGGCTCGACGCCTCACACATGCACGAAGCCGCCCGGTTCGGCCGGACGCGCCGTCAGATTGACCGTCCGGTCGGTGAACGATAGCATCTCCAATCGATGCGGCGGCGCGCATCGCCGTCAATGCCGGCGTGAGCGGGAACGCTTCGCGCGCCGCCCCCCCGGTTTTTCGAGACGGCGACGATCGCGACCATTGCCGCCTTATCTCGATATTCGGCAATTGCCGTTTAATACGCGGCCGCCACTTTCTTATCCAATTATTCTGCGCATCCTCATGAATACGAGTTACAACGTCGGCGAAACTATCTCGAAAATGGTCACGTTCGACATTGAATCCGTTCGCCGATTTGCCGCGCTCGCCGGCGACATGAATCCGCTGCATCACGACGAGGCGCTCGCCGGATCGACGCGATTCGGCGGACTGATCGTCAGCGGCACGCACTATTCGGCGCTGATGATGGGGATGGTCGCGACGTTCCTCAGCGAGCGGCGGCCGGCGCTCGGGCTCGAATTCGAATTTCAGTTCCGCAAGGCGGTCGCGGCGGGCGATACGGCGACGATGGAATGGCGGATCGTCGCGATCGAGCCGAACCCGAAGCTCAAAGGCGACGTCGTGCGCCTCGAAGGCACGCTGCGCAACGCGGCGGGCGACGTCTGCGTGCTCGCGAAGTCGACGAGCCTCAGCCTGCCGGGCCACGCGATCGCGGCGGCGTAGCGCGCAAGGCGCCGTTGCCGCGATTCGCGGCCGTCTTGTCGCGGCGGCCGCTGCGCATTTCGCCCTGCATCGACGCCAAGCACCGCCCGTCGCGCTCGCCCGCTTCCCGCGCGCCGATCCGCCGGATGCTCGTGACGAAAGGATAGGTCTGCGGAATCGCACGCCGAGCGCACCGAACAAGCCGAGCGCGCAGCGAAGCGGCGGCGACGCGCGCGACGGCGGCACCGCATCACGCCGCCGCGCCGCAATCAACGCTTGCGCACCACCATGAGCCGCAGCTCGGTCATGTCCTCGATCGCGTAGCGAATCCCTTCGCGGCCGAGCCCCGAATCCTTCACGCCGCCGTACGGCATGTTGTCGACGCGGAACGACGGCACATCGTTGATCACGACGCCGCCCACTTCGAGCTCGTCCCACGCGCGCTGCGCGTGCGCGAGCGAATCGGTGAACACGCCCGCCTGCAGGCCGAAATCGCTGTCGTTCACGCGCGCGAGCGCGTCGTCGAAATCGGAGAACGTCTCGAGCAGCGCGACGGGGCCGAACGCCTCCTTGCGATACAGATCCTGATCGCGGCCGACGTTCTCGAGCAGCGTCGCCTCGAACATCGCGCCGTCGACGCCGCCGCCCGCGACTATCCTCGCGCCCGCCGCGACGGCCGCTTCCATCCAGCCGGCCAGCCGCCGCGCCTCGGATTCGGAGATCATCGGGCCGACGAACGTCGCCGGGTCCTTCGGATCGCCCATCTTCAGCGAGCGCGTCTTCGCGATCAGCTTCTCGCGCAGCGCGTCGTAGACATCCGCATGCGCGATGATCCGCTGCACGCCGATGCAACTCTGCCCGGACTGATAGTACGCGCCGAACGCGAGCCGCTCGACGACGTAGTCGAGCCGCTCGCGCTGATCGGCGTCGACGATCGCGGCCGCGTTGCCGCCGAGTTCGAGCACGACCTTCTTCTTGCCCGCCTTCTCCTTCAGCGCCCAGCCGACCGCGGGCGAGCCCGTGAACGACAGCAGCTTGAAGCGCTCGTCGGTCGTGAAGAGATCGGCGCCGTCGCGATGCGCGGGCAGGATCGAGAACGCGCCCTTCGGCAAATCGGTTTGCGCGAGCACTTCGCCGATGATCAGCGCGCCGATCGGCGTGCGGCTCGCGGGCTTCAGCACGAACGGGCAGCCCGCGGCGAGCGCGGGCGCGACCTTGTGCGCGGCGAGGTTCAGCGGAAAGTTGAACGGCGAGATGAACGAGCACGGCCCGATCGGCACGCGCTTGTAATAGCCGCTGTAGCCCTGCGCGCGCGGCGAGATTTCGAGGTTGATGAGGCCGCCCTCGATGCGCACCGATTCCTCCGCCGCGACGCGGAACGTGTCGATGAGGCGCGTCACTTCACCCTTCGAATCGTTGATCGGCTTGCCCGCCTCGATGCACAGCGCTTCGGCCAGCTCGTCGAAGCGCTCGCGAAACCGCGCGACGCAGTGCTCGAGGATCGCCTGCCGCCTGAACGCCGGCAGCTCGCGCAGCGGCTTTTGCGCGGCGACGGCCGCGCCGATCGCGGCGTCGATCGCCTTCGCGTCGGCGAGCGCGACGCGCGTCGCGACCTCGCCGCTGTACTTGTCGGTGACGTCGAGATCGGTGTTCGCGTACACCGCCTCGTTCGCGAGGTAATACGGATAGGTTTCCTTCAGCATGTCGAATCACTCCGTCCGGTTTGATGCGCCGTGCCGCCCACTGCGGTCACAACTGCGCCGACAGGCGCTTGATTTCGCGATTGAGCACGCGCTCGTTGTCCGAGTAGTCGATCGGCACGTCGATCAGATGCACGCCCGGCGACGCAAAGCATTCGCGCACGAGAGGCTCGAGTTCGTCGGCCGACGCGATCCGGTGCCCATGCGCGCCGTAGCTCTGCGCGTACGCGACGAAATCCGGGTTCGCGAGCGTCATCGCGTAATCGGGGAAGTTCATGTTCTCCTGCTTCCAGCGGATCATTCCGAACGCGTCGTCGCGCAGGATCATCACGACGAGGTCGAGCTTGAGCCGCACCGCCGTTTCGAGCTCCTGAGAATTCATCATGAAGCCGCCGTCGCCGCACACGGCCATCACCTTGCGTTGCGGATGCACGATCTTCGTCGCGATCGCCGACGGCAGGCCCGCGCCCATCGACGCAAGCGCGTTGTCGAGCAGCAGCGAATTCGGCTCGTGCGCGCGCCAGTAGCGCGCGAACCAGATCTTGTACATGCCGTTGTCGAGGCAGACGATGCCGTCCTCCGGCATCGACCGGTACAGATCGTTGACGATCCGCACCGGATACATCGGAAAGCGCGGATCGTCCTGCCCTTTCTTCAGGTGCGCCTCGAAGTGCTCCTTGATCAGCATGAAGCGCGAGAAATCCCAGTGCGGCTGGCGCGCGAGCGTCTCCTTCATCTGCCACACCGCGTTCGCGATGTCCCCGACGACCTCGATCTGCGGGAAGTACACGGGATCGACCTGCGCGCCGAGGAAGTTCACGTGGATCACGGTCTTGTCGTCGGCGCGCATGAAGAACGGCGGCTTCTCGATCACGTCGTGGCCGACGTTGATGATGCAGTCCGCGTGCTCGATCGCGCGGTGCACGAAATCGCCGTCCGACAGCGTCGCGTTGCCGAGCCACAGCGGATGCGTTTCGTCGATCACGCCCTTGCCCATCTGCGTCGTGAAGAACGGTATGCCCGTCGTGTCGACGAATTCCTTGAGCATCTTGCGGGTCGTCTTGCGATTGCCGCCCGCGCCGATCATCAAGAGCGGATGGCGCGCCGCCTGGA
This sequence comes from Burkholderia sp. MSMB1498, assembly GCF_001526245.1. NCBI lineage: Bacteria > Pseudomonadati > Pseudomonadota > Betaproteobacteria > Burkholderiales > Burkholderiaceae > Burkholderia > Burkholderia sp. MSMB1498. The sequence continues at coordinate 143,983 of NZ_LOYJ01000128.1, forward strand.
TCGCTTCGGCCGCGTGCGCGACCGCCTTCTCCTCGGCGATCGGCCGACGGCTGTAGCTCGCGGGAATCGGCTTGCCGTCGCCCTCCTCGTGCGCGATGTCCTCGGGCAATTCGAGGTGCGTGGCGCCGGGGCGCTCTTCCTCCGCGCGCCGGAACGCCTCGCGCACCGCCGACGGAATGTTGCCGATCGACACGATCTGCCGCGTGAGCTTCGTGAGCGGCTGCATCATCCCGACCACGTCGACGATCTGGAAATGGCCCTGCTTGCTCGACTTGATCGGCTTTTGCCCGGTGATCATCAGCATCGGCATGCCGCCCAGCTGCGCATACGCGGCCGCCGTCACGAAATTCGTCGCGCCGGGGCCGAGCGTCGCGAGGCACACGCCCGTCTTGCCGGTCAGCCGCCCGTAGGTGGCCGCCATGAAGCCCGCCGCCTGCTCGTGGCGGGTCAGTACGAGCTTGATGCGGGAGCGCCGCAGGGACTCGAGGAGATCGAGGTTTTCCTCGCCGGGAATGCCGAACACATACTGGACGCCTTCCGCCTCCAGCGCCTTCACGAACAGATCGGATGCTTTCATGGGGACTCTCGGTTGGTGCCGCGCCTCCGGCTTACGGCGCGCGCGGCGTTGAGCGACGCTTACGCCGGCCTACGGCGCACGCGACCCTTTCCTTCGACAGACAAAAGCAAAAGCAAGCAGAGCGAAACAGCCGCGGCGATGGGCTGCGCGGCCCGCTATTTCCGGCCGCGGCCGGACGGCTGCCGGCGCGCGATCGACGCCGCATCGGCGGCGCATCGGTGGCGGCGATTCTCGATTGTAGGAGATCGCCGAAAAAGCCGCTTCGAGGCGGGCAGCTTACGAAACGATGACACGCCGGAGGGCAATGCGCGTCGCGCCGCGCACACCGCTATCCCTTCGCGTGCTGCGCCGCGATCTCCTGCAAGTCGAGATCGCGTTCGAGCAGGTACAGCATCTCGTCGTGGATCTGGCCGCCGCGATGCAGCCGCAGCAGCTCCGCACGGCCGGCCGCGATCGCCGCGAGCACGACGTCGTAGTGCGCGTTGCGCTCGTGCTCCGGAAACGCCGGCTCGTTCTGATGGCGCGCGGTCACGTTCGCGCGGTACGTATATTGCTCGAGCAGCCGCGGATGAATGAGGTTGCCGCCGGCGTCGCGCACGAGCGGCTGGATCGCCGTGAGCTGCGCGGCCTCGACGCGCGCCCACGTCTGCGGTTCCGTCAGATGATGCGGCGCGGGCCCCGGATCGCGCAGCCTCAGCAGTTGAATCAGCGGCCCGATCGTCGTGCCCTGCAGCAGCACGGTGACGAGGATCACCGCGAATGCGGCGACGAGGATCAAATCGCGGCCCGGCATCGCGTCCGGCAGCGACAGCGCGATCGCGAGCGTCACGACGCCGCGCATTCCCGCCCAGCTCATCACGGCCGCCGCCTTCCAGTCGGCGAGCGGTCCACGCCCGCGCACGCGCGCGACGGGCGCCTTCAGCAGCTCGACCGCGAACACCCAGACGAAGCGCGACACGACGACGGCGGCCAGCACCGCGACCACCGCGGGCGTCATCGTCGCGAACACCTCGCCGAGCCCGCCGAGCCGCTCGATCACGCCGCGCAGCGACAGGCCGATCAACACGAACACGAGCGCCTCGAGCAGGAACACGATCACCTGCCAGAACGCGGTGCCGCGATTGCGCACCGACGCGGAGAACACCTCGTGCTGATGCCAGCCGAGCATCATCCCGGTCGTCACGGTCGCGATCACGCCGGACACCTCGAACATCTCGCCCGCGATGTAGCTGATCCATGCGGCGAGAACGGCCGTCGTGATCACGAGATAGTCGTCCTCGATGAGTTTCAGGAAGCGCACGATCAGCCAGCCGACGACGAAGCCCACCGCGACGCCGCCGAAGCCGAGCTCCGCGAAGCGCACGAGCGCGTCGCCCGCGCTGAACGCGCCCGTCAGCGCGGCGGCGAGCGCGAAGCGAAACAGCACGAGCCCCGCCGCGTCGTTCAGCAGGCTCTCGCCTTCGAGCAGCACCATCAGCCGGCGCGGCAGCGCGACGCGCTCGAGCACGGCCTTCGCGGCGACCGCGTCGGGCGGCGACACGATCGCGCCGAGCGCGAAGCACGCGGCCCATGGCAGGCCCGGCGCGACGAGATGCACGGCCAAGCCGACCGCGAACGTGGTGAACGCGACCGCGCCGATCGCGAGCATCATGATGCCGCCGACGTTGCGCTTGAACTCCTCCCATACCGAGAAGTACGCGCCGTCCATCAGCAGCGGCGGCAAGAACACGATCAGCACGAGATCGGGATCGAGATCGACGGGCGGCAAGCCGGGCAGGAACGCGATGCCCGCGCCGCCGACGAGCAGCGCGGCGGCGGGCGGCAGCTTGAGCCGCTTCGCGAGCAGCTCGAGCGCGACGATCGCGAGAAACGACAGCAGGACGAGCTTGAATGCCGAGACCGGAGACATGGGTGCGCCTTCCACGCGAGAGTTAAACGGCCGAACGACGGGCGGCCGATCGCGCGATTACAGCATGCCGACGCATGCGGCGTCGAGCGCGCAATCGTCAAATTCGTTCAGGATGCCGATGCTTCGGCGCGCTGATCTCGCTGATCTCGCTGATCCCGGCGAAAGCGCCGAAAACGCAGCGGCGACGAACGCGCGCGCTCAGAAAGGCAGCGCGCCCGCCCAGCGCGCGAGGCTCGACACCGCATAGAGCCCGAGCCCGATCAGCCCGCCGACCAGCGTGCCGTTGATCCGGATGTATTGCAGATCCTTGCCGATGTTCAGCTCGATCTGCCGCGACATCTCGCGCGCGTCCCAGTTCTTCACGGTGTCGCTGATGTGCCGCGTCAGGAACTCGGCGAACTCGGGCGCCATCTCGCTCGCCGCGCGCTCGACGTGCTCGTTCATCGAGTCGCGCAATTGCGGGCTCTGCGCGAGCCGCTCGCCGAGCCAGCCGCCGAGCGCCGTCGCGCGCTGGTGGACGACCGAATCGTCGCGCGCGAGATCGGCCTTCAGCCAGGCGCGAAGCTGGTCCCACATGTCCTTCACGTAGCGGTTGAACACGTCGCCGTCGCGCAGATAGCGTTTGATTTCCTCACCCTTCTCGATGAACGCGGGGTCGCGCTTCAATCGCACCACGAGGCGCGCTGCCGCGTCGTCGAAGCTGCGCCGCAGCCGATGCTCGGGGTCCTCGGCGATCTGCGTGAGCACTCGCGTCACGACGTTCGAGATCAGCTCCGCGCCGTGCTCGCCGAGCCAGCTCGTCGGCAGCAGCTTCTCCATCTTCGGAAACTGGTATTTCAGCCAGTCGACGATGTACGTCGCGATCGACGCGCGATTGTCGGGATCGCGAAGGAATCCGACGATCTGCGCGATCCCGTCGTCGAGCAACGCCTGATGGCGGCCGTCCTTCGTCAGCGTGTCGAGGATCGCGCCCGCGGATCGCGACAGGTCGATCCGGTCGAGCGCCGCATGAAACGCGTCCTTCACGAACGACTGGATTCGCGCGTCGTCGGTCATGTCGAGCCCGAACGCGACGAGACGCGTCGCGTAGCCGCCCAGCACGTGCGCGTTGCGCGGCGTCGCGAGCCACTGCGCGAGCCGGGCCGCCGGGTCGTGCCGCTTGATCAGCGCGACGATCGACGCCGGGTCGAGAAACTTCTCCTGCACGAATGCGGCGAGATTGTCGGCGATCTTTTCCTTGTTCTGCGGAATGATCTCCGTGTGCCGCGACACGAACGGTATCGGCACGCGCCGAAACAGCGCGACGACCGCGAACCAGTCGGCGAGCGCGCCAACCATCGACGCCTCCGCGATCGCCTTGACGCCGTCGATCCAGAAGCCGCGCGGCGCGAACAGCGTCGCCGCGAACACGCCCGCCGCGGCGAGCAGCAGCGCGAGCGCGCGCCGCTTGCTGTTTCGGAGTTCCCGTTCCTTGTCGTCGAGCATCGCGATCCGGTCGTATCGATTTCGTCTCGTCACGCGCGCGGCGGCGCGGACGGCAGGAACTTCACCATCAACCATTCGTCCGCGTAGCCGTTCGCTCCCTTGAGCGCGCGCGGCTCGACGCCGTACGCGACGAAGCCGTGCCGCTCGTAGAACGCGCGCGCCGCGCCGTTGCCGTCGGCGACGGCGAGCGTCACCTGCTCGGCCGCTTGCTCCGCGGCCGCGAGCACCGCATCGAGCAGCGCCGCGCCGACGCCGCGCCGCCTTGCAGCGGGTGCGACATACATGCCCCACAGGAAGCCCTTGTGACGCTCCTTCGCGCCTTCCCGACGCTTGAAGCCGGCCATGCCTGCGATCGCGCCGTCGACGTACGCACCGAACACGATCGCGCTGTCGAGCCGCTCGGCGAACGCGACCGGCGGCCGCGCGGCCTCGGCTTCGTAAGTCGAGCCGAATGCGTCCGGCGCGTCCTTCAGCGCGGCGAGGCGGATCGCGCGATAGTCGGCCGCGTGCGCGGCGCGAAGGCGCCTGATTTCGATGCAAGGCGAGGATGCCGGATGGGCCATGACGGGCTTCGCGAGCAGGAATGACGGACTCGTCAGATGGTACACCGGGCGGCGCGCGGCTCGGTTGACCCGCGTCGCCGGCGCCACTTAGAATGCCTTCGCGCGGCGCCCGGCCTGCCGCGCCGTCGATTCGACGATCATCCAGACAGATGCCCGAAGGAGGTCTCAACGTGCCGGATCGTGCCGCCCGCCGCGGCTTGCCGCTGCACCGCCCCACCCGCTTCATGACGGCCGCCGCGTGCGCGCTCGTGGTGTGCGCGGCGCTCGGGCTCGCCGGCTGCGCGACGCATCCGCCCGCCACGGCGCTCGATCGCACGGTCTCCTACGCGTTGCCGCCCGGCACGTCGACGCCCCTCGCGGCCGCGCTCGCCACGCAAGCGCCGCTGCACCCGGGCGAATCGGGCTTTCTCGTGCTGCCGCGCGGCGACGAGGCGCTGCAGATGCGCATCGCGGTCGCGCGCGCGGCGACGAAGACGCTCGACATTCAGTACTACATCGCCGCCGAGGACACGACGGGCAAGCTGCTGCTCGGCGCCGCGCTGTATGCGGCCGACCGCGGCGTGCGCGTGCGGATGCTCGTCGACGATCTGAATTTCAAGGACGTCGACAAGCTGATGTCCGCGCTCGACGCGCACGCGAACCTCGAAGTGCGCGTGTTCAATCCGTTCGGCGCCGCACGCCGTGGGATGCTCGCGCGCACGACGAACCTCTTCACGCAGATCGACAATTTCACGCGCCGGATGCACAACAAGGCAATGATCGCGGACAACCAGATCGCGATCGTCGGCGGCCGCAATCTCGGCGACGAGTATTTCAACGCGAGCCCGACGCTGCAGTTCCGCGATCTCGACGTGCTCGCGGCCGGCCCTGTCACGCGCGACATTTCGGCGAGCTTCGACGCGTACTGGGCGAGCGCGCTCACGTATCCGCTGCCGGCGCTGAATCGGCGGCACTACGACGCGACCGATCTGGACGCGGCGCGCGAGGCGCTGCGGGCGCACTGGCGCGCGAACGCGACGCCGTACAACGCGAAGCCGCTGAACGCGACGCCGCTTTCCGCGCAGATCGCGCGCAGCGAACTCGGCCTCGTCTGGGCGAGCGCCGAGTTCACCGCCGATTCGCCCGACAAGATCGCCGCGCCCGACGACAGCTACAAAAGCCCGCCGATGCAGCGGCTCATCGCGCTGACGCGCGACGCGCAGCGCGAATTCCTCGTGCTGTCGCCGTATTTCGTGCCGCACAAGGCGGGCGTGAAGGCGCTCGGCCAGTTGACCGCGCGCGGCGTACGCGTAGCGATCCTGACGAATTCGCTCGCGGCGACGGATGCCGTCGCCGTGCAGGCCGGCTACGCGCCGTATCGCGTGCCGATGTTGCGGCACGGCGTCGAGCTGTACGAATACAAGCCGGATCAGGCACGCGCGCGCATCGGCATGCTCGGCTCGCGCTCGCGCGCGAGCCTGCATGCGAAGGCGTACGTGATCGATCGGAAAATTCTCGTGATCGGCTCGATGAATCTCGATCCGCGCTCCGCGCACCTGAACACGGAGCTCGCGCTCGTGATTCACAGCCCGCAACTCGCGAACGAAGTCGCGAACCTGTTCGACGAAGTGACGAAGCCGGCGATCAGCTACCGCGTGACGCTCGCGCCCCACGCGCCGGATGCGCTCCAGACGGCGGGCGCGAGCGCGACGGCGTGGCCGCTCGTGTGGACCGAGGTCGCCGACGGCCGCGTGCGCACGTACAGCGTCGATCCGAACGCGGGCTTCTATCGGAACCTGCTGGCGGGGCTGTGCCTGCTGTTGCCGATCGACGATCAGCTTTGACGCGCGGCGCGGCGCAGCCCGTCGCCGCGCCGCGCCCGCCCGCGCATGTTGCGCTTACAACGCCGCGCGAATCCGCTCCGCCAGCGCTTGCAGTTCCGCCGCATCGGCCATCTCGCGCGCGTGCATCTTGAGCGGCTCGTCGGCCCAGCGCGGGATCACGTGGAAATGCACGTGCGGCACCGTCTGGCCCGCCGCCGCGCCGTTGAACTGGCCGATGAACAGCCCTTCCGGTTCGAGCGTCTTGCGCAGCGCGAGCGCGACGCGCTTCACCATCTTCATCGATTCCGCCGCCGCTTCTTCGGACAGCTCGTAGAACGTCTCCGCCGCCTCCTTCGGCACGACGAGCGCATGGCCCTTCGATTGCGGCATGATGTCCATGAACGCGAGCGTCGTGTCCGTTTCGCACAACCGGATGCACGGCACCTCGCCACGCAGGATCTTCGCAAAAATGTTCGATTGATCGTAGGCCATCAAAGTCTCCCGGCTCGCGAGCCTGTCTGTCGGATGTCAGTCAACACGCGATTCTTACCGCTCGCGCGCGAACGCGCAAGCGATACGGCGCGAGAAGGCGCACGCGCGCAAGCGTCCGGCGCTCGCACGCGTGCGTGACGGCATCGATCGGGCAGCCGTTCCGCAAGGCGCGGACGCTACGCGCTACGCACCGCGAGGCAACATCGAGCGCAACGCGGCGGACGGGTCCGCGAGGCGCGCGGGATCGAGCACGACGTTCGCCGTCATCAATCGGCGGCACGCGGCGATCTCGCGCCCCGCGTTGACGGCCGCGACCGCCTTCAGCTCGCCGCGCGCGTTCAGCGCGAACACGCAAAACGCGCCGTCGCGCTCGGGCGAGCCGCGCAGCACGAGCGTCTGCTCGCCGTCGAAGAGGCCGAGCGTCTGCAGGTTGCAGTCGTACTGATCGGACCACAACCACGGCCATTCCGCGTAAGTCTCGGCGCCGCCGAGCATGTTCGCCGCCGCGACGGCCGGCTGGTTCTCCGCGACCTGCCACGACTCGATCCGCAGATCACGGCCGACGAGCGGATTGAAATGCCGCGTGACCTCGCCCGCCGCGAAGATCGCCGGATCGGCGGTGCGGCACCCGTCGTCCACGCAGATGCCGTTGTCGACGTCGAGCCCCGCCGCCTGCGCGAGCTCGACGTTCGGCACGACGCCGATGCCGGCCACGACCACGTCGGCCTCGACGTCGCCCGCGCTCGTCTCGACGACGGCCGCGCCGCTCGCGCAACGGCGGATGCGCTCGGGCAGCGCGGCGAGCCGCACGTCGACGCCGCGCCGCGCATGCAGCGCGAGCGCGAATGCGCTGACGACTTCGGGCATTCCGCGCTGAAGCAGGCGCGGCGCGGGATCGACGACCGTCGCGCGGCAGCCGAGCCGCACGGCCGACGCGGCCACTTCGAGCCCGATGAAGCCTCCGCCCAGCACCACGACGCGCTTGCCCGGCGCGAGCGCCGCGCGCAACGCGCGCGCGTCGGCGACCGTGCGCACGTAGTGAACAGGCACGCCGGCGTCGATCGGCCCGGCGAAGCGCCGAACGCGCGAGCCGGTCGCGATCAGCAAACGCGCGTAGCCGACGCTCGTGCCGTCGCTCAAGCGCACCCGCTGCGCGGCGCGCTCGATCGCGTCGACGCGCACGCCGAGCCGCAGCGCGATGTCGCGCTCGCGATACCACGCGGCGTCGCGCACGAACGCGCGGCGCTCGCCTTCGTCCGCTTCGACGAGCGCGTCCTTCGACAGCGCCGGCCGGTCGTACGGCAGCTCGGGCTCCGCGCCGATCATCACGATGCGCGCGGCCGGATCGCGCGCGCGCAGCGTCTCGGCCGCGCGCCGCGCCGCGTGCCCGCCGCCCGCGATCAGATACGGATCATTCGTCGACATGGATCTCGACCTGTCCGTCGACGATGCGGATCGGATACGCGCGCACGGCTTCGGTCACCGGCGCGCATTTCGGCGCGCCCGTCCGGATGTCGAAGAGCCCCTGATGCAGCGGGCACTCGACGCAGCCGTCCTCAACGAATCCTTCGGACAACCGCGCATGCCCGTGCGTGCACAGGTCGTGCAGCGCGAACACGTCGTCGCCGATCCGAAACACCGCGACCGGCCTGTTGCCGACGACGCGCGCGGCCGGCTCGTCCGCCGAGAACTCGTCGAGTGCGCCGAGCGGATGCCACGCGGCGACGGTTTCGTTGCTCATGCTTCGAACTCCTGGTGAGAATCAGATCGGCGTCGCGAGCAGCGTCTGCACGCGCGACGTGTCGTAAATCACGCGCTTCTTCTTGTAGCGCAGCCCCTCGGCCGTGCGCACGACCGTGTCGTAATACTTGCCCGCCTGGTAGACGTTCGATTCGCCGTCGCTGCGCGTCTGCACGACGACGTAGCTGCTCTCCGTCTCGATCTCGCCGCCGTTCCCGCCGACGATCGTGAGCCCGGACGTCATGTGCCGGTACGTGTGCGCCTCGTAAATGTTCGCGTGGCGCAGCGATACGACGCGGTCGCGCAGCATCCGCCGGTTCGTGCAGTAGACGATGCCGATCGGCAAGCCCATGTCGGCGTTTTCCTTCGGAACGATCTCGTACAGGCAGTCTTCGGTGAAAAGCTCCGGCCACCGTTCGAGCCGATCGTTGTCGAGGTGGCCGATGTAACGGTCCTGCAGCATGTGCAGTTCGAACCAGGTGCGGATATCGCCGGTGATGTCGTCGGTGATGTCGGTCATGTTCGTCTCCCCTTCAATAGCCCATCAGCTTCTGGTAGCCGACCCAGAACTTGCGGATCAGGCTTTCGGTGATCGCCGTGTCCTGCTGGTCCGGATTGCCTCGCGACATCTCGATCACCGACGCCGCATCCGCGTCGCGCACCGTGCCGCGCTGCACGAGCTCGGTCGCCTCGGTGTCCTCCATCGAGATGTAGCCCGCGGGCCCGACGAGGTTCGCCTGCTTGATCCGCAATGCGCGCAGCTCGGGCGTGTCGTCCGCGTAGCCGAAGAAGTGGAAGATCAGCTCGAAGTTCTTCGGCCCTTTCGGCAGCAGCTGACGCGCGACGAGCGTGTTGTGGATCTGCTGGATCACGAGCTGCGGAAAGATCGGCTGGATGTGGTTCGTCGTGTCCTCGTCGTACTCGGACACGAGCGCGAGGATCGAATCGTCCTCGAGCGAGAAACCTTCGTCGAACGAACGGATGTTCTGCTGCTTGTATGCGCTCGCGGTGTCGGCGTCCTCGCGCGTCTTCGTCATCGTGATGATGCTGTGCAGGCCGTGCGTCGCATCGGGAATCGAGCGCGCCTTCATCCCGACGCGGAAGATGTTGAACGTCGTGTGAAACAGGTGCAGCATGCTCGCGTGATACGGGTCCTTCACGTTCTCGAAGTACAGCTTCCAGTTCGATTTCGAATACTGGCGCGTGCAGCCGAGATACTCGACCGGCTTATGGAAGATGCGGTCGATCCACGGGCGCATCTGCGCGCCGAGATAGTCGGGCAACGGCGCGACGTCGTCGCTGAACGTCGCGAACACGAGGCCCTTGTAGCTGTCGACGCGCAGCTTGCGCAGCCCGTGGTTTTTCGGATCGAAATCCGCGGGCATCCCGGTCATGCCCTTCTGGCCGCGCCGAAACGGCACGCCGAGCAGGTTGCCCTGATTGTCGAAGCTCCACTGGTGGTAGACGCACGTGTGCGAGCTCGCGTTGCCGCGCGCCTTGCGGCACACCTGCGCGCCGCGATGCGCGCAGCGGTTCACCCACACGGCGAGCGCGCCGTCCTCGCCTCGCGTGACGACGACGGGCGTGTCGCCGACGAACGTGCTCTTGAAGTCGCCAGGCTTCGGAATCTCCGCTTCGAGCGCGACGAAATTCCACGTCGGCCCGCGGAAGATCCGCTCCTGCTCGCGGTCGTACACCGCTTGCGAGCTGAACACCTTGTACGGCACGCGCGATCCGTCGTCGCGCGGGAATCGCACGTCGGACGAATCGGCGCGATTGATCAGCGATACTGGCGATTCGGTCGTTTCCATCGTTGTCTCCTGTCGATCGGAGCCAGCGCTTCAGCGCTCACTCCACTCCCATGCAAGATGCTTGCGGTTGAGGCGGACGACAATCCGCCTGACGAGACCGATTTTTGAAACGCTAGAATTCGCCGTCTATCCGGAAAGTGCGATTGCGGCGGCGCAGTATCCACTTCCGGCGGATTTCCGCGCTACGATGCGCGCATCAGACATGCCGCCCGGCCGACGAACGATATTCAGGATGCCGGCGCTTTGTGCGAGGCAGACGATCATGCCCCCGACCCCATTCGACCCGCTCGCGCTGCGCGGGCACCGGCTGTTCGAATCGCGCGACCTCGACGAGACGCGCGAGCGGATCTCGCGCGTGATGCAGCCGCATGCGCTGCTGCCGGACGGCACGCGCCATGGGCCGTCGCACATGGATTTCGTGCGGCTCGGCGGGCTTGGAATCGGAACCATTGCGTTCGGCGACGCGATGCGCGTGCGCATCGACGCGGTCGACGGCTACCACCTGCTGATGTTTTGTCTGACCGGCAGCGCGCAGGTCCGCACGATGGGCCGCGCGTTCGACGTCGATGCGCACACGGGCGTGCTGTGCGCGCCCGGCGAGCCGTTCGACGCGCATTTGTCCCGCGATTGCGAGCAGTTCGTCCTCCGTATCGATGCGGCGACGCTCGCCGCGCACGCGGGCGACGCGGCCGCGTCGCTCGACCCGGTGATCGGCGTCGACGATTCGGCGCTGAGCGCGTGGATGCAGCAGTTGAAGCTCGTCGCGCGCTCGCCCGAGCTGATCGCGAGCGCGAGCGCGAACCCGCGCGTCGCGGCCGCGCTCGAACAACTGCTGCTCGATCTGCTGATCGACGGCCATCCGCCCGCCGCCGCGCCCGTGCGGCGCGCCGATCCCGCGCCCGGCTTCGTGCGGCGCGCGCAGGAATTCATTGACGTCCAGTTCGCGCTGCCGCTGCAACTCGCCGACATCGCACAGGCGGCGGGCGTGCCCGAGCGCACGCTGCGCGACGGCTTCCTGCAGTTTCGCGGGATGAGCCCGATGCAGTACCTGCGCAAGCTGCGCCTCGACCGCGCGCGCGAACTGCTGCGCGCGGCGGGGCCCGACCGCCGGATCGCCGAGATCGCGCTCGACTGCGGATTCGCGCATTTCGGCCGCTTCGCGCTCGCATACCGGGAACGGTTCGGCGAACTGCCTTCCGCGACGCTCGCCGGCGAGCGCGACGCCTGATTCTTACGTTTCCCCTTCATCCGCGCGGCGCGCGGCGTCAGCGGCCCGCCATCAGCTCGCGCGCGAGCGAGCAGAACAGCGCGGTCGCGCGGCTTTCGTCGTGCAGCCGCCGGCTCAGGATGATCGGCGACGTCGCGACGGGCTCCGGCAGCCGCCGGTAGACGACGCCCTTCACCCTCACCCCTTCGACGCTCTCCGGCACGAGCGACACGCCCACTTGCGCGGCGACGAGCCCGAGCGCCGTCTGCAGCTCGCGCACCTCGTGCACCGCCGCGGGCGCGAGCCCGCCGTCGCGCAGCGCGGACAGCTGCTGATCGGCGAAGCTCGGCCGCGGCGTGCTCGGGTACACGATCAGCGTCTGCCCGGCGACGTCCGCGAGCGAGATCGGCGCATCCGGCGCGGCGAGCGGATGGCCGTGCGGCAGCGCCGCGATCAGCCGCTCCTCGACGAGCACCTCGCGCACGAGCTGGTCGTCGTCGAAACGCAGCCGGCCGAAGCCGATGTCGATACGCCCGCCCTTGAGCGCGCCCAGTTGCTCTAGCGTGAACATTTCGATCAGCGACAGCTCGACCGCCGGCGCGGCCTCGCGAAACGCGCGGATCACGTCGGGCAGCGCGCCGTACAGCGTCGACGGCACGAAGCCGATCACGATGCGCTCGGCCGCCTGCGCGAGCCGCCGCGTGAGCGGCGCGAGTTCGTCGGCCTGCTCGAGCACGCGCCGCGCCTGCGCGTACAGCACCCGCCCCGCGTCGGTCAGCTTCAGCGGCCGCGCGCCGCGCTCGAAGAGCGGCAGGCCGATCTCGTCCTCGATCAGTTGCAACTGGCGGCTGAGCGGCGGCTGCGTCATGTGCAGCCGCTGCGCGGCGCGCGTGATGTTCATCTCCTCGGCCACCGCGATGAAATACCGGAGCTGACGCAGTTCCATGCATACCTCGAAAGTATGGAAGTAGTCGGAAAGGGTGTTGGACGCCGCCGCGCGTTTGTTTCTACCATGTGTGCGACAGGAGGATTCCGATGATAGCAACAGGCATCACCATCGACCGCATCGAGACGCTGCTCGTCGACGTGCCGACGATCCGGCCGCACAAGCTGTCGGTTGCGACGATGAACCGCCAGACGCTCGTGCTCGTGCGCGTTCGATGCTCGGACGGTATCGAAGGCGTCGGCGAAGGCACGACGATCGGCGGTCTCGCGTACGGCGAAGAAAGCCCCGAGAGCATCAAGACGAACGTCGACACCTATTTCGCGCCGCTGCTGCAAGGCGCGGACGCGACCCGTCCGGGCGCCGCGATGGCGCACGTGCGCAAGCTGTTCCAGGGCAACCGCTTCGCGAAATGCGCGCTCGAGACGGCCCTCTTCGACGCGCAGGCGCGCCGTCTCGGCGTGCCGCTCTCCGAACTGTTCGGCGGCCGCGCGACCGATGCGCTCGACGTCGCATGGACGCTCGCGAGCGGCGACACCGGCCGCGACATTGCGGAGGCCGAAGCGATGCTCGAGGCGCGCCGCCATCGCGCGTTCAAGCTGAAGATCGGCGCGCGCGCGGTGGCCGACGACGTCGCGCACGTCGTCGCGATCAAGCGCGCGCTCGGCGAGCGCGGCGACGTGCGCGTCGACGTGAACCAGGCGTGGACCGAAAGCGAGGCGGTGTGGGCGGGCGCAAGGCTCGCGCAAGCCGGCGTGAGCCTCGTCGAGCAGCCGATCGCCGCCGCGAACCGCGCGGGCCTCAAACGCCTGACCGCGCTCGCGCACATTCCGATCATGGCCGACGAGGCGCTGCACGGCCCCGTCGATGCGTTCGCGCTCGCGCGCGACCGCGCGGCCGACGTGTTCGCGGTGAAGATCGCGCAATCGGGCGGCCTGCAAGGCGCGGCCGCCGTCGCCGCGATCGCGGCCGCGGCCGGCATCGAGCTGTACGGCGGCACGATGCTCGAAGGCGCGGCCGGCACGATCGCGTCGGCGCAGCTCTTCAGCACGTTCGGCCCGCTCAAGTGGGGCACCGAGCTGTTCGGCCCGCTGCTGCTGACCGAGGAGATTCTCGTCGAGCCGCTGCGCTACGCGGATTTCAAGCTGCACCTGCCGGCCGCCCCCGGCCTCGGCATCACATTCGACTGGGCCCGCATCGAGCGGATGCGACGCCGGGCCCGCTGACCACGCCATCATTCTTTGATATTGGAGACGCAGATGAACAAGGAAGCCATCGACGCCCTGCTGAAGTCGTTCGACGACGCCGCGACGAAGCCCGGCAACCCGCGCGTGCGCGCGATCGTCAATCGGATCGTGAAGGATCTGTTCCACACGATCGAGGATTTCGACGTGCAGCCGAGCGAGTTCTGGACCGCGCTCAACTACCTGAACGAAGCGGGCAAGGAATTCGGCCTGATCGCAGCCGGCCTCGGCTTCGAGCGCTTCCTGGACGTGCGGATGGACGAAGCCGAAGCGAAAGCGGGCCTGCAAGGCGGCACGCCGCGCACGATCGAAGGGCCGCTGTACGTCGCGGGCGCGCCGGAATCGGTCGGCCACGCGCGGCTCGACGACGGCACCGATCCGGGCCAGACGCTCGTGATGCGCGGCCGCGTGCTCGGGCAAGACGGCGCGCCGCTCGCGAACGCGCTCGTCGAAGTGTGGCACGCGAACCATCTCGGCAATTATTCGTACTTCGATCCGTCTCAGCCGGCGTTCAATCTGCGCCGCTCGATCCGCACCGGCGCCGACGGCCGCTACAGCTTCCGCAGCGTGCTGCCCGTCGGCTACAGCGTGCCGCCCGGCAGCAAGACCGAGCAGTTGCTCGACCAGCTCGGCCGCCACGGGCACCGCCCCGCGCACATCCACTTCTTCGTGTCCGCGCCGGGCCATCGCAAGCTGACGACGCAGATCAACATCGAGGGCGATCCGCACATCTGGGACGACTTCGCGTTCGCGACACGCGAGGGCCTGATTCCGAAGGTCGAGCAGGCCGAAGGCGCGCAAGGCAAGCCGTACGGCGTCGACGGCCGGTTCGCGCTGATCGATTTCGACTTCTCGCTGACGCCCGAGCGCGGCGACGTGCCGGCGAGCGAAGTCGAGCGCGTTCGCGCGCAAGCGTGACGGGTGTCGCGATCACGTTCAACACAAGGAGCGAGCCATGCTGTTTCATGTGGAAATGACCGTCAACCTGCCCGTCGACATCGATCCGGTGAAGGCGGCGAGCCTGAAGTCGGAAGAAAAGGAAATGGCGCAGCGGCTGCAGCGCGAAGGCGTGTGGCGGCACCTGTGGCGCGTCGCGGGCCGCTACGCGAACGTCAGCATCTTCGACGTCGAGAGCCCCGCGCACCTGCACGACGTGCTGAGCCAATTGCCGCTGTTCCCGTACATGCAGATCGACGTGCGCGCGCTGTGCCGTCATCCGTCGTCGATCCGCGACGACGATCGCTGAGCGGCGGCGCACCTCTTCGCAATGCGCCGCCCCGACGAAAACGCCGCCCGTCGCCGGGCGGCGCGCATCGCTCGATCGCTGCCGCCCGGCTCGCTCGTCGGAGACTTACGCGCGTGCGATGCCGCCCGCGCACCCGCTGAGGCGCGCCGCCCGGATTGAGCCGATCGCCCGCCGATGCGCCTGCTCATTCGCCTGCTCATTCACCGACCAACTCGCCTCGACACGACGACGCCGACATCCCCGAGCGTCGCATTCCGCCGCGCTACCCGCTGCGCCCCGGCGCCGACCAGCCGCCGCCGAGCGCCTTGTACAGCGTGATCAGGTTCGACTGCTTCGCCAGCAGATCCGTGACGAGCTGCTGTTGCGCAGTGTACAGCGTACGCTGCGCGTCGAGCAGCGTGAGGAAGCTGTCGGTGCCATTCCGGTAGCGCGCCTGGGCAAGCGCGTAGTATTCCTGCGCCGACGCGACGTATTCGCGGTCGGCTGCCACCTGCTCGACATAGGTCTCGCGCCCGACAAGCGCATTCGCGACTTCCTTGAACGCGGTCTGGATCGCCTTCTCGTAGTCGGCGATGTCGATGTCCTTCTCGATCTTCGCGACGTCGAGCGACGCCTTGTTGCTGCCGTAATCGAAAATCGGCATCGTGATCGTCGGCGCGAACGTCCATGCGCCGCTGCCCGCCTTGAATAGGCCCGACAGGCTGCTGCTCGACGTGCCCGCCGACGCGGTCAACGCGATCTTCGGGAAGAACGCCGCGCGCGCCGCGCCGATATTCGCGTTCGCGGCCTTCAGCGTGTGCTCGGCCTCGACGATGTCCGGCCGGCGCGCCAGCAGGTCCGACGGCACGCCCGCGCCGATATCCTCCAGCAGGCTCCGGCTCTCCAGCGTCCCGGCGGGCGGCAGATCGTCGGGCAGCGGACAGCCGATCGCCGCGACGAGATTGTTGAGATCCTGCTCGACCGCGCGCGTGTAGGACGCGAGGCTCGCCCGCGCGCTCGCGAGCGAGTTCTGCGCCTGCCGAACGTCCTGCAGCGACGCGTTGCCGATCTTCATGCTCGCCATCGTCAAATCGAGCGTCTGCCGATCGGCGGCCACCGTGTCGGCGGCGATCTTCAACAGCGCGCCGTCCGCGAGCCATTGCAGATAATCGGTCGCCACCGTCGCGATCAGACTGATCTGCGTGCTCGTGCGCGACGCGTCGGTCGCGAGATACTGTTCGAGCGCCTGCCGCTTCAGGCTGCGCAGCCGCCCAAAGAAATCAATCTCCCAAGACGTGGTGCCGACACTCACGCTGCTGGAGCCGAGACCGGACTCCGTGCCGAGCGCGCGCTCGCGCGTGAGCGAGCCGGACGCGTCGATCGCCGGCGCGAGATTCGCCCGTGCGATCCGGTACTGCGCCTCGTATTCGGCGACGTTCAGCGCGGCGACGCGCAAATCGCGGTTATTGTCGAGCGCGAGCGCGATCAGCCGCTGCAGCCGCGCGTCCTTGAAGAAATCGCGCCAGCCCACGTCGGCCGCGAGCGGCGCCTGCGCCGTACGCGACACCGCGGCATCGGATGCGTACGCCGGCCACGCCGCTTCGACGGGCGACGCGGGACGCTGATACGCGGGATCGAGCGAACAGGCGCTCAGCGCGATCGCGCAGGCTAGACTCAAAGTCTTGAATTTCATGCTTCGCCCTCGCCGGCCTGTTGCGTGTCGCTCGAATGGCCGTGCTCGCCGAACAACCTGCCCACGACGACAAAGAAAATCGGCACGAAGAAGATCGCGAGCGCCGTCGCGGCGACCATCCCGCCCGTCACGCCCGTGCCGATCGCACGCCGGCTCGCCGAGCCCGCGCCCGTGCTGATCACGAGCGGCAGCACGCCGAACACGAACGCGAGCGACGTCATCAGGATCGGCCTCAGCCGCATGTGCGCGGCTTCCAGCGCCGCGTCGATCAACCCGCGCCCTTCCGCCTGCAGATCCTTCGCGAATTCGACGATCAGGATTGCGTTCTTCGTCGACAGCCCGATCGTCGCGAGCAGCCCGACCTTGAAATAGATGTCGTTCGACAGCCCGCGCAGATGCGCGCCGAGCAACGCGCCCAGCACGCCGAGCGGCACCACCAGAATCACCGCGAGCGGCACGGACCAGCTCTCGTAAAGACCCGCCAGGCACAGAAACACGACGATCAGCGAGATCGCGTAAAGATAGACCGCCTGCGATCCGGCGAGCCGCTCCTGATAGGACTGGCCGGTCCATTCGACGCCGAACCCGGCCGGCAACTGCTTCGCGAGCCGCTCGACGGCCGTCATCGCCTGCCCCGTGCTCGCGCCCGGGCCGGTCTGCGCGGACATTTCCATCGCGAGCGTGCGGTTGTAGCGCTCGATCTGCGGCGGCCCGAACGTCCAGCGGCTCGTCGAGAACGCGGAGAACGGCACCATCGATCCGTCGTAATTCGTCGCCCCCGATGACGTGGAAGACGAAGACGAGGACGACGACGAAGCCTTCACGTACCATTGATCGATGTCGGCGGGCATCATCCGGAAGGGCGCGTCGGCCTGCACGTAAACCTTCTGAATGCGCCCCGTATCGACATAGTTGTTCACGTAGGTCGAGCCGAACGCGGTCTGCAACGTGCCGTCGACGTCCGAGATCGACAGCCCGAGCGCGCTTGCCTTCTCGCGATCGATGTCGATGTGGAACTGCGGCGCATCTTCGAGGCCGGACGGCCGCATCAGCGCGAGCGCCGGGTCCTTCGCAGCCAGCGCCATCAGCCGGTTGCGCGCGGCGAGCAGCTTGTCGTGCCCCTGTCCGCCGCGATCCTCGAGCTCGAAATCGAGGCCGCTCTGCGTGCCGAGGTCGTGAATCGCGGGCGGATTCATCACGAACACCTGCGCATCGCGTTCCTTCGCGAAATGCGCGTTCGCGCGCGCGATGATCGCGGTGGCCGTCTGGCCGGACGCGGTCCGCACGCTCCAGTTCTTCAGCGAAACGAATGCGAGCGCGTTGTTCTGGCCTTGTCCGTTGAAGCTGAAACCGTTGACCGTGATCATCTGGTCGACCGACGGTTCGTCCTTCAGGAAGTAGCGTTCGACCCGCTCGACCGTCTTCAGCGTTTGCCCGGCAGGCGTGCCGACCGGCGTCGAGATCGACACGAGGAAATAGCCCTGGTCTTCGTCCGGCAGATACGACGACGGCAGCTTGACGTAAAGCCATGCAACGAGCGCGCCGATCAGCGCGTAGACGATCAGGTAGCGCCCCGGCCGGCCGACCATCCGCACGAGCGTCGCGCTATAGCGAGCGTTGCCGGCCGCGAACGCGCGATTGAACCAGCCGAGGAAACCGCGCCGCGCGTGATGCTCGACGTCGGCGCGCTTGAGCAGCGTCGCGCACAGCGCGGGCGTAAGCGTCATCGCGAGCACGACCGACAGCGCCATCGCCGCGACGATCGTGATCGAAAACTGCCGGTAGATCGCCCCCGTCGACCCGGAAAAGAACGCCATCGGAATGAACACGGCGGTCAGCACCGTCGTGATGCCGACGAGCGCACCCGTGATCTGTCCCATCGCCTTGCGGGTCGCGTCCTTCGGTCCGAGCTTCTCCTCGGCCATGATCCGCTCGACATTCTCGACCACGACGATCGCGTCGTCGACGAGCAGGCCGATTGCGAGCACCATGCCGAACATCGACAGCACGTTGATCGAGAAGCCGACTGCGGCCATCACCGCGAACGTGCCGAGCAGCGCGACCGGCACGACGATGGTCGGGATCAGCGTCGCGCGCACGTTCTGCAGGAACAGGTACATCACGAGGAACACCAGCACGACCGCCTCGACGAGCGTCTTCAGCACCTCCTCGATCGAGATCCGCACGAACGGCGTCGTATCGTACGGATACGTGATTGCGAGGTCATTCGGCAATTGCGGCTTCAGCTCATCGATCTTCGCGCGTACGGCGGTCTCGACCGTCATCGCGTTCGCGCCCGTCGCGAGTTTGATCGCGAGCGCGGCGGCCGGCTTGCCGTTCAGCCGCGACGACGTATCGTAGCTGTCGCCGCCCACTTCGACGCGCGCGACGTCCTTCAATCGCACTTTCGAGCCGTTGGCGTTCACGCGCAGCAGGATGTCGCCGAATTGCTCCGGCGTGGTCAGGAGGCTGGCGGCGGAAATCGTCGCGTTGAGCGCCTGCGCGTCGGTGGCGGGCGCGCCGCCCAACTGCCCGACCGACATCTGCACGTTCTGGTTGGTGATCGCTGTCGTCACGTCGGATGTCGCGACGCCGAAGCCATGCATCTTCACCGGATCGAGCCAGATCCGCATCGCATGTTGCGCGCCGAACAGCGTGACGTCGCCGACGCCGCTTACCTGCGTGAGCTGATCCTCGAGCTGCGTCGCGATCACGTTGCCGAGATCGATCGAATCGAGGCTGCCGCCCGGCGACGACAATGCGACGATCATCAGGAAATCACTCGCCGATTTCGCGACCTGCACGCCCTGCTCCTGCACGGTCTGCGGTAGCGACGACGTCGCCTGGCTGACCTTGTTCTGCACCTGCACCTGCGCGATGTCGGGATCGGTGCCGGGCTGGAACGTCAGCGTGATCGTCGCCTGGCCGGCCGCGCTGCTCTTCGAAGACAGGTACAGCAGATTGTCGATGCCGCTCAGCTTCTGCTCGATCACCTGCGTGACGGTGGCCGCGATCGTCTCGGCGGATGCGCCGGGATAGGTGGCCGTGATCTGCACCGAAGGCGGCGCAATGCTCGGATACTGCTCGACCGGTAGTGTCGTGACCGACGCCGCGCCGATCATCATCACGACGATCGCCATCACCCACGCGAGAATCGGACGGTTGATGAAGAAGCTCGCCATGCCGCCCCCCTCAGTGTGCCGCCGACGCCGCGGTTGCGGCGGACGTGTCGTCGCCGGCGATCCGGACCGGCGTTCCGCTACGCACCTGCTGCAATCCGCTGACGATCACGCGATCGCCCGCCTTCAGCCCCTGTGTGACGATCCATTGATCGCCGTATGCGGTGTCGGCCTTCACCGCCGCCTGCTTCGCGTTGCTTTTCTCGTCGACCACGAATACCGTCGCGCCGCCATCCGATCTGCGCGTCACCGCGAGCTGCGGCACGAGCAGCGCATGATCGTCCGTGCCCTCGTCGAGCCGCGCGCGTACGAACATGCCGGGCAGCAGCGCGTGGTCCGGATTCGGAAAGATCATCCGCAGCGTCACGGAGCCTGTTGTCGCATCGACCGTAATGTCCGAGAACTGCAGCGTGCCGGCTTGCTCGTACTCCGCGCCGTCTTCGAGCAAGAGCTTGACGGCCGCACCGCTCCCCGCCGTTTTCAGCCTGCCCGACGCGAACGCGCGGCGCAGCTTCAGCCAATCGGCGCTCGCGCGGGACACGTCGAGATACATTTCGTCGATCGCCTGGATCGTCGCCAGCGCAGTCGTCTGATCCGCCGTGACGAGCGCCCCTTCGGTGACGCTCGACGCGCCGATCCGCCCCGACACGGGCGCGACGATCCGCGTGTAGCCGAGGTTGACGCGCGCGGATTCGAGCGACGCCTGATCGGCGATCACGTCGGCGGCGTCCTCGCGCACGGCCGCGACCGCGTCGTCGTAATCCTGCCTGCTGACCGCGTTGATCTTGACCAGTTCCGCGTAGCGATCGGCCTTGGTCTTCGCCGACGCGAGCGTCGCCTGCGCCTTCGCGAGCGTGCCGCGCGCCTGATCGTATGCGGCCTGATAGGTCGCCGGATCGATCTGGTACAGCACCTGCCCCGCCTTCACGTCCGAGCCTTCGGTGAAGAGCCGCTTGCGGACGATCCCGCCGATCTGCGGTCGCACCTCGGCGACCTTGATCGCGGACAACCGGCCCGACAATTCGGTGTGCTGGACGATGGACTGCTCGGCTAGCGTCACCACGCCGACTTCGACAGCCGCGGTGCCTGCGCCGGACGCCCCGCGCTGGCCGCACCCCGCTTGCAACGAGACGGCCAGGACGACGAGCGCGAGCGACGCACGCCGGTGCAACGGGCGCGCCGGTGCGCGCGGACGATCGGATGGAATGGGTAGGCGGTTCATGGCTTCTCGTCAGCTCCGTGTCGGTTCCGCCGCACGCGCGACGGCGCGCGCCGAAAGTAGCCGGTGCACGGCGGAACAGGAAACCACGAGCGTAAGGAAATGCCCCTTACGGGTGCTTAGCGCCGCATTACAGCGTGTAACGGACGTCAGGAAATGCGTCGTTCAGCGCCCCAAATCGTCGGGATGCGTGATCGCGCCGCGCGACGGGAGCGGGAAGGTCATCGTCGCGACGAAGCCGCCGTCGGGCGCGTTGCACGCGGCGAGCGCACCGCCGTGATAGCGGACGAGCCGCCTGACGATTGCAAGGCCGAGGCCGCAATGCGCATCGCCGCCGCGCGCGGCGTCGAGCCGAACGAACGGACGCAGCGCGCGTTCGAGCTGCGCGGGTGGAATGCCTGCGCCGTGATCGCGCACGCTCAGCACGTAGCCGCCGGCCGTCGCGCGCGTCGCGATCTCGACGGGCGGCTCGCCGTAGGTGAGCGCGTTCTCGATCAGGTTCGACAAGATCCGGTCCAGATCGACGAGCGGCAGGCCGAAGCCGTCGCCCGCGCGCAGGTCGAGCGTCAGCAGCGCATCTTCGCCCAGGCTGTCGCCGTAATGCTGACGGCAATGCGCATCGACGTTCGCGACCGGCGACGCGTCAGCGGCGTCCCGCGCGAAGTCGAGGAACTGCGTGACGATCCGCGACAGCGATTGCGCGTCGCGCAGGAAGCCCGTGCGATTCGCCTCGTCGGGCAGCAGATCCGCGCGCACCTGCATTCGCGTGATCGGCGCGCGCAGGTCGTGCGCAAGACCCGCCAGCATCACCGATCGCTCCTGCTCCATCAGCGCCAGTTCACGCACCATGTCGTTGAAGTCGCCGACCAGTTCCTTCACCTCGCGCGGCCCGCTCTCCCGCACGACAGGCGGCCGGTGGCCGAGCCGGTACTCGCGGGCCGCCTGCGCGAGCCGCCTGAGCGGCCGCTGCAAGTGCCATGCGCCGAGGACGGCCAGCGCGATCGCCAGCAGCACCGTCAGCGACGACATGCCGATGAAGCGTGCAAATGACGGCATCGCGCTCGTCATCGTCACCCAGTAATGGTCGTCCGGATAGCGCACCCACAGCGCATTGGTGCCTTCGTCGGCCACGACGTGCGAGCCGGGCGGAAGCTGGCGGCGCAGATCGCGCTCGAACGGACCATTCGTATCCGCGCACGACGCGGGACAACCATATGCCGCCGCGTCGCCGACGTTGACGAACGATGCGCCGAGCGTCGAGCTGACGGCGCGCCCCAGTTCGCCGCCCGTCGCGCGCGCCTGCACCGACAGCGCGACGGCACGCCGCGTCTGCTCCACTTCGAGCGCGAAGCGCTCGCGGTCCAGCAGCACGATGCCGAGCACGTGAACCGCGACGATGAGCCCCACCGTCATCAGCGCGAGACGGACGAACAGCGTGTCAGCGGGATTCTTCATCGTCGCCGCTGCTCGCGCCGCCCGGTACGAACATGTAGCCCACGCCGCGCATCGTCCGGATGTAGCGCGGCCGCGCGGGATCGTTTTCCAGCAGGCGGCGCAGGCGCCACACCGGCACGTCGATGCCGCGCTCCGTCAGGTCGGAATACGGGCCGTGCAGCAGGTCGAGCAGCCGCGCGCGCGACAGCGTCTCCATCGGATGCAAAGCGAACGCTTCGAGCAGCGCGTATTCGCTGCCCGTGAGCTTCACCGGCTCGCCGTCGCGCAACAGCGTACGCCCGGCGAAATCGAACCGGAATGGACCGAACCGCAGCGGCGCCCGCTGCCCGGCGCCCTGCCCCCGCGGGCGCGGCGGCGCATGCCGGCGCAGCACCGCGTGAATCCGCGCAAGCAGTTCCTGCGGCATGAACGGCTTGCCGAGATAGTCGTCCGCGCCGAGCTCCAGCCCGACCACCCGGTCGATGCCGTCGGCGCGCGCGGTCAGCATGATGACGGGAATCGTGTCGCCGTTCGCGCGTAGCTGCTTGAGCGCCGTCAGCCCGTCGATGCCCGGCATCATCAGGTCGAGCACGATGATCGACGGCCGCTCGAGTTCAAGCCGGCGCGCAAGCCCGGCGGCGTCGTGGAGAACCGAAACGGCGACGCCGCGTTGCTGGAAGAAGATTCTCAGCAGATCGCGCAGCGCGGCGTCGTCGTCGATCAGCAGGATCTGAAGGGACGTTTCGTGCATGGTCGTGAGCACAAGATGGCGGCAAACGTACAAAGCCGCGAACCCGCGCCGCTTCCCGCCGCGCCGGCAGCCGGCCTTCTGACCCGACGACTATAGCGAAGAACGTGCGCCGATCGGTTGCCGGTTCTTTGCGAGTCTTACCGTTTATTACGGCGCAGTATCGCATGCATGCCCCGCGCGCACCGGGCACGCAAAAAAGCCGCCCCGATGCGAACCGCCCCAAAAAGGCTGGATCAGTGTCCAATCTTTGAGGGGCGATGCGGAAATGGGCGGCTTCTCGACGGGCCGGCCGGCACGGACCCGGGCGCGTCGGCCGTTCGGCGCCTGCTGCGGCGGCCGTCAGCGCGACATCATGTTCATGCCGACGTTGTGCATGACCCAAAGCGTGCCGACGATCAGGATCGCCGCCGTCAGCACCGTGTAGCTGAACGCCATCACGTTCCAGCGCTGGCCGGACGATGCGTTCATGTGCAGGAAATAGACGAGGTGCACGACGATCTGCACGAACGCGAGCGCCGCGAGCGCGATCAGCGACGCGTGCGACGACAGCGCGCCGCTCAGCACGAGTCCGAACGACGCCGCCGTCAACAGGACCGACAGGATGAACCCGGCGACGTAGCCGCCCACCGTGCCGTGCGCTTCGCCGTCGTGAGAGAGGTGCGTATCGGTCATTTAGATCACGCTCGCGAGATAGACAAAGGTAAAGACGCAGATCCAGACGATGTCGAGGAAGTGCCAGAAAAGACTCAGGCAGGTGAGCCGGCGAATGTCGCGCTCGGTCAGCGCCGGGCGGCGCACCGCCTGAAACGCGAGCACGGCCATCCACAAGAGGCCGATCGCGACGTGCAGCCCGTGCGTGCCGACGAGCGTGAAGAACGACGACAGGAACGCGCTGCGCTGCGGCCCCGCGCCTTCGGCGATCATGTGCGAGAACTCGCGCAGCTCGAGGCCGAGGAACGCCGCGCCGAGCGCGAACGTCACCGCGAGCCAGCCGAGCAGCGCGCCGCGGCGGCCGCGCTGCGCGCCGATCATCGCGAAGCCGTACGTGATGCTGCTCGTGAGCAGCAGCGCGGTCTCGAGCGCGACGCCCGGGATGTCGAACAGGTCGACGGCGGTCGGGCCGCCCGCGAACTGGTGCGCCATCACCGCGAACACGGCGAACAGCGCGGCGAAGATCACGCAGTCGGTCATCAGGTACAGCCAGAAGCCGAACACCGAATGCGACGGCGGATGATCGTGCGCGTCCAGATGACGAGCGGCGCTCGCGGATTGATACGACATCAGTTTGCCTCCAGTTCGACTTGCGCCGGCCGCGCGACGAAGCGCGCGCCGCCGCGTTTTTCCTCGATCTTGCGCACGGCTTCGGCCGGGATGTAATAGCCGTCGTTGTCGCTCGCGCTATGCGCGATCACCGTCGCGACGATGCCGACGAGCGCCGCGATCGCGAGCCACCAGATGTGCCATACCGCCGCGAAGCCGAGCACGAGGCTGAACACGCCGACGAACAGTCCCGCGCTCGTGTTCGACGGCATGTGGATGTCGCGATACTCCGCCTGCTTGCCGATGCCGAGGCCGCGCTCCTTGCGGTACGCGAATTCGTCGAGCGCGTGCACGCGCGGAATCGTCGCGAAGTTGTACGCGGGCGGCGGCGACGACGTCGCCCATTCGAGCGTGCGGCCGCCCCACGGGTCGCCCGTGAGATCGCGGTTCTCGGGCTGCTTGCGATCGCGCAGGCTGACGACCAGTTGCAGAAGCTGGCACGCGATGCCGATCGCGATCAGCGCGGCGCCGCATGCGGCGACGATGAGCCACGGATGCCACGCGGGGTTGTCGTAATGATTCAGGCGGCGCGTCATGCCCATGAAGCCGAGCACGTAGAGCGGCACGAACGCGACGTAGAAGCCGACCTGCCAGAACCAGAACGCGGCCCGGCCGAGCTTCTCGTTCAGCTTGAAGCCGAACACCTTCGGGAACCAGTAGTTGAAGCCCGCGAGATAGCCGAACAGCACGCCGCCGATGATCACGTTGTGGAAGTGCGCGATCAGGAACAGGCTGTTGTGCAGCACGAAGTCCGCGCCGGGGATCGCCATCATCACGCCCGTCATCCCGCCGAGCGTGAACGTCACCATGAAGCCGATCGTCCAGAGGATCGGCGTCGAGAATTCGAGCCGGCCGCGATAGATCGTGAACAGCCAGTTGAACACTTTCACGCCGGTCGGAATCGCGATCACCATCGTCATAATCCCGAAAAACGCGTTCACGTTCGCGCCCGAGCCCATCGTGAAGAAGTGGTGCAGCCACACGAGGAACGACAGCACCATGATCGCGCACGACGCATAGACCATCGTCTTGTAGCCGAAAAGCGGCTTCTTCGCGTAGGTCGCGACCACTTCCGAGAAGATCCCGAACGCAGGCAGGATCAGGATGTAGACCTCCGGATGGCCCCACGCCCAGATCAGGTTCAGATACAGCATCGCGTTGCCGCCGGCATCGTTCGTGAAGAAGTGCATGCCGAGGTAACGGTCGAGGCCGAGGAGCGCGAGCGTGACCGTCAGGATCGGGAACGACGCCATGATGAGGACGTTCGTGCAGAGCGCGGTCCACGTGAACACGGGCATCTTCATCAGCGTCATGCCGGGCGCGCGCATCCGCAGGATGGTCACGAAGAAGTTCACGCCCGTGAGCAACGTGCCGACGCCGGATATCTGCAGCGCCCACAAGTAGTAATCGACGCCGACGCCCGGACTGAACTGCAGCTCCGACAGCGGCGGATACGCGAGCCAGCCCGTTTGCGCGAATTCGCCGACGACAAGCGAGATGTTGATCAGGATCGCGCTGACCGCCGTCATCCAGAAGCTCAGCGAATTGATGAACGGGAACGCGACGTCGCGCGCACCGATCTGCAGCGGCACGATGATGTTCATCAGACCGATCATGAACGCCATCGCCATGAAGAAGATCATGATGACGCCGTGCGCGGTGAAGATCTGATCGTAATGATGCGGCGGCAGGTAGCCCGGGCCGTTGTATGCGAGCGCAAGCTGCAGGCGCATCATCACGGCGTCGGCGAAGCCGCGCAGCAGCATGATCAGCGCGACGATGATGTACATCACGCCGAGCTTCTTGTGGTCGACGGTCGTCAGCCACTCGGACCACAGCCATTTCCAGCGCTTCGTGCAGGTCAGCGTGCCCAGAATCCCGAGCACGACGAGCGCCATGAACGCGGCCGCGCCCATGATGATCGGCTGATCGAACGGGATGGCCGAAAGCGTCAATTTACCGAACATGCGTTACCCCTTCGTCCGACAGGCGGCGTCCGTCAGATCGAGGACGTGGCCGTT
>NZ_LOYJ01000129.1:0-835 GCF_001526245.1 Burkholderia sp. MSMB1498
GAAAGCGTCAATTTACCGAACATGCGTTACCCCTTCGTCCGACAGGCGGCGTCCGTCAGATCGAGGACGTGGCCGTTGTTGTACTTCGCGATGATGTTGTGAAAGAGCCGCGGGTCGATCGTCGAGTAGTAGCGCACGGGCTGCTTCTCGCTCGGCTGCGCGAGCTGGCCGTACGCGCTCATGTCGAGCCGGTCGGCCGACGCGCGCACCTTCGCGACCCACGCGTCGAACGCGTCGCGCGACGTCGCGAGCGTGCGGAACTTCATGTCGGAGAAGCCGCGGCCGCTGTAGTTCGCGGAGATCCCGGCGAAGTCGCCCGGCTCGTCGGCGATCAGGTGCAGGCGCGTCTGCATGCCGGCCATCGCGTAGACCTGCGTGCCGAGTTGCGGAATGAAGAACGAGTTCATCACCGAATCGGACGTGATTCGGAAATTGATCGGCGTGCCGACAGGCACCGCCAGTTGGTTCACCGAAGCAATGCCGAGATCCGGATAGACGAAGAGCCACTTCCAGTCGAGCGCGACGACCTCGACGTCGATCGGCTTCACCGACGATTGGATCGGCCGATACGGATCGAGCTCGTGCGTGGTCTTCCACGTGAGGATGCCGAGGAACAGGATGATCAGCGACGGCACCGTCCAGATCACGATCTCG
Source organism: Burkholderia sp. MSMB1498 (assembly GCF_001526245.1). NCBI lineage: Bacteria > Pseudomonadati > Pseudomonadota > Betaproteobacteria > Burkholderiales > Burkholderiaceae > Burkholderia > Burkholderia sp. MSMB1498. Next base: position 655 of record NZ_LOYJ01000129.1, read on the forward strand.
ATCGCGGTGGAATGCGCCCACTTCGGCGAGTAGGTCGCGTTGCGGTTCGACGCGCGGTAGCGCCACGCGAAGAGCAGCGTGAGGAGGATCACCGGCACGACGACGATCAGCATCGCCCACGTCGACGTGGCGATCAACGCCTTCTCCGCGGCGCCGATCGCGCCCTTCGGATCGAGCACGT
>NZ_LOYJ01000130.1:0-63661 GCF_001526245.1 Burkholderia sp. MSMB1498
CGTTCGCCGTTCGCCGTTCGCCGTTCGCCGTTCGCCGTTCGCCGTTCGCCGTTCGCCGTTCGCAGCAGCGTACTCGTTACTGCCCTGAACCACAAACCTGACCGTCGATCGCGATGCGACGAACGACGAACGAAGATCGAATCGCCAGCAACCAAACTATTCCGAATGCCCGCGACAGCGGCCGATTTCCGGCGACGGTCGACATCGCAGCGGCCGACGTCACGGCCGCGCGGCACTGCGCCGACGTCGAAGCAGCCCGAAGCCGCCCGACGGCGCCGAAACGTTCCGAAGCCGAAACCCGACGATCCGGCCGGGCCCCGCGCCCGCATCTCGATGCGGGCACGCGGCCCCGCCGCACGCTCCCGCGCCGCGCCCCGTCAGCCGAGCACCGGGCGCAATCCGCTCACCTTCAGCTTCGTATCCGGCGCGCGCCCCTTGCGGGCCCGCTTGCCGACGTGCGGCTCGAGCGCGCGCGCCGCCAGCGCCTCTTCCTGCGCCTTGCCGCCGCGGCCCGTGCCCGTCAGCACGACGCCCGCCGCATCGATCGCGAGCGCCTGCACGAGCGTCTCCTTCGGATCGAGCGCCATCAGGATCACGCCGCGTCCGCCGCCGCCGAGCGTCTTCATCTCGTCCATGCCGAACACGAGCAGACGCCCGCCGCTCGACAGGCACGCGACCTGCGACGCATCCGCCAGCACCGGCATCGGCGCGAGCGGCGCCGCGCCTTCGTCGATGGTCATGAACGACTTGCCCGCCTTCACGCGGCTCACCATGTCGCCAACCTTCGCGATGAAGCCGAAGCCGTTGCTCGACGCGAGCAGCAACGGCTGCTCGGCGGGCGCCGCGAAGTAATGAAGCAGATGCGAGCCCGATTCGAGCTCGATCAGCGACGTGACGGGCACGCCGTCGCCGCGCCCGCCCGGCAGCACCTGGACCGGCACCGAATACACGCGCCCCGTGCTGCCCCACGCGATCAGCGTGTCGGGCGTGCGGCACTGGAACGCCGCGTACAGGCCGTCGCTCGCCTTGAACGAGAAGCTCGCCGGGTCGAGCCCATGGCCCTTCAGCGCGCGCACCCAGCCCTTCTGCGACACGACGACCGTCACCGGCTCGTCGACCACCTTCGCCTCGAACGTCGCGCGCTTCTCCTGCTGGATCAGCGTGCGGCGCTCGTCGCCGTACTGCTTCGCGTCGGCCTCGATCTCCTTGATCATCAGCCGCTTCATCGCGCTTTCGTTCGCGAGCAGCTCTTCGAGCTTCGCCTTCTCGGCGCGCAGCTCCTCGAGCTCCTTCTCGATCTTGATCTTCTCGAGCCGCGCCAACTGGCGCAGACGGATTTCGAGAATGTCCTCGGCCTGCCGCTCGGTGAGGCCGAACGCGCTGATGAGCGCGGCCTTCGGCTCGTCCGATTCGCGGATGATGCGGATCACCTCGTCGATGTTCAAAAAGACGATCATCCGCCCTTCGAGGATGTGAATCCGGTCGTTCACCTTGCCGAGCCGGTGGCGGCAGCGCCGCGTGACGGTGGCCTGGCGGAACCGCACCCATTCGCCAAGAATCGACGCGAGCCCCTTTTGCGCGGGCCGTCCGTCCTCGCCGATCATCACGAGATTGAGCGTCGCGTTCGATTCGAGGCTCGTGTGCGCGAGCAGCGAATTGACGAATTCGGTCTGGTCGATCGTGCGCGTCTTCGGCTCGAACACGAGCCGCACGGGCGCGTCCTTGCCCGACTCGTCGCGCACCGCGTCGAGCAGGTCGAGCATCGCCTTCTTCGTGTTGATCTGCTCCTGCGTGAGCGTCTTCTTGCCCGCCTTGAGCTTCGGGTTCGTCAGCTCCTCGATCTCCTCGAGCACCTTCTGGCCCGACGTGCTCGGCGGCAATTCGGTGACGACGAGTTGCCACTGGCCGCGCGCGAGATCCTCGATCTTCCAGCGCGCGCGCACCTTCAGGCTGCCGCGGCCGATTTCGTACGCGGCGGAGATCTCCGCGTCGCTCGAGATGATCTGGCCGCCGCCCGGAAAGTCCGGCCCCGGCACGAGTTGCATCAGCTCCGCGTGCGGCAGCGCGGGATGGCGGATCAGCGCGACCGCGGCCGCCGCGACTTCGCGCAGGTTGTGCGACGGAATCTCGGTGGCGAGGCCGACGGCGATCCCCGACGCGCCGTTCAGCAGCACGAACGGCAGCCGGCCCGGCAAGAGCTTCGGCTCGTCGAACGAGCCGTCGTAGTTCGGCATGAAGTCGACCGTGCCCTCGTCGATCTCGTCGAGAAGGAGCTTCGCGATCGGCGTGAGGCGCGCTTCGGTGTAGCGCATCGCCGCCGCGCCGTCGCCGTCGCGCGAGCCGAAGTTGCCCTGGCCGTCGATGAGCGGATAGCGCATCGAGAAATCCTGCGCGAGACGCACGAGCGCGTCGTACGCGGACTGGTCGCCGTGCGGGTGGTACTTGCCGAGCACGTCGCCGACGACGCGCGCGGACTTCACCGGCTTCGCGTTGTCGCCGAGGCCCATCTCGTTCATCGCGTAAAGAATGCGGCGCTGCACGGGCTTCTGGCCGTCGCTCACGTCAGGCAGCGCGCGCCCCTTCACGACGCTCACCGCGTAGTCGAGATACTGGCGCTCCGCGTAGCGGCCGAGCGTCAGGAAATCGCCCTCGGGCGCGGCCGGCTCGGCGAAAAGATCGGGAGTGTTGTCGTCCATCTAGATTTCGTGTCCGTTTATGCGATGCGTGCGAAGCCGGGCGCGCGCCCGGCCGCGCTCAGATATCCGCTTCGACTTCGTTGCCCTTTTCCTCGAGCCAGTTGCGGCGCGCGGCGGCCTCGCCCTTGCCCATCAGCATCGTCATCTGCGCGACGGTCGACTCGAAGTCGAGGTCGCCGAGCGCGATCGGCATCAAGCGGCGCGTGTCGGGATTCATCGTCGTGTCCCACAGCTGCTCGGCGCTCATCTCGCCCAAGCCCTTGAAGCGGCTGATCGTCCATTGCGATTCGCGCACGCCGTCCTTGCGCAGCTTGTCGAGAATCGCCTCGAGCTCGCCTTCGTCGAGCGCGTAGAGCTTCTGCGCGGGCTTCTTGCCGCGCGCGGGCGCGTCGACGCGAAACAGCGGCGGCCGCGCGACGAACACGTGGCGGCGCTCGATCAGTTGCGGGAAGTGCTTGAAGAACAGCGTGAGCAGCAGCACCTGGATGTGCGCGCCGTCGACGTCCGCGTCCGACAGGATGCAGATCTTGCCGTAACGCAAGTTCGACAGGTCGACGCTGTCGTCCGGGCCGTGCGGATCGACGCCGATCGCCACCGAAATGTCGTGCACCTCGTTGTTCGCGAACAGGCGGTCGCGCTCGGTCTCCCATGTGTTGAGCACCTTGCCGCGCAGCGGCAGGATCGCCTGGTATTCCTTGTCGCGGCCCATCTTCGCGGAACCGCCCGCCGAATCGCCCTCGACGAGGAAAATTTCGTTGCGCGCGATGTCCTCGGTCTCGCAATCGGTCAGCTTGCCGGGCAGCACCGCGACGCCGGAGCTCTTCTTCTTCTCGACCTTCTGGCCCGCGCGCGTGCGCGCCTGCGCCTGCCTGATCACGAGCTCGGCCAGCTTCTTGCCGTGCTCGACGTGCTGGTTGAGCCACAGCTCGAGCGCCGGGCGCGTGAACGACGATACGAGCTTCACCGCGTCGCGGCTGTTCAGGCGCTCCTTGATCTGCCCCTGGAACTGCGGATCGAGCACCTTCGCCGACAGCACGAACGACACGCGCGCGAACACGTCTTCCGCGAGCAGCTTCACGCCCTTCGGCTGCAGGTTGTGCAGCTCGACGAAGCTCTTCACCGCCTGATAGAGGCCGTCGCGCAGGCCGGATTCGTGCGTGCCGCCCGCGGGCGTCGGAATCAGGTTCACGTACGACTCGCGCACGAGCGAGCCTTCCTCGCTCCATGCGACCACCCACGACGCGCCCTCGCCCTCGGCGAACGTGTCGTCGCCCGAGCGCGAATCGGCGAAGCGCTCGCCTTCGAACAGCGGAATCAGCAGCTCGCTGCCGTTCATCTCGTCGAGCAGATAACCGCGCAGGCCGTCTTCGTATTTCCAGCTCTGCCGCTCGCCCGTCTTCTCGTTGACGAGCACGACCTCGACGCCCGGCAGGAGCACCGCCTTCGAGCGCAGCAGCCGCTGCAGCTCGCCCGTCGGCAGGTTCGGCGAATCGAAATACTTCGGATTCGGCCACACGGTCACGCGCGTGCCGGATTTCTTCTCGCCGCGGCCCGCGCCTTGCGTCGCGAGCGGCTTGACGACGTCGCCGTCGGCGAAGCCGAGCTGCGCGACTTTGCCGTCGCGCCAGACCGTCACGTCGAGCCGCGTCGCGAGCGCGTTCGTCACCGACACGCCGACGCCGTGCAGGCCGCCCGAGAACGTGTACGCGCCGCCCTTCGCCTTGTCGAACTTGCCGCCGGCGTGCAGCCGCGTGAACACGATTTCGACGACGGGCACCTTCTCTTCCGGATGCAGCCCGAACGGGATGCCGCGCCCGTCGTCCTCGACGGACACCGACTGGTCGGGATGCAGCGTGACCGTGATCTGCTTGCCGTAACCGCCCAACGCCTCGTCGGACGCGTTGTCGATCACTTCCTGGATGATGTGCAGCGGATTCTCGGTGCGCGTGTACATGCCGGGCCGCTGCTTGACGGGCTCGAGGCCCTTCAGCACCTTGATCGATGCTTCGCTATACGCCGCTGCGGGCTTTTTCGTAGACATAGAAGCTCAGGTTCGTCATTCACCTTGACGTTATCCCCAACTCGTGTGGATAACGTCGTGGACAAAACGTTGAATTCGATAAAAATTCGAGTCGAAACAATGGCGTGCTCGGATTGCTTCGAAAGCGGGCGGCGCGCCGCGCGCGTGCGCCGCGCGGGCCCCGTCCGGAACGCGGCGTATTTTACTGGTTCCGCAACGGCGAACTCATGAAGGCTTACGTTTCGCTTCGAGCGCCTCCCAGCGCTCGAGCGCCGCGAGAAGCTCGTCGTCGAGCGCCGCGAAGCGCTCGGTCAGGCGCGCGCCCTCCTGCGGGTCCTTCGAGAAGATCGAGCCGTCCTCGAGCTGCGCGCCGACCGCCTTCTGCTCGGCCTCGAGCGCGGCGATCCGCTCCGGCAGCGCGTCGAGCTCGCGCTGCTCGTTGAACGACAGCTTGACCGTGCGCTGCGCGTTGCGGCCCGCCGCGCTCTTCGGCGCGTCGTCCTTCGCGGCCGCGGGCTCCTTCGCCGCGCGCTTGCCCGCGTCGTCGTCGGCGATCCGCTGCGCGCGCTCGCGCTGGATCTGCCAGTCGGTGAAGCCGCCGACGTATTCGCGCCACTGGCCGTTGCCCTCCGACGCGATCACCGACGTGACGACGTTGTCGAGAAACGCGCGGTCGTGGCTGACGAGCAGCACCGTGCCGTCGTAGTCGGTCAGCAGTTCCTCGAGCAGCTCGAGCGTCGGGATGTCGAGATCGTTGGTCGGCTCGTCGAGCACGAGCACGTTCGCCGGCCGCGCGAACAGGCGCGCGAGCAGCAGACGGTTGCGCTCGCCGCCCGACAGCGACTTGACGGGCGAGCGCGCGCGCTCGGGCGCGAACAGGAAATCGCCGAGATAGCTCATCACGTGCTTGCGCACGCCGCCGATCTCGACCCATTCGCTGCCCGGGCTGATCGTGTCGGCGAGGCTCTTTTCCGGATCGAGCTGCGCGCGCATCTGGTCGAAGTACGCGACCTGCAGGTTCGTGCCGGTGCGCACCGTGCCTTCGTCGGGCTTGATTTCGCCGAGGATCAGCTTGAGCAGCGTCGTCTTGCCCGCGCCGTTCGGGCCGACGAAGCCGATCTTGTCGCCGCGCATCAGCGTGCTCGAAAAACGGTCGACGACCGCGCGCTCGCCGTAGCGCTTCGTCACGTCGGTCAGCTCCGCGACGATCTTGCCCGACTTCTCGCCCTGCGCGACGTCGAGCCTCACGTTGCCCTGCGTGTTGCGGCGCTCCGCGCGCTCGCTGCGCATCTGCTCGAGCCGCGCGATGCGGCCGACGCTTCGCGTGCGCCGCGCCTCGACGCCTTTCCTGATCCACACCTCTTCCTGCGCGAGCAGCTTGTCGAACTTCTCGTTCTCCACCCGCTCCACTTCGAGCTGCTGCGCCTTGCGGACCTGGTACGCGGAGAAGTTGCCCGGATACGACAGCAGGCGGCCGCGATCGAGCTCGACGATGCGCGTCGCCACGCGATCGAGGAACGCGCGGTCGTGCGTGATGAAAAGCAGGCCCGCGCGCTGCGCGACGAGCAGTTCCTCGAGCCAGCGGATGCCGTCGAAATCGAGGTGGTTGGTCGGTTCGTCGAGGAGCAGCACGTCCGGCTGCACGACGAGCGCGCGCGCAAGCGCCGCGCGCTTCTGCATGCCGCCGGACAGCGCGTCGACCTGCGTGTCGCAGTCGAGGCCGATTTGCGCGAGCGTCGTCGCGACCCGCGTGCGCCAGCTCCACGCGTCCGTCGCATCGAGCGACGACTGCAGCGCGTTCATCCGCGCGAGCAGCGCGTCGTGCTCCGCGCCTTCGGGCGTGTCCGCGAGCCGGTGCGCGATCTCGTCGTACTCGGCGAGCAGCGCGCGCGTTCCGGCGAGGCCCGATGCGACCGCGTCGAACACCGTCTGCCCGGCCTCGAATTCCGGCTCCTGCGGCACGTAGACCGTCACGAGGCTCTGCTGGCGCGTGACGAGCCCGTCGTCGGGCTTCGCGAGGTCGGCGACGATCTTGAGCAGCGACGACTTGCCGGCGCCGTTGCGGCCGATGAGCCCGACGCGCTCGCCGGCTTCGAGCGAGAAATCCGCGTGATCGAGCAGCGCGACGTGGCCGAACGCGAGTTGCGCGCCGGTGATGGAATAAAGCGACATGGGGAGGACGGCGGAGAAAAATCGGAAGCGCTCATTGTACCGGGGGCGGCGCGCGACGCCGAGATGGCACGACGGCCTAGTGCGACGGGCCGCGCGGCGGCGCCCGGCGGCGGCGAGGGCCTGGCGCGGCGGCCCTCGCGTGCCGGACTGCCCGAATGGGCCTACTGGACGTTGATCGTGATCGTCTGGCTCAGCTCCGGGCCGTACGAGCGGTGCGCGCCGTCGCCGAACTGCAGCGTCAGCGTATGGCGGCCGGGCGGCAGCTTCACGTCGGTTTCGGTCTGAGCCTTGCCGTAATGCAGCGAACGCTCGCTGACGGGGATCACGTCGCCCTTCGGAATGGGCTTGCCGTCGATCAGCAGATGATGATGGCCGGTGTTGGGCGTCATGTCGCCCGCGGGCCGAAGCGCCACATCGCCCTCGAGGCCGAATTTCACGTGAACGGGGTTCGAGACGGACGCACCGTCGGTCGGCTCGACGAAGTACACCCTCGCTTCCGCGTGCGCCGAGGCGGACGCGAAGAGCGCGGCCGCGGTGAACGCGCCGGCCAGCCATTTGTTGTAGAGCATCGCTCTCTCCTTTGGGGTTGAAAGGCCATCGAAGGATACACCGCGAACCGCCGCCGCGTCGCGGGCTCGGCGCCGCTCCGGGACGCCCGGCCGACCGGCGGCGCACGCCCGGCGCACCGGCTCGCGACGCCCGCGGGCAGGCCGCGGGCGCGCCCGCCCCGCGCCGCGCTCCGACGGGCGTTCGCGGCAAATCCGGTACCATTGCGCCTTTCGCCGCCCGACGCGCCGAGTTCGCGCGATCGGACGACGTCGAATGCAATGGTTCTTCAAGAGTGCAACATGAGCGAAGTGGTCGAATACAAGAGCTGGGTCTGCCTGATTTGCGGCTGGGTCTATAACGAAGCGGACGGCTTGCCGGACGAAGGCATCGCGGCCGGCACCCGCTTCGCCGACATTCCGGACGGCTGGCGCTGCCCGCTGTGCGACGTCGGCAAGGAAGATTTCGTCGTCGTGGAGTTCTGAGCCCGGCGATCCGGCCGGCGGCGCGCTAAGGCCGGAGCCCGATGCCTGTTCCGCGCTGCCGCAGCGGCCCATCTCCCCTGCCTCACCAGGCCCGACCCCAACGCACGTCGTCGCAAGCAACCAGACTCATGCGCTTCGGGGGCGGCCGTTCACGCGCCGAAATGGTCGCCGGACAAGGCGGCCGTGCGCCCCATCCCTTCCTCCTGCACGTTCACCGGCGTTGAAAGAATTCGCGTAAGACTGCGATTTTTTCCGGCCGATGCGCTGTTCGAAACGGGCGCTCCCGCTTTCACACGCCCTGTCCTAGCGCACTTCGCCGGGATCACGCGTTCCCGGCGATGTTTGAAAGCATTCCTCTGCCCAATAAGTTCCATTTTGGAACGTACAATCCCGTCGGATGCACACGCAGCGAATCAATACGGACGACCATGGGAGGAGAAAACGTGGCACAGGCGGAATCATCCAGGCAAGCACCCGCCAGCTCGACGGGAGAAGCGGCCAGCAATCTCGGCAGATTTCTATCGCTCGCGTTCCTGCTCGGCCTGCTGACCGTCATGGCCGCATTCGGCTGGGTCACGTTGCAGGAAGGTAGCCATCCACTTGAGCGCCATCACCGTGCCGCCGCCGCTTCCGACGCGCGGCGAACGTGAAACTCTCACCGAGCTCGACCACGAATGGCTCCATTTCGCGCGGAAGCGCGTCTTCCAAGTTCGCAGAGCGTGTTGCGCGTCTGTCATCGCAGCGCCTGTCAGTGCGCCAACCCGCAACAATGAACCATGCAGCTTGCCGACGATGGCGAAGCCTCGTTGGTCGATCGCCTGGGTCGCGTGAAACAAATGCGCTCCCGCCATCGCGCGGCGGAACGGATTCCGCCCGGCCACGCGCGCAAGGCCGCCCTCGCGGAAACGGCGATGCCCGGCAAACCTGCGGCAATCCCACTACATTTTCCAGGTTGAACTTCGGCCGTCGGATACCTTAAATACGCTGGGCGTGACCTGAAGACACGCGACGCCCCTCGATATTGAGGAAGCCTACCGCTCAGTGGAGAAAACCACCATGTCGACAACTGTTCTAGGTTTCAAAGGAAGGGTGACTATCGCAATCAACAAAGTGACCAAGCAGTATCCGCACGCCAAGCTCTATGAAGTGGATGGTGTGGCCTCAGGCGGCCCGACCACTGACCCTAAGCAAATCGACAAACTGCGAGTCGTGTTTCAAGACGAGAACAACACGGTCATCATCGAATCCACAAGCTACGACGAATTCGGTTCCCCCGTGCTTTATCCAGCGCCCTGGGTCGGAGACGTGGTGATCGAATGGCCCGTCAAGCTGGATCTGGACGAGGCCGATCGCGCGAAGAAGGCAGCGGGGCAAACAGGCGCATACGATACGGTCACGCTGCGCAATCCGCTCGGCCCCAAACGAGGAAACCCCCTCTATATTTTCGGTTCGGGGCTCCGCCAGGCGAGGAAATTCGTGTTCGTGGACGCGATAACCGGAAAAGTGACCGTTGGGGAATAACGAGCGGGAATGAAGGCTCGATTCGTGCTCGGATGGTGTGTGCCGCAGCGGTGAGCGGTGAGCGGTGAGCGGTGAGCGGTGAGCGGTGAGCGGTGAGCGGTGAGCGGTGAGCGATCGCATCGTCGGTGATCGGCTTCGACAATGCACGGGGCGCGTTCGACGCGCGCCCAACGGCTCGCGCGCTCAGCCTCGTCGAGATCGGCGCGCTGCATCGCAGGCAGCTCGTGCCGCGGGCGCGAGCCGCGCCCGCATGGTGTGATCGCTGCCCGCGCCGCGCGCTACGGGCAGCCGCACCGCGCAGAACGCGCCGTTCGGGCCGTCGACTTCGCACGGCAGCCGCAACCGGTCCGGGCACGCCGCCTCGGATCAACGTCCGCGCCGCGAGCGCGCATGTCGCGCGAATGAGGCATTGAGATCGGCTCGCGGCACAGTGGTTCGCCAGCACGGCAGCGCGAGGCGTTCAATTTCCGGGAGAGCATGCAATGGGAACAACCGAAAATCATTCGCGTTCTTGCGGCGACGGCAACCTTCGGAACCGGCTCAGGCAAGCTTGCCTGTATGGAACGATCGGCCTTGTGGCTTCGCTGAGCGCGCCTTGCGCGATGTCCGCACCCAATGACGACGCGCATGCCACGGCTGAGCACCGCATGCCGCACATGGAAAGCGAGCACATGATGAGCGCGCCGCCCGGCAGCAGCACATCGTTCTCGCTTTCGAAAATCGCGGCCGACGATCCCGAGCCGCCGACGGATTTCCGCCTCGGGACACTGACGAAAAAAATCAAGACGGAAAACCCGCAAACGCAAGCATTCTTCGATCAAGGCTTGCGCTTCTACTGCGCGTTCAACTTTCGCGAAGCGTACCGCGCGTTCAAGGCCGCGCTCAAGCGAGACCCCGACTGCGTCATGTGCCGATGGGGGATCGCGATGTCGCTGGGCGTGAACATCAACCAGCTCGATCAGCCGGAAGCGGATCGCCAGATCGCGCAACAGAATCTCAAGGACGCACTTCGCATACGTGATGCCGATCCGAAGGAACGCTCGCTCGTCGACGCATTGCTGCCACGCTATGAAGCTCACGCGCAACTACCCGGCGAACTCGAGCGCCAGAACCGGCGCAACCGAGACTACGCCGAGGCGATGACCGCGCTCGCCCATCGCTACCCGGACGATCCCGACATCCAAACCCTGTACGCGGATGCCGTGATGAACCTCAAGCCTTGGGAATACTGGGACCGTCAGGGGAACGCCACTTACCGTGACATTCCCCAGGCAGTCGAGGCGATCGAAGGCGGGCTGAAGGACCATTCCGATCACATGGGACTCGTCCATTGGTACATCCATATTCGCGAGGGATCGACCGAGCCGAACGACGTGACGCCTTATGCGGACAAGCTGGCCAAACTCGCGCCCGATGCCGGCCACTTGGTCCACATGCCCTCGCACATCTATTACCGCACCGGCGCGCACCGGCAATCGTTCGAAGCGAATCGGGACGCAACGTTGAGCGACGAAGGCTACTTCAAGAAAGTCGATGCCAAGCTCGCGGGCGGCATCGATCATCCGGACGGCGACCGTTATCGCTGGGGCTACTACCGGCACAATATCCATTTCGCGCTTGCTTCGGCGATCATGGCCGGCAACGTCGAGAACATGAGCTGGGCGGCTGATCGCCTGCGGGAATCGGAAGGCGAAGGCATTACGTTCCGGACCGACCGTTATCGCGGCGTCTATTACCAATCGCTGCCGTATTTCATGTCGCCGGACGAGATCATCCGGCAGCCGCCGCCGCACGGGACAGAAAAGGACTGGCGCTTTGCAAGCGTTTCCTGGAATTACGCACGAGCGCTTGCATACGTCCGCAAACACGATGTTCGCGGCGCGCAAAGTGCGTACGCGAAACTTGTAAAGGACGTGATCGCCTTCAGGAAAGAGCGGCCCGACGAAGTGATGAACAGCCAGACGGCACAGATCATGCAATCGGTCGCGCGCGCGCGGATCGACCAGATGAAAGACGACGCGCAACGCGGGGTGCGCATTCTCGAACGCTCCGTCAAGCAGCAGGACAAGATGAACTACGACGAGCCGCCTTACTGGATGGTTCCGGTCGGGCAAACCCTGGCCGCGCTCCAGATCGGCCTCGGCCAATACGACAAGGCGATCAAGACGCTCCACGCGTCGCTCGGCGACGACGACCCGGAACACAACGCGTACACGAGTTTCAGAGGCAACAGCTGGGCCTATTTCGGCTTGACGCAGGCCTATGAAAGAATCGGGCTAGGAAATTTGACACCCGAGCAGCAAAAGGACTACGACAGCGCGCGGAGCCGGCTCGCCGAATACTGCCCGCCCGACAAGAATGTTTGCGCTTTGTCGCTCGATCGCATGTAGGTGGGCAAACACGGTCGGCTCCGAGTTGAAAGGCCGCCGGCTCCGACGCCTTTGCTCGCTGGTCGCTGCTCGCGGCGCATGCGGTTGGCGCTTGGCGGCGTCAAGCACAAAGCGTTCGACGCTGTCGCCGGCGGATGGCGCGGAGACGATTTCGACAAACGCCTCGCCTATGACGGCGAGGCGTTCGAATCGAATGCGCGGACACCTCGCGTCGCGCAGTCAAGCAAGCGCACGCTCGCCAACCCACCGGGGTCGATCGAGACCACGGTCAAACGGAACCGTTCTCCGCGATGAAACGCGCCGTTCGTTGCGACGCGAATGACGTCGGGCGCGGCCTGCTTCCGCTGCGGATGCTCAGCGAACCGCCCGAATATCTCGACGATCTCATCAGGCCCCGGGGCGTCGCAGCATTGCTTTCCCGGCCCGATCAACGGCAAACGATCGAGAGTTGGTCGCGCGATGCTCGGCGCATGAGGCAAACGAAAGCGATCCCGGACTCGATATCGCGCGCCCAAGCCTCGCGGCCTCCTTTGTTCGAAAAGTCTTTGGTATACTCGTCTACCCTCGCTGACGGTCCTGAGGGCTGAGGACCTGGGCCCGCCAGCGATCGCCGATCTTCAGGATCGAAGCATGCATGCCCCCGTCCGTGCACTATCGCAATGCGGCGATAACGCACGGAGCTACAAGGTCGATTTGTAGCGATTGTGTTGTAGCAGCGAGGGTATTGAGCCGTGCTTCACCGCCCGTCATTTCGCGTCATCCGCGAGCAGGCACAATCCTGGAAAGGCAAGCGGAACAAGGCTAGGCGCCTGACTCACAAAGCGCCGGTCCATCCGCTCAAACTATCCGCTCCCCGTAGTTCAATGGATAGAACAAGCGCCTCCTAAGCGCTAGATACAGGTTCGATTCCTGTCGGGGGGACCAGTCATGCTCCCAGCCATCCCCAAGATTCACAAGAAATCCCCCGCTCGGGCCCGTCTGGCGGCCTTCTAGCTCCCATCGTTACCCAAGGTTGCTCCGCGACAGCCGGAGAAAGTGTTGGTATTTTTTGCTGGTATCAGCCGATACCAACAACAGAGATACCAACAATGCCGCTCACGCCGTGCAGGTACGGAACGCGAAGGCCAGCGCGGCCCCGTACAAACTCACGGACGGCAACGGAATGTTCTTGCTCGTCCAACCGAACGGCGCGAAGTACCGGCGTTTGTCCTAGCGCTTCCTCGGCAAACAGAAAACGCTCACCCTAGGCGCCTATCCGGCCGTCACGCTCGCGACGGCACGGAAGAAGTGCGACGAGGCCCGCGAACAGATCGCGGCCGGCATCGATCCGGGCGAAGCGAAGAAGGACGCAAAACGGGCCGCCGAAATCGCGGCGGCAAACTCATTCGAGGCAGTAGCGCGCGAGTGGTACGGCTCCCAGCGTCCGGGCTGGAGCGACGGCTACGCGGAGAAGGTGCTGCATTCGCTTGAGGTCGACGTGTTTCGGAAGATCGGCGCTCGCCCGATCGCGGAGATCGATTCGCCGCACATGCTGAGCATCGTTCGCGAAGCCGAGGCACGCGGGATACGCGAGACGGCGAAGCAAATCCTCCGGCGCTCTCGCGCGGTCTTCCAGTAAGGGATCATGACCGGACGCTGTCGGGGCTACAGACCACTCCATAACGCTCGGTCATCGCGCGGCCAGATCCGCAAGGCGCCCCTCGCCCGTCACGCATCGCCGCCAAACGGATTGATCGGCTCAGGCGAAAAGCACGCCCCCTCCGCAACCAGACCGCGCGCACTCCGATCGGCGATCATCTGCGGCCCCGTTCGACCATTCATTCGTCCGGGGCCGCGCGTTCCGCATCACTTCCAGTTCGGGTCCTGCTTCAATTGATCCTGCAGATACGCCTTCATCCGTTCGTCCGGCATGCCGAACCAGCGGAAGCTCGCGTACTTGCTCGGCGCGTCGTATGCGCCCGGCGTCTCCGGCAGCGTCACCAGCATCCCCCACACCCGATGAGAATCCTCGTCGATCACGCCGTAGAACTGATTGGCCGCGCAATCGTGCGGCTTGCACATCCAGCCCACCAGATACGACGCGCCTTCGACCTGCTCGCGCCGGTACGGCGAGCTGACCCGGTTGTCGCTTGCGAGCCATTCCGGCACTCGCTTCTCGCTGGCGATCATCCGCTGCCACTCGGCGCGATGCGCGCTCTGCGCGATGGCCTCGGAAAAAGTCGGCGTCTGCGCCGGCTCGTCGGCGGCCGCCGCCGCACCCGCGATGCCGGCAACCAGGACGGCGAGCGCCGCGCGGCGAGCGGTCGAACGATAATGTCGAATGATCATGAATGCCCCCGGGAAAATTCGTTTCGAATGAGACGCAAGCCCGGTCGGCAAGTTCCGCCGCGCGGCGAGCAGGCGAGCAACCGTTCGGCTTCGGCGCGAAAACGCGCAATAAATGCCCGCATCGTGTCGCGACCGGCGCCCGCCTCGACTTCGATTGAATGCCTTGCCGTTCACATGCTCTTGTGCAATGTCCGTCGCCGCTCGATTCGCGGGGCTCGGCGTTCGAGCAATCAAAGCGATTGCCCGAATGAACGACATCGAGCGAGCGGCAACGGCGCGAGCCAAACGGAAAGCGCTGCCGCGCTGCCGGCGCGCATCCGGCGGCCCGAATTCCGGGTGGAACAGCGGAAGGAAACGCTCGACGCGCCAATCGAGGCGAGCCTGAGCAAGCAGATGTTCGTGCCGCGATTCGGCATCGTCGGCGCGATGGACTCGCATCGCTTCATGTCGGCGTCGACCTGCGGCGCATCAGATCCTCTGCCCCCCGAATGTCGGCGAATCCGCTGGCGCCTCGACATCGAAGCGCGCGTTCATCGCGGCCGAATCCATGTCGCGCTCCGTTCGAACCGCCATCGACATCCGCGCTGCCGGCTGGCGCGCGCGATGCGTGCCTTGCAAGGCCGTGCGCTTTGCTGCGATGATTGCCGTCGATCCGACGCTCCTCCGGAGGCCGCGCGCAAAGCCGACGAGGGCGACCGAGCGTCGCCCTGCGCACCATGCGGGCGCGTCGGCCACCGCCCGACCGCCGCGAGCCGCCTGCGCGCGGCCGCCACGAAGCCTTCCGAATCGCGATGAAAACCACTCCGCCCGATCCCGCCACCCAGCAACGCAGACGCCCGTCGAACCTCGTGCTGAACATCTTCGCCGCGCTAATCGGCCTCGTCACGTTCGGCCTCGGCGCGGCATGGGTGATCTACACGTGGCTCGTCGACCGCGAAGCGCCGTATTTCGCAATTCCGCTCGTCTTCTCGGTGCCGGTGATCGTCGCGGTCGCCGTGCGCGGCATCTGGGAGTGACGCGCGCCCGCACGCGCAGGCGTCGCCTCGCGCTCGCCATCCTTCGCCGCCGCTCGCGCGGCGCCTTCCGTCGAACTCCGCCGCAGCCATCGAAATCGCCGACGCCGCGAATTTCCCGGCCGCTCCGCTGTCCTATCGCGCGACACGTTCGCCCGACTCCCACTCCGCTCCCGATCGCCATGCCCTCCACGCCGCATCGTCCGCGCACCCGTCACTTTCTCGTCCGTCTGATGTCCGCCGTCTGCGTCGTCTGGTTCACGTCCGTTCTGTGCGTCGCGCTCGCGTCGCCCGCCCATGCGGCGGGAAAGGCCTGCGCTCGCACGTCGGCCGCGCACGGCAGCGCCTGTCGCGTCGCGCGCAGCGCTCATGCGAAGCCGGTGAAGCACGTCAAGCGCGCCGCCCGCGCGCGGCATCGTCATCCGCATGCGAAGCAAAAGCGCATGGCGCTCCACCGCAAGACCGGGCATCGCGCGCGTTCGACCGCGCTTGCGCATCAGCCGACGCGCAAGCGCCAGCGCGCGCCGCACCGCGCCGTCGTCGCGGCCGAGAAGCCGAAGCTGCTCGCGAGCTGCGGCTACACGGCCGCGTCACGCAGCCTGTTACGTTCGCGCGCAGCCTACGTCGTCGACGAACGGACGGGCGCGGTGCTGATCGAGAAGAACGCGAACCGTGTCGTGCCGATTGCGTCGATCACGAAACTGATGACGTCGATGGTCGCGCTCGACACGCGCGCGCCGATGTCGCGGCCGCTGCGCGTGAGCGCGCAGGACCGCGACTACGAGAAATTCACGGGATCGCGGCTGAAAGTCGGCTCGGTGCTGTCGCGCCGCGACATGCTGCACATCGCGCTGATGTCGTCGGAAAACCGCGCGGCGGCGGCGCTGTCGCGCGACTATCCAGGCGGACGGCCCGCGTTCGTCGCCGCGATGAACCGCAAGGCGCGCACGCTCGGCATGAAGCGTACGCACTTCGTCAACGCGACCGGGCTGTCGCCGCGCAACGTGTCGACGGCGCGCGATTTGTCGCGGCTCGTCGCCGCGGCGAACCGCTATCCGCGCATCAAGACGTTCTCGACCGATACGTCGAAGACGGTCTTCCCCGGCCGCGGCCAGCTCCAGTACGTGAATTCGGATGCGCTCGTGCGCGCCGGCGATTCGAGCATCGTGCTGCAGAAGACGGGCTTCATCAACGAAGCCGGCCATTGCGTCGTGCTCCGCTACGCGGTGCGCGGACGCCCGGTCGACATCGTGCTGCTCGGCGCGCCGGGGCCGAGCGACCATCTTGCGGACGCGCGGAAAATCCGCAACTGGCTCACGTGCTCGATGCCGTGATGCCTTCGCTTGCGCGCGCCGGGGCGCCGCGGTCCGCGCGCCGCACGCATCGCGTGCGGCCGCCGCCGCGGCTCCGGATCGACGGACACGGCGCGGCTTACTTCTCGACCGCGCGCGCCACTTCGTTCGAGCCGTACCACAACCGGTATCGAACCTCGAACTCGTTCGGCACGTACACGACGATCGGCAGACGGCTGTTGTAGCGCAACAGGTAGCCGCCGCCGCGCACGGGCACGAACGCCTCCTGCGCTTCCTGGCCCGGGCACGCCATCAACGTGCCGGCCGGCCCCTTCACGTCGGCGAGCACGTAATACGGATAGCCCCAACCCTTGACCGTCTCGTGCTTGAGTTCGCCGCCGAACCAGTGCTGGTTGCAATCGACCTTGATCTTCTTGCCGATCACCAGTTCGACGCGAATGTCGTCCTCCAGCTTTTCGGCCGGCAGCACGATCACCTCGCGCTTCTGCCCCGCCTGGGCGGCCGGGAACATCTTGATGTCTTCCGCGGACGGCGTGGGCGCGGACGCGGGATCGACGCCCGCGGCGGGCGTCGCGGCGCTCGCCGCCGCCGCGACGCCGGAGAAGCCGACGAATGCGGCGCACGCCGCCCAGGCGGCCAAGCGAGAGGCTGATTTCATACGGTGCTCCTGATGAGTGATTGAATTGAACGGAAGCGCGGCGCACAGCCGGCTTCCGCACTGCGACTGCTTACGTGATTGTAATGTGCAGACACAATTCGCTTCGCACCAAGCGAGTTCGAGCGAATCACAATGCAAACGGCAGTGAAAACAGGGAGAAGGGAGAAAGTCATGCTGAAACTCGTCGCTTCGCTCGGGGCCGCTGCGCTCCTTGCCGGTTGCGTCGCCGTGCCGGACAACGGTTACGGCTATGGCTACGCGCAACCGTATTATCCGGGCGACTACGCGTACGTGCCAGGCTACGCGCCCGTGTACGGAACGGTAAACATCTGGGGCGGCGGCGGATGGCGGGACCGCGACCATTGGCGCGGCGACGACCGCTGGCGAGGCGGCGACCAGTGGCGCGGCGGTCGCGGCAATGGCTGGCAAGGCGGTCGTGGCCCGGCTGGCGGGCGCAATGTCCGCGGGGGCAACGATTGGCCGGGCGGCGGCGGCCACGGCGGTGGCCGTGGCGGAAGGCACTGACGCCAACCGTGGATTTGCAACGAGTTGTATCGAGAAAGGAAGCAGCGCGACCGGGCTGGCCATGGTCCGGTTGATCGCGACGGGCGCGCTCACGTGCGCTCATGGCGCCGCCGATCGGTTCGGGTTCGCGTGAGGGATGCTCGGGGCGTCGGTGACGCTGTCGCGCGGTCCGTCAATGGGCGGGCGGCCGCGGCCGCCCGTCTAGCGCAGCGCCGCTGCGTCACCCGCCGCTGCGTCACCTATCGCGCGCGTCTCGCGGAACGCCCGGACGCGGCATTTGGCGGCGTACGTCCATTTGACGCGCTTCTGTTCGGCGACCCGCCGGCCGACTGCCGTCGTCTTCAGAGCCCTACGATCATCCGACGGCCACACGCTCCTCCGCCCCATCGTTTCGGCGGTTTCGGTTTCGGCGGTTTCGGCGTGATCCGATGCGCGCCGCATCGAACCGAAGCCCGCCCGATCGTGCGCGGCGGCCCGCGCATCGGCGCGCCGCTCAAGCGGGACGCTCACATCACCAACCGGCAGGCCGCGGCTGCGCGTAGCCATACGCGCCGTAACCGCCGCCATCGTATGCTTGCGCGCCGCAATCGACGTAAGCGCGTCGATACTGATCGTAGCAATAGCCCGCGGGCGGCGCGCCGTAAGCCGGCGCGGGTTGATACTGCGCCGGCTGATAGGCCGGGGCCTGATAGACGGGCGCCGAGTACGCGACGGCCGGCGCGGGATTCAGCGCGGACGTGACGATCGCGCCCAGCACCGCGCCGCCGATCAGCGCGCCGACGATGTCGCCGCCGCGATCGTGCGCGCCGGCCGGCCCCGCGAGCGCGAGACTACCCGCCGTCACCAGAACTGCCGCGATCTTCTTCATGATGGACTCCGCCAAACGTGGTGCATGACGAGGCCCATTGTGGGCGCCGCCGGCCGTAATAGATGCAGCAAGTGGTAACGCGCAATTACGCGTGTCACATCCGCGCGCGCGCCGCCTGGGCCGTGCTACGATTTTTGGCACAAAGGAGACGCCCTCGATGAACCCCCACACCGCTCGCCGATTCGATACCGAGTTCGCACCGCGCATCGCGCGCGCAATCGGCGACTTGCTCGAGCGACGGGCGAACACCGAGGTCGTCGGCTACGGCGGTCACGGCCATCCGACGCAGGTGCGGATCGTCTCGCCGCACGCCGAGCACGTGCGCGGCTACGCTCATCCGCTCGACATCGTGCTCACGTGGGACACCGACGAGATCGAGCGCCTGATGGCGCCGGACGGCGCCGCGCGCTTCGAGCGCTATCTCGCGGCGTTGAAACTCAAGCTGCCGGCCTGGGAAAACGCGCGCGGCATCGACTTCGGCTCGCGCACGCAGGCCGAAGTGCTCGTGCTGCTCGGCGGGCTCGATTTCGAGGCGTGACGACAGCACGCGGGCAGCGGGCAAGCTGCTTCGGGCGGTTGGCGGTTGGCGGGCGGCGGGCGGCGGGCGAGTTCGGTGCGTCGTGAAGCAAGCCCGTCCGGCAGAATGCATCGATTGGCCGATCAATCGATCGGGCGTCCTACTGCGACGGACGACGAGCATCATGCCCTGCCGCAGCGCTTTCGAGCGCTCCGCCACCCCATCGCCCCATCGCCCCATCACCCCATCACCCCATCACCCCATCACCCCATCACCCCATCGCCCGATTGCCCGATCCCGAGCAGCCGCGTCCCTACCCGCGCGGCTTCGAGCAACTCGTGCCGCAAGCGCTTCCGCACCGCTTGCGCATACCGTCGCGCCACGCACGATAGGCGTCGCCGCGCGCCTTCACTCCCGCACGCCGCCCGACTTCACGATTCGGGCGCCGGTGATACACTCGATCGGCTCATGCCGACGCTTGCGAGCATGCGTTGCCGCGCCGCGAGCGTCATTCTGTCGAACTTCACAAGGAGGCCCCCATGGCTGATTTCCGGCTTTGGACTGACGAGTTTCCGGCCAACGGCTTCATGCCGAAGGCGCAGGAATACCACCACGAAGGCTTCGGCGTAGATGGCGGCAACCGGTCGCCCGCGCTTCACTGGGAAGGCGTGCCCGCCGATGCGAAGAGCCTCGCGCTCACCGTCTACGATCCCGACGCGCCGACGGGCAGCGGCTTCTGGCACTGGACCGTCGTCAACATCCCCGTCGACGCAACGAACCTGCCGCAAGGCGCGGGCGGCGCGGGCGGCGCTTCGCTGCCCGCAGGCGCCGTCCAGGTGCGCAACGACTACGGCGACGAAGGCTTCGGCGGCGCCGCGCCGCCGCGCGGCGACAAGCCGCACCGCTACGTCTTCCGGCTGCACGCGCTGAAGGTCGATACCTTGCCCGTCACGAAGGACACGACCAACGCGGTCGCCCGCTTCATGATCCATCTGAACGAAGTCGATTCGGCGACTTACACCGGTCTCTACGAACTGAAGTGAGCCGCCGTCCGGGCCGGGCGCCTCGCCCCCGGCCCTTCGCCACCGGCCGCGCGCCTCTGCGCGCATGCCGGCGGTTGCATCCGCAACGAATCGCCGCTCCCTCGCCTCGCCATCGCTTCCGCCATGAACGCCGACTCCGGACTGCCGCTCCCGCAACGCTACTGGGCGATCGTCTGCGTCGCGCTAGGCATCACGCTCGCCGTACTCGACGGCGCGATCGCGAACGTCGCGCTGCCGACGATCGCCCGCGATCTGCGCGCCTCCGACGCCGCATCGATCTGGATCGTCAACGCGTACCAGCTCGCCGTCACGATTTCGCTGCTGCCGCTCGCGTCGCTCGGCGACCGGATCGGCTACCGGCGCGTCTACATCGCGGGGCTCGCGCTCTTCACCGCGGCATCGCTCGGCTGCGCGCTGTCGAGCACGCTGCCCGCGCTCGCGACGCTGCGCGTGATCCAGGGCTTCGGCGCCGCCGGCATCATGAGCGTGAATACCGCGCTCGTGCGGATGATCTATCCGTCGTCGCAGCTCGGGCGCGGCGTCGCGATCAATGCCATGGTCGTCGCGCTGTCGTCGGCGGTCGGGCCGACCGTCGCGTCCGCGGTGCTCGCCGTCGCGCCCTGGCCGTGGCTCTTCGCGATCAACGTGCCGATCGGCATCGCCGCCGTGTACGGCAGCCTGCGCGCGCTGCCCGTGAATCCGGGCCGCGACGCGCCGTACGACTTCATCGGCGCGGCGATGAACGCGTGCGTGTTCGGGCTGCTGATCGTCTCCGTCGACGGGCTCGGTCACGGCGAGAATCGCGCGAACGTCGCGGCCACCGCACTCGCGGCCGTCGTCATCGGCTACTTCTTCGTCAGGCGCCAGTTGTCGCAGCCCGCGCCGCTTTTGCCCGTCGATCTGCTGCGCATCCCGATCTTCGCGCTGTCGATCGGCACGTCGGTCGCGTCGTTCACGTCGCAGATGCTCGCGTTCGTCGCGCTGCCGTTCTGGCTGCAGAACACGCTCGGCTTTTCGCAGGTGCAGACCGGGCTCTACATGACGCCGTGGCCGCTCGTCATCGTGGTCGCCGCGCCGCTCGCGGGCGTGCTGTCCGACCGCTATTCGGCGGGCGCGCTGGGCGGCATCGGCCTCGCGCTCTTCGCATCCGGCCTCCTCGCGCTCGCAACGATCGGCGCGCATCCGGCGCCCGTCGACATCGTCTGGCGGATGGCGCTCTGCGGCGCGGGCTTCGGGCTCTTCCAGTCGCCGAACAACCGCGCGATCCTGTCGTCCGCGCCGCGCGAACGCGCGGGCGGCGCAAGCGGGATGCTCGGCACCGCGCGGCTCACCGGGCAGACGCTCGGCGCCGCGCTCGTCGCGCTGATCTTCGGCGTCGCGCCGCAGCATGGGCCGACGATCGCGCTCTATGCAGCGACCGCGTTCGCCGCCGTCGCCGCCGCCGTCAGCCTGATGAGAATCAGGGCGAAACGCGACACGGCCGCCGCCGCGGGGTAACGCAAAGCCGCTCGCCGCGGCCGTCGGCCCCGTGTTGGATGCGCGGCCCGCCGCACGCCGTTTCCCGGCCGGTTTCGCCGCCTCCGCGCCGAAGCGCCATCCGCCCGCATCGCCTGTTCATCCCGCGCTCTCCCGCGATCCATCGCCGCGCATCCGGCCCTCAACGTCCCGCCACTTTCGCAGCGCGGCGCGGCCTCGTCGACTCGGCCGTTCGGACGATCCGCCCCTCATGACCGGCTCATGACCGCCCCATGACCGCCGCGCGAAGCGCCCACCGCCCTGCCGCCAACGACACCCGCGCGACGGCTCCACGTTCCTACCCCGCTAAATCTCCGCCCGCCCTCCGGCCGTCGTCGCCCGATTCCGCACGCACGCCCCGCCTCGGCCCGCACTCCTTACCTCGCCGCCTGTCCAATACATGCCCGCGCCGCGAATCGAGCGCGTCCGCCGTTCCGGCGACGGGCTTCGGTTGGTCTTCACGCAACCGTCAGGAGGGCGCCATGTCATTGATCGTCGCAGCACGCTTCACGACGCAGCGCGCCGCCGAGACCGCCGCCAAGCGGCTTCTCGAAAGCGGCTTCGTCGCCGAGGACGTCAGTCTGTTCTTCGTCAATCCGCGCGGCCAGCACGCGCGACCGTCATCCGAATACCTGTCCCACGCGGAACACCCGGCCGCGCCGCCTCCCGTCGGCGCGCTGCAGCACGCGAGACACAGCACGACGATCGGCGCCGTCGCAGGCGCGATCTTCGGCGTCGCGCTGTTCTCGCTCTTCACGCCATCGCTCGTCGTCGCGATCTGTGCGGCGGGCGTGGGCGCGTATCTCGGCGGATGGCTCGGCCGGATGATGCACAAGGAGGACTTCACGCGCGCGCATGCGCGCGAGCTCGCGCACGAGGCGATCCATCACGAGATGCGCTCGTCCGGAATGCTCGTCGCCGTACACGTGACGGCCGACTCCCAAGCCGACGCCGCGCGCGTGCTCGCCGATGCGGGCGGCAGCGACATCGAGCGCGCGACCGGGCGCTGGCAGTCGGGCCGCTGGGCGGACTTCGATCCGACCCGCACGCCCGAGCCGTTCAACGGCGCGCAGCAACCGACGCACCGCCACGCGTGAGCGGCGCGGCCGCATTCAGTGAAATACCCGAACGACGGCGGCAATCAGGAAGGAAACCGAAGCGAGGGCGAGGCGGGCGAGCGTGCCGATGCGGCGTCGATCGGCGCGCTCGCCCGTTGATGCCGGAAAGAAGAGGCAAGAATCGCGGCGGCGGTCACGCCGCCGCCGCGACGAAATCGAGAACGAAGCGGCAACGCTCGTCGACGCTCGCGCGCGGCAGTTCGATCAGCCGATACCCGCACGCCGCGTAGGTGTCGACCATCGTGTCGTAAGTGCGCACCGCCTGCGCGTAATCCTGCTTGCGTTCGGCATCCTGCACATAGATCTCCGGCCACGGCGGCGCGATGAACACGTCGCGGCAATAGCGAAACCGCTCGGCGGCCGCGGCGAGATGCGCGGGAACGGGCAGCGCGGACAGCGTCAGATAGCCGATCACGTCGGGCACGCCGCGATCGAAGAACACCGGCCCGCGCGCGCGACGCGCGAGATGATGCGAGCGCATTTCCCAACCGAGCATCAATTCGGCGAACGCGGCGCGATCGCGCCACGGCAGCGCATGTCCGCCGATCGCCGTCTGATCCTGGATCACGCCGCGCCCGGCTTCGTGCGAGCGCGCGCAGCCGCGCGCTTCGAGCGCATCGATCAGCGTGCTCTTGCCCGAGCCCGGCCCGCCCGTGATCACGAAAAAACGCGCGACCGCGGCATC
Organism: Burkholderia sp. MSMB1498; assembly: GCF_001526245.1. Classification (NCBI taxonomy): domain Bacteria; kingdom Pseudomonadati; phylum Pseudomonadota; class Betaproteobacteria; order Burkholderiales; family Burkholderiaceae; genus Burkholderia; species Burkholderia sp. MSMB1498. The sequence continues at coordinate 23,414 of NZ_LOYJ01000130.1, forward strand.
GGCATCGGCATCGGCATCGGCATCAGCGTCGGTGCCCGGTTCGCCCGCGCGCGCGTCGGCGCCCGCGTCAAGCATTCGCGACGCGCCGCCCCGCGCGCTGCGTGACCGACGCGGCCGTCGCGACGCTGCGCAGATCCGCGAGGAACGAATCGCGCCACACCGACAGATCGTTGCCGCGCAGCCGCTCGATGTTCTCCGCGTGGCGCGCCTGCCGCTCCTCGAGCGGCATCGCGAGCGCGCGCTCGAGCGACTCCGCCATCTGCGACAGGTCGAACGGGTTCACGAGCAACGCGCCCGGCAGCTCGGCCGCGGCGCCCGCGAATTCGGACAGCACGAGCACGCCCGGATCGTTCGAATCCTGCGACGCGACGTACTCCTTCGCGACGAGATTCATCCCGTCGCGCAGCGGCGTCACGTAGCCGACCTGCGACAGCCGGAACAGCGCCATCAGCAGATTGCGCTCGTACTTGCGGTTCAGGTACTGGATCGGCGTCCAGTCGAGCTGCGCGAAGCGGCCGTTGATGCGCCCCGCCTCGCCTTCGAGCGTCTGCCGGATGCGCTGATAGGTCTGCACGTCGGAGCGGGTCGGCGGCGCGATCTGCACGAGCGACACGCGCCCCTGCCAGCCGGGCGCGTTCGCGAGCATCCGCTCGAACGCCTGGAAGCGCTCGACGAGGCCCTTCGAGTAGTCGAGACGATCGACGCTGATCACGAGCTTGCGCTCGCCCATCGTGTCGCGCAGCGCCTTCACCGCCTTGCGCGAGCCGTATTCGACGGCCGCCTTGCCGATCGCGTCCGGATAGATGCCGATCGGATACGCGGCGACCTTCACGACGCGGCCGTGCGCGTGCAGTATCCCGTCCTCGCTCGACGCGCCGAGCCCGCGCCGTTCGATGTAGTCGACGAACGCCTGCTTGTCGTTTTCCGTCTGCAAGCCGACGACGTCGTACGCGCACATGAACTTCATCAGCTCTTCGTGCGGCGGGACGGTGCGTAGGACCTCGGACGACGGGAACGGAATGTGCAGAAAGAAGCCGATCGGATTCTTCACGCCGAGCTCGCGCAGGCAATGCGCGAACGGCAGCAGGTGGTAGTCGTGCACCCAGATGATGTCGTCGGGCTGCACGAGCTCGCGCAGATGCTTCGCGAGCGCGCAGTTCACGCGCAGATAGCCCGCGTATTCCTGGCGATCGAAGCGCGCGAGATCCCCGCGATAGTGGAACACGGGCCAGAGCGTGGCGTTCGAGAAGCCGCGGTAGTACTGGTCGTAGTCGCGGCGGGTGAGGCCGACGGTCGCGTAGGTCACGTTGCCGTCCCGCTCGATCACGGGCGCCTCGGGCGCGCCGGCGATCTCGCCGTTCCAGCCGAACCAGACGCCGCCCGTCTCCTTCAGCGCGTCGAGCACGCCGACCGCCAGCCCGCCCGCGGTCGGACGCGCATCCTGGCCGGCCGCCACGCGATTCGATACCACGATCAATCTGCTCATTACGGCTTACCCTCCTGTAGTCAGATTGCCCGGCGAACGGGTTACAGCCTTCCCGCCGAATCAGGCAAGTCGCATGCCACCTCGCGACGTTTCAAGCGTTAAAAATGCAAGCATGTGTAACAAGGACGTTCTCATGCGTCCTGCTCCGAGCCGAGATCGCGCTGATAGTCGAGCCCTTCCGGGCGCGTGCCGCCTTGGTTGTGATCGCCGTCCGAAGGCGTGTGCGGCGCGGAGCCGGCTGGCGCGGGAGTGGTCGTGGCGTTGACCGGCCGCGACGGGCCGGTGCCGGCGTCGCGCCCGCGATGCTCGGGGCGCTTGGAGCGGCGCATGGCAGGGTGTCTCATGATCGGAGCGGCGCAAGGCCGTCGGTGAAACAGTCCATAGCCCTTTAGTTTAGGATCGTCGCGCTGGGTTCACGGTAACAATTACATTCAATTTGTAACGATTCGACCCCTCTCCGGCGCTTTGCACCACAATGTTGCCGCTCGCGCGCGCTCCGCGTGCGCGGCAAACGTTTGTCAATTGTTTGCATTTCTCGTCGGACAATTGCAGAACAATGGCGCTCTACGGTCGCTACGCGAAACGCGCGGCGCACGAAGACAGGACCGCATTCAGGGATGAACCATCGCATCGCACGGCCGGCGCGCCGCTGGGTCGCCTCGGCCACGCTCGGCGCAGCCGCCTTCTCGACGCTGCTCTCAGGCTGCAACTCGCTCTATAGCGAAGGCGCGACGGCGGGCGCCGGTATCGCCGGGGCGGCCATCGCGTCAAAAGTCACCAACAACGCCGCCGTCGCGACCGGTATCGGCCTTGGCGCCGTCGCCGGCGCGCGAGCGGGCGTCCAGTACACGCAACGCGTCGCGCATCGCTACTCGCAGGCGCAGATCGCCACCGCCGCCGGGCCGCTCGACGTCGGCGGCGTCGCGCCCTGGTCGACGCATCACTCGTTTCCGATCGAAGACGACGAGCACGGCCGCGTGACTGTGAGCCGGCTCATCAGCGTCGGGCCGCTCGACTGCAAGGAAATCGTGTTCTCGGTCGACACCGATGCGAAGCAGAGCGAGCCCGCGCAATCGGGCTTCTATGTCGCGACGATCTGCCGGGACGGCCCGACGTGGAAATGGGCGTCCGCTGAGCCCGCGACCGGCCGCTGGGGAGCGCTGCAATGAGCGTGAGCGCGCGCGCGGCGCTGCCGCTCGCGGCGGCGCTCGCGTTCGCCGCGGCCGCGCTCGGCCTCTCCGGCTGCGGCTCGGTGGGCGCGGCGAGCGGCGCGCTCGCGGGCGCGGCGACGGGCCTCGTCACCGCGAATCCGGCTGTCGGCATCGGCGTCGGCATCGCGGTGCAGGCGGCGACCGACGAGGCCGTCAACCGCACGATGAAGCAGTTGCACAAGAATCAGCAGGATGCGATCGCGCAGGCGGCGGGCGGACTCGCCGTCGGCGAGACGCGCGCGTGGCAAGTGAAGAACAAGGTGCCGCTCGAGAACGGCGAAGGCGAAGTGCGCGTGACGCGCGCGTTCCAGACGCCGCTCGCGCTCTGCAAGGAATTCGCGTTTTCGGTGAAGGACGGCGCGCGCGCCGACTGGTATCTGGCGAACGCGTGCCAGGATGCGCACGGCTGGCAATGGGCGTCGGCGGAGCCGGCCGTCGAGCGCTGGGGCAATCTGCAGTGATGCGACGCGGACGCCGCGAGCCGGTTGCGGCTGCCTGATAAGCCCGGCCGCGCTCCACGCCGGCCTTACTCGCCAGCCTTACGCCACGACAGGGCCGCGCGAATTCGGCGGCGAGACGGCGCCAGCGATGCGCGCCTCGCCCTCTTCCGCGGAAAGCACGAGGCGCAACGGCGGCACGCAAACGAAGCCAACGCGCTTGCGCCCGTGCGCAGCGCATCCCGGCGGCAACGCATGAGGTGCCGACGCATAAGGCGGCAACGCATCAAGCAGCCGCGGCAAGCGCAAGCGGCTCTCCCGTCCGCGCCGCCGCTCGTCCCGCACGGGCCGCAAGCGGCCCGCCGCCGCTCAGGACTCGACGTCCTCGAGACTGAAGATCTCGGTCTGATCGTTGTACGAGAAGATCTCGCCGTACCGGCCCCAGTCGATCACCGCGTCGAGCGTCTCCTCGGCCGCGCCGTCGGACAGGAAATCCTCGAGCTCCTGCTCGAAGCGCACGCGCGGCGCGCGGTGCCCCGGACGCTCGTTCAGCACCTTCTTGATCCGCGCGGCGAGCGGCACGTGGCGCAGCAAATGCTCGGCGAACATCATCTTGCGCTCCTGCGTGCCGAACTCGGCGAACACGCGCCCCGGCGGCGTCAGGAACACGTCGCCCTCGCGCACGTCGGCGAAGCCGAGGTACTGCAGCACTTCGGCGATCGGAAACAGATCGTCGACCTCGAGATGCAGCGTGCGCGCGATTTCCGGCATGTCCGCGCGGCCGTGATACGGCGGCGCGGCGAGCGTCTCGATGAGGCCCGCCATCAGGTTCGTCGACACCTGCGGCAGCCAGCTGCCGAGCTCGAGCCCCTTCTTCGTCGCTTCGCCGACCTGGCGCGCAGTCATCTTCGCGTAGATGTCGTCGACGAGCCGGCGGAACGCGGGGTCAAGCCGGTTGCGCGGATGCTTGAACGGCACCTTGATCTCGGCGATCACGCGGCCCGGATTCGACGACAGCACGAGAATCCGGTCGCACATGAACACCGCTTCCTCGATGTTGTGCGTGACGATCAGCACCGACTTGATCGGCATGCGGCCCTGCGTCCACAGATCGAGCAGGTCGGTGCGCAGCGTCTCGGCCGTCAGCACGTCGAGCGCCGAGAACGGCTCGTCCATCAGCAGCAGCGTCGGATCGACGACGAGCGCGCGCGCGAAGCCGACGCGCTGGCGCATGCCGCCCGACAGCTCGCGCGGATACGCGTTCTCGAAGCCGTCGAGACCGATCAGGTCGATCGCGGCGAGCGCGCGCTCGCGCCGCTCGCGCGCGCCGACGCCGAGCGCCTCGAGGCCCGCCTCCACGTTCTGCAGCACCGTGAGCCACGGAAACAGCGCAAACGTCTGGAACACCATCGCGACGCCCTCGGCCGGGCCGTTGAGCGGCTTGCCGAGATAGGTGACATCGCCGCCCGTCGGCTCGATCAGCCCGGCGATGATGCGCAGCAGCGTCGATTTGCCGGAGCCCGAGCGGCCGAGCAGCCCGACGATCTCGCCTTCGCGCAGCGACAGGTTCGCGCCGTCGAGCACGAGCAGCTCGCCCTGCGTCTTGTTGAAGCCGCGGCTCACGTTCTCGACGCGCAGGATTTCTTCGCTGCCCCGCCGCGGCGCGGGCGGCGTCTGGACGGGTGCATTTACAGCATTCGGGTTTTGCATCGCGTTTCGCTCTCGGTCGGTCTCAATCGGCTGACATCAGTCTCAATCGAGACGCAGCTTCGCTTCGGCGTACGCGTACAGCGGACGCCACAACAGGCGGTTGAACAGGGTGACGAACAGGGACATCACGGCGATGCCCATGATGATCTTCGGATAGTCGCCCGCGGCCGTCGTCTGCGCGATGTACGCGCCGAGGCCGTGCGCCTGGATCTTGGTGTCGCCCCACTGGACGAGCTCCGACACGATGCTCGCGTTCCACGCGCCGCCCGACGCGGTGATCGCGCCCGTCACGTAGTACGGGAAGATGCCGGGCAGGATCGCCTGCCGCCACCATTGCCAGCCGCGGATGCGGAAATTGGTGGCCGCTTCGCGGTAGTCGTTCGGATAGGCGGTCGCGCCCGCGATCACGTTGAACAGGATATACCACTGGGTGCCGAGCACGATGAGCGGCGACAGCCAGATGTCCGCGTTCAGGTGGAAACGCACGATCACGATCACGAACACCGGGAACAGCAGGTTCGCCGGGAACGCCGCGAGAAACTGCGCGAGCGGCTGCACCTTCTCGGCGATCGCGGGCCGCAGGCCGATCCATACGCCGATCGGCACCCAGACCAGCGATGCGATCACGATGAGCAGCAACACCCGCAGCAACGTGATGAAACCCAGCACGAACACGTGGCCGACTTCGGCGAGCGACACGCCCGTCTGCACGTAGGCGACGACGCGCCACACCACGTACGCGGTGCCCGCGAGCACGAGGATCGCCCAGCCGAAGTCCGCGACGCGCGACGCCTGCTTGTCGATCTTGGGCGTCGCGAAACGCACGGCGTCGAAAGACGGCAGGCGAAACGACAGCCGCGCGGTCTTCGCCAGGAACCAGCCGGCCGGCACGAGCAGCTGATGAATGAGGCGCGTGCGGCGCACGAGATCGAGGAACCACGACTCCGGCGCGTTGCCCGAGCTCGTCGTCTCCATCCGGAACTTGTCCGCCCATGCGACGAGCGGCCGGAACAGCAACTGATCGTACGCGATGATCACGACCGTCATCGCGAGAATCACCCAGCCGACCGCCCCGAGGTTCTTGTCGGCGATCGCCTGCGCGAGATAAGCGCCGATGCCCGGCAGCGTGATCGTGTTGTTGCCGACGGTGATCGCCTCGGACGCGACGACGAAGAACCAGCCGCCCGACATCGACATCATCATGTTCCAGATGAGGCCCGGCATCGAGAACGGCACTTCGAGCTTCCAGAAGCGCTGCCACGACGTCAGGTGGAAGCCGCGCGACACTTCGTCGAGATCGCGCGGCACCGTGCGCAGCGACTGATAGAAGCTGAACGTCATGTTCCACGCCTGGCTCGTGAAGATCGCGAAGATCGCGGCGAGCTCGGCGCCGAGCACCCGGCCCGGAAACAGCGCGATGAAGAAGGTCACCGTAAACGAGATGTAGCCCAGCACCGGCACCGACTGCAGGATGTCGAGGATCGGAATGAGCACCATGCCGGCCCGGCGGCTCTTCGCGGCGAGCGTGCCGTAGACGAGCGTGAAGACGAGCGACGCCATCATCGCCGCCAGCATGCGCAGCGTCGTGCGCATCGCGTACTCGGGCAGGTTCGAGGGATCGAGCGAGATCTTCTGCGTATTGAGCGTCGCGAACGGCGCAAGCGTCTCGTGAAAACCGATCGCGGCCATCGCGATCACGCAGATGATGAGCGGGAACGCGACGAAGTCCCAGCGGTTCGGCAGGACGCGCCACGCGGATGCGTTGGCGGTCCGATTCGGATTGAAGAATCCGAGATCCATCAGGCGCCCTCCCCGGCAAAGCCGTGCGAATCGAAAAATAAAGCCAGAAAGCGAATGTGACTCATGGCAAGGCGCACGTACACGGTAATTCGTTTTAACTGCAGAAACGGCCGCACGGCACCCCGACACGCCGATTTCCCGCCGTTTCCATTCGCGACGCGGCACCCGCCCGCACGCGACGGCACGACACTACTACATCCTGTATTTCAGGCACAACCTTCCGGACGACGAACTGTGGAAACCCCGCCCGGCCGCGAGCGCATCGGGCCCGGAACGGGCGGGCGGCGGGCGAATCTGCGAGGGGTGGCGGTGCGCCGGCTGGCCGCTGCTGCGCCGCAACGTCGAATTATGCCGCGATCCGGCCCTGCCGTGAACCCGCCCAAGCGCCCGCGCGACGCGCGCGCCCGCCAAGCGAGGCTTTCGTCGACGAACGGACACGCCGAAGCGGGTATGATCGGTATTAGCCCCAAGCGGGACCGATGGTCAATCAGGAGGAGTGAATGGCAGGAAATCTGGTTATCGTGTGCCGGGACCAGGACGCCGATGCGTTCGATCAACTGATGCAGGAATATGGCTCGTTCCAGACGCGGCTGTCGTCGACGGCCTGGTATCTGAACATGAACATCGTGCCCGAGACGCTGCAGGAGGACATCCTCGAGCGTGTCGGCAAGTACACGACGCTCTACATCTTCGAGGCGACGAGCGTCACCTACAACACGATCGACAGCAACGCCGCCGAGACGCTCAGCACGCTCTTCGGCGAGTGACCGGCCGCCCGCGGCCGTCCGGCGCGATCGCGCCGGGCGCCGCGGCTCCCGCGCGGCGGCGCGTCAGGACGCCTCCGCCTGCGGTTCGACCTTCGGCACGACGTCGAACGGAAACGACATCGCCACCCGCAAGCCCCCTTCTTCCCGGTTCCCGATCTCGCATGCGCCGCCCGTGCGCTGCACGAGCCGCTCGACGATCGCGAGCCCGAGGCCGCTGTGGCCATTGCCGCCGCGCGCCGGATCGAGCCGCACGAACGGGCGCGTCGCGTCCGCCAGATCGCGCGGCGCGATGCCCTTGCCGTGGTCGCTGACCGTCAGCGTGTAACCCGCCGCGGTGCGCGCGGTCGCGATCACGACGGGCGGCGCGCCGTACGCGTGCGCGTTGTCGAGCAGGTTCGACAGCACCCGGTCGAGCGTCGCCGTCGGCAGGCGGAAGCCCGACCCCGCCGCGAGCTCGGTGCGCACGGTGGGCGCGTTCGGCGACACCGCGCGGTACGTGCGCGCGATCCGCGCGCACGCCTGATCGACCGACACGGGCTCGCTGCGGTCGGCGTCGCCGTGCGCGAACACGAGGAACTGATCGACGATGTGCGTCATCGAGTCGACGTCGCGCACGACGCCGTCGCGCAGCCGCGCGTCGTCCATCATCTCGGCGCGCAGCCGCATCCGCGCGAGCGGCGTGCGCAGATCGTGCGCGACACCGGCGAGCATCACCGCGCGATCGTTCTCCGCGCGCGACACCTGCTGAACCATCTGGTTGAAGCCGTGCGTGAGCTGGCGCAACTCGCGAGGCCCCCGCTCGGGCAGCGGCGGCACCGCCATCCCGCGGCCGAAGCGCGCGACCGCGCGCGCGAGCGAGCTGAGCGGCTGCTGCAGTTGCCACGCGGCGAAGAGCGCCGCCATCACCGCGGCCGAGAAGATCATCACGAGCCAGATCACCATCCGGTCGAGCGAGCGCGACGGCCGCAGCGGTTGCACCGGCACGACGATCCAGTCGCGGTCGGTCGGCTGCTTCACCCACAGCACGGGCGGATGGCCCGGCTTGCCGATGCGCACCTGCGTGCCGGACGGCAAGCGGTCGCGCAGATCGTCGGCGAAGCGCCTGAGCGGCGGCGGCAGATCCTGCTTCGCGTCCGGCACGTCGCCGCTGCCCGGCGCGACGAGCCGCACGCGCGACGGCAGCGGCTGGTCGGGCGAGCGCTCCGCGTGCTGGCGCACCGCGTCGACGAGGAACGCCGCCTCCTCGACCGCGTAGCGCGTCTGAAACTGATTGCGCTCGAGCCGGATCGCGAAATACCACGCGAAATGCGACAGCAGCAGCACGCAGACGACGAGGAGCGCAAGCCGCCCGAACAGCGAATCAATGGGTTTGCGCATGAGCCTCGCCGTTCGGCACGAACACGTAGCCGCGTCCGCGCACCGTCTGGATGAAGCGAGGCGTCGACGGGTCCGTTTCGAGAATCCGGCGCAGGCGCCACACCTGCACGTCGATCCCGCGGTCGGTGCCGTCGTATTCGGGGCCGTGCAGCAGCTCGAGCAGGCGCTCGCGGGTGAGCGTGCGCAGCGCATGATTGACGAAAATCTTCAGCAGCGCGAATTCGCTGCTCGACAACGTCGCCGGCTTGCCGTCCACCGACAGCGTGCGCGCCTGGAAATCGAGCACGAAGCGGCCGAACGCGTACGGCTCGCGCTGCTCGGGCGCGGCCGCCGACGGCGTCGCGCGGCGGCGGCGCAGCACCGCCTGTGCGCGCGCGAGCAGCTCGCGCGGGTTGAACGGCTTGCCGAGGTAATCGTCCGCGCCGAGCTCGAGGCCGACGATGCGGTCGACGTCGTCCGCGCGCGCGGTCAGCATGATCACGGGAATGTCGTCGCCCGCCGCGCGCAGCTGGCGCAGCGCGGTCAGGCCGTCGACGCCCGGCATCATCAGGTCGAGCACGATGAGATCGGGGCGCTCGCGTTCGAGGCGCTTTTCGAGCGAAGCGGCGTCGTGCAGCACCGACACCTCGATGCCTTGCCGCACGAGGTAGTCGCGCAGCAGGTCGCGCAATTCTTGGTCGTCGTCGACGATGAGGATCTGAGTAGTCATGGCGTGAAGTTTACCGTGCGGGTTGTCGGGGCTGAGCGAAACAAATCCCTGAAAGGGTTACTGCGGATTACCGCGCAAGCAAAGTGTAATGCGCGGTAATCGCGGCCGCGGCGCACGTAACACGGCGGCGGCGGCGCTTGGATACGCTGCGCCTTACCGGATACGCCGACAGACGGCGAGGCGCGACCGCCCCACCGCCGAGCCGGCCGCAGCACCGGACTTTTCAATACAGGAGTTGCTCAATGTATAAGAAGACTTCCCGCCTGGCCATCGCCGCCGCCGTGCTCGCCCTGTCGTTCAGCGCCGTCTCGCACGCCGCGCCGCCCGACATGCCGCCGCCGGGCGGTCCGGGCGAGCATCATCACATGGACGGCGGCCCGTTCATGATGATGAAGCGCATCCACGACAAGCTGAACCTGAGCGCCGCGCAGGAGCAGCAATGGCAGGCCGCCGTCAACACGGCGAAACAGAACCGCGAGGCGATGCGCAAGAGCCACGACGCGCTGCGCCAGCAGTTCCAGGCCCAGCAGAGCCAGCCGATCCTCGACCTGAACGCGCTGCACGCGGCGCGCCAGCAGGCCGAGCAGCAGAACGCGCAGTTGCGCGAGCAAACGGCGTCCGCGTGGCTCGCGTTCTACAACGGCCTGAACAATCAGCAGAAGGCGACCGTCAGCACGGCGATCAAGCAGCATTTCGCGAAGATGGACGAGCGGCGCGCGAAGATGAAGGAGCGCTGGGAGCAGCGCCGCGCGGCGAAGGGCGCATCGGCGCCCGCGCCGCAGCAGCCGCAGCAGTGAAGACGGGCCGCGCGGACGCGCCCGGCGACGCGATCGGGTAGCCGCCGTCGCGGGAGGCGCGTCAATGCGGTGCGGCGGTGCGATGCCGCGCGATGCCGCGCGGTACGGAGCGGTACGGAGCGGTGCGGAGCGATGCGGCGCGGTATGGCGCGGAGCGGTGCGCGACATTGCGTCACTTCTCGTCTCGGGCCGCGCCCGCCGCCCGAGCCGGACGTCGATCGGCGCATGCGATGCGCCGCAACGTCGCGTCCGGCACGCCCGCGCGGCCGATCCGCCAAGTCAGCCCCGCATGATCCGCCGCCCCTGGGTGCGGCCCCGGCTTCGCGAAACCGCTGCGCGCCCGATCGACTTCGCCCGTTGTCCCGTCGTTCGGCGCGCGTCCTGCGCGCGGTCTCGTCGCGCGGTCTCGTGTCGTCGGCCGCATCAGCCCGGCCGAATTGCCCTCGCCGCGGGCCGCCGCCGGTACGAACGCAGCGACCGGCTCTCGCCCGCTCGCGGCGTTTTCACATCGGCGCGGCCCGCCCTCTTGCCGCGCCACCCTCGCCGCGTTCCGGCTTCCTCGCGCTTCGGCCCAAGGCGCGTCAACCGCTTCGCACTTCGGCCTCCAGCGCGTCGCGCCTTTCCATGCCGAGCGACTTCGCTCCTCGACCTTTTCGGCTTCGTGTCCGTGTCAGTGTCCGACCTTCGACCTTCGACCTTCGACCTTCGACATCCGCCGCCCCACCCGCATCCGGCAGGCGCATCGTCCGCCGCCGGCCGCATCACGCGAGATCGAACAGCAGCACCTCCGCGCGCTCGCCGCGCTCGAACACGACGGCCTCGACGTCGGCGATGCGCGCACCGTCGCCCGCCTCGAGCGCGTTGCCGTTCACCGTCACGCCGCCGCGCGCGACGTGCACATACACGCGCCGCCCGCCCGGCACCGCGAACTCGGCGCGCTCGTCGCCGTCGATCAGGCCCGCATAGATCGACGCGTCCGCGCGCATCGACACCGATCCGTCGCGCCCGTCCGGCGACGCGACGAGCCGCAGCCGGCCGCGCTTGTCCGCGTCGGCGAAGCGCACCTCCTGATAGCCGGGCCGGCCGCCCCGCTCGGTCGGCAGCAGCCAGATCTGCAGCAGATGCAGCGGCGCCTCCCGCGACGCGTTGTATTCGCTGTGCACGATCCCCGTGCCCGCGCTCATCCGCTGCACGTCGCCCGCGCGGATGATCGAGCCGTTGCCCATGCTGTCGCGGTGCGCGAGCGCGCCGTCGAGCACGTACGTGACGATCTCCATGTCGCGATGCGGATGCATGCCGAAGCCGCGCGTCGGCGCGATGCGGTCGTCGTTCAGCACGCGCAGCGCGCCGAAGTGCACGTGCTCGGGATCGCGATAGTCGGCGAACGAAAAGCTGTGATGGCTATCGAGCCAGCCATGATTGGCGTGGCCGCGATCGCCCGCGCGGCGGATCTGAAACATGACGCCTCCCATTGAGAAATGTCGACAGCCTCGAATGTAGGGGTCGCACGCGCATGCAACAATCCTGCACGGTTGCACCGGATCGTTGCGGCGATCCATGCAATCGTCCGAACGATTCCCGGCGCGCCGCCGCGCACGAGGGCGAACCGGTGTCCGCGCGCGAAAAACGGCGCGCCGCCCTTCGCGCTCGCGTGCGGCCGGGCGAAACGCGCGCCCGGCGAAACGCGCGCATCGTTTGTTCTAGGCCGCGGCCGGTGTTCGGGTAAAATACCGCGCTTTTGGCCGCCGTCGACGGCGCTGCGCCCCCTTTCGAGGCGCGCCGAGGTCGACGAACGCGAATTTTGGCCGCCTTAGAATACGCCCGGCGCGCGCATGCCCGGACGCGTCCGGCCGCGCGGCCGGGGAAGTCAGGAAGAGGAACGACATGAAGAAGCTCGCCTTGTGCGCGGCCCTCGCCCTCGCGGCGGGCGGCGCCTTCGCGAAGGAATGGAAGACCGTGCGGATCGGCGTCGACGCCAGCTATCCGCCGTTCGAATCGACCGCGCCGAGCGGCGAGATCGTCGGATTCGACGTCGATCTCGCGAAGGAAGTCTGCAAGCGGATCAATGCGAAGTGCGTGTGGACGCCGCAGGATCTCGACGGAATCATCCCCGCGCTGAAGGCGAAGAAATTCGACGTGATCGTGTCGTCGCTGACCGTCACCGACAAGCGCCGCGAACAGATCGATTTCTCCGACAAGCTGTACGACGCGCCCGCGCGAATGATCGCGAAGGCGGGCTCGCCGCTTCAGCCGAGCGTCGAATCGCTGAAGGGCAAGCGCGTCGGCGTCGAGCAGGGCTCGACCCAGGAGACGTTCGCCAAGACGCACTGGGAACCGAAGGGCGTGACCATCGTGTCGTACCAGAACCAGGATCAGGTGTACGCCGATCTCGGCTCCGGCCGCCTCGACGCGACGCTGCAAGACGAGCTGCAGGCCGACTACGGCTTCCTGCGCACGCCGCGCGGCAAGGGCTTCGCGTGGGCGGGCGCGGCCGCGAAGGACCCGAAGACGCTCGGCGACGGCACCGCGATGGGCCTGCGCAAGGAGGATGCGGACCTGAAGGACGCGATCAACCGCGCGCTCGCGTCGATGCACAAGGACGGCACGTACGACAAGCTGTCGCACAAGTACTTCCCGTACAGCATCTATTCGGCGAAATGAGCGCCGAGCGGGCCGCGCCGAGCGACCGGCGCGCGGCCCGCGCAGCACCAGCGGTCGACACCACGCGCCGTGAAGCGCCGCCGCCCCGCCGATCGCGGGCGCGACGGCGCGATCCGCGAAAGCGGAACGGCGATGACACGCACGGGGCGTCTCGCGCAACACGCGAGCCGCGTCTTTCGCGGCGCGCACGACGCACCGTCAAGGACTTCATATGTTTCTTCAAGGCTACGGCCCGCTGATCCTCTCCGGCACCTGGCAAACCGTCAAGCTCGCGGTGCTGTCGCTCGCGCTGTCGTTCCTGCTCGGCCTCGTCGGCGCGGCGGCGAAACTGTCGAAGAACCGCCTGTCGAGCGGAATCGGCACGCTCTACACGACGCTCATCCGCGGCGTGCCGGACCTCGTGCTGATGCTGCTGCTCTTCTACAGCCTGCAGATCTGGCTGAATCAGTTCACCGATCTGATGAACTGGGATCAAATCGACATCGATCCGTTCGCGGCCGGCGTGCTCGTGCTCGGCTTCATCTACGGCGCGTACTTCACCGAGACGTTCCGCGGCGCGTTCCTCGCGGTGCCGCGCGGCCAGCTCGAGGCGGGCAGCGCGTACGGAATGACGAACTGGCAGGTGTTCACGCGAATCATGTTCCCGCAGATGATGCGCTTCGCGCTGCCCGGCATCGGCAACAACTGGCAGGTGCTCGTGAAGTCGACGGCGCTCGTGTCGATCATCGGCCTCGCCGACGTCGTGAAGGCGTCGCAGGACGCGGGCAAGGGCACGCTGCGTTTCTTCTTCTTCACGTTGCTCGCGGGCGCGATCTACCTCGCGATCACGACGATCTCGAACTTCGTGCTGATGTGGCTCGAGAAGCGCTATTCGACAGGCGTACGCAAGGCTGACCTATGATCGAACTGATCCAAGAATACTGGCGCAATTACCTGTATACCGACGGGTATCGCTTCACCGGCCTTGCGATCACGCTGTGGCTGCTCGTCGTGTCGATCGGAATCGGCTTCTGCCTGTCCGTGCCGCTCGCGGTCGCGCGCGTGTCGAGGAAGAAGTGGCTTTCCGGCGCCGTGTGGCTCTATACGTACGTGTTTCGCGGCACGCCGCTCTACGTGCAGCTGCTGCTCTGCTACACGGGCCTCTACAGCCTGCAGGCCGTGCGCGGCACGCCGATGCTCGACGCGTTCTTCCGCGACGGCATGAACTGCACGCTGCTCGCATTCACGCTGAACACCTGCGCGTACACGACCGAGATCTTCGCGGGCGCGATCAAGTCGACCTCGTACGGCGAGATCGAGGCGGCGCGCGCGTACGGGATGTCGACGTTCACGCTGTATCGGCGGATCGTGCTGCCGTCGGCGCTGCGCCGCGCGCTGCCGCTCTACAGCAACGAAGTGATCCTGATGCTGCACGCGACGACGGTCGCGTTCACGGCGACCGTGCCCGACATCCTGAAGATCGCGCGCGACGTCAATTCGGCGACCTACATGTCGTTCCACGCATTCGGCATCGCCGCCCTTCTCTACCTCGCGATCTCGTTTACGCTCGTGTGGCTGTTCCGCCGCGCCGAGCGTCGCTGGCTCGCATACCTGCGCCCGCAAGGCAAATGAGTTTCGCCCGGACATGCCTCAGATAAACACCCAGATGCACAAGCTCTTCGTCGACGATCTCCACAAGCGCTACGGCAACAACGAAGTTTTGAAGGGCCTCTCGCTGCGCGCGAACGCGGGCGACGTGATCAGCGTGATCGGTTCGTCCGGTTCGGGCAAGAGCACGATGCTTCGCTGCATCAACTTCCTCGAGCAGCCCAATGCCGGCCGCATCTTCGTCGACGGCGAGGAGGTGCGCACCGCGCAGGACAAGACGGGCGCGCTCAAGGCGGCCGATTCGAAGCAACTGCAGCGCGTGCGCACGAAGCTCGCGATGGTGTTCCAGCACTTCAACCTGTGGGCGCACATGAACGTGCTCGAGAACGTGATGGAGGCGCCGGTGCACGTGCTCGGCCTTCCGAAGCGCGAGGCCGAGGAGCGCGCGCGCGAATATCTGGAGAAAGTGGGCCTCGCGCCGCGCGTGGAAAAGCAGTATCCGTCACATCTGTCGGGCGGTCAGCAGCAGCGCGTCGCAATTGCGCGCGCGCTCGCGATGCATCCGGACGTGATGCTGTTCGATGAGCCGACGTCGGCGCTCGACCCGGAGCTCGTCGGCGAAGTGCTCAAGGTGATGCAAAAGCTCGCGGAGGAAGGGCGCACGATGATCGTCGTCACGCACGAGATGGGCTTCGCGCGCAACGTGTCGAACCACGTGATGTTCCTGCACCAGGGGCGGGTCGAGGAAGAAGGCGCGCCCGCCGACGTGTTCGGCAACACGAAGAGCGAGCGCCTGAGGCAGTTCCTGTCGGGCAGCCTCAAGTAAGCCGCCGAGCGGGCGCGCCGTGCGGCGCACGCCCCGCCCGCGCCACCGTCTCGTCACGCCGCATCCGGCTCGAACTCTTTCGCGGCATCCGCGGGCGCTTCGCTCGCGAACGCGCGCAGCGCGTCGCCCGCGAGCCGGTAACGCACCCACTCGCTCTGCGCGCTCGCGCCGATTCCCTCGTAGAAACGGATCGCGGGCGCATCGACCGCTCGCGCACGCTGACGCCGGCTCCGCCGTGCGCCGCGTCGCAAACGGCGAAACGGCGAAACGGCGGCCGCACGCCCGGTCCGCCAGCCGCGTTTTCATTACGGATTCCTGACGCAATCGGCGCGGCGCTTTTAACCGCACGAATTTCCAGCGTCAATAGTGGCAATCCTTGACCCATGCCCCCGGATTCCGTGCGTGCCTTGACGGGCAAGGGATTCGGCCGCGTTGACGAAAGTCGTTCGGCGGGGCCGCGCACACATATATGGCGATTTGGCGACACGTGCTAGTCAAACAACGATTTTCGTCGCCACAAAAGTGTATTTTTGCTAAATTAGTAACCAAAGTAGCAAAACGAAAGTCATGAAATGTAGTTTGACTTCATGACGACAGGAGACCCCGGCAAGGCCAATCGGCCGCACGGGCCCGCAAAACGGCACTCCCGTTCGCTTCGCTCAAGTGCGTCGCCCATCCGGCCTGCACGCGGTCTCTCTGGTTACCCCATTTTGTCCGGCACGCAAAGCCGGACAGGTTGCGCAGTTCTGGGTTGACTTTTTGACAGGGTATGGAGGAGATGATGAAGAAAGTTATGCTCGCGGCAGTACTGGCGACTGCCGGAGTGGCGGCTCACGCTCAAAGCAGCGTGACGCTGTACGGCCGTCTGGACGCCGGCATCGAATACATGAACGGCCTGCCGAGCGCGAACGGCGGCAGCACGAGCCGCTGGCGCGCGGAAAGCGGCGACTGGGGCACGAGCCTGTGGGGCTTGAAGGGCTCCGAGGACATCGGCGGCGGCAACAAGATCGTGTTCCAGCTCGAAGGCAGCTTCGACACGATGAACGGCAACGGCCCGGGCGGCGGCAGCCTCTGGAATCGCTGGGCGACGATCGGCATCTCCAACGACGCATACGGTACCCTGCTGCTCGGCCGCGAGCTCGCGATCGCGAACGGCGTGTGGGACTTCGACCCGTTCGGGCAGTCGTCGTGGTCGACGGCGTCGCTCGTGCGCGGCCGCAACTGGAACAAGACCAGCAACAACATTTCGTATCAATCGCCGAAGCTCTACGGCTTCGACGTCTACGGCCAATACGCGTTGTCGAACGCGACGAACTGGAACGGCAACGGCTCGACGAGCCAGGGCCGCAGCGCGGGCCTGCAACTGACCTACACGACGTCGCTCTTCCAGATCCGCGGCCTCTATGACGAAGCGCGCGATCCGGCCAACGGCAAGCTCGACGACGTGTTCAACTACTCGCGCGAATACTTCGCCGGCGTGAACGTGTTCCTCGGCCAGTTCAAGCTGCAGGCGGCGTACCAGGCATCGCACGCGGACGGCGGCCCGGCCGTGAACAACGGCATCACGACGACGCAGCAAGTCTGGGGCGGCGTGACGTGGCAGGCAACGCCCGCCGCCGCGCTGATCGCGGCCGTCTATCACGTGAACGCGAACCACGGCGGCGGCAACGCGAACATCTACACGGTCGGCGGCTCGTACAACCTGTCCAAGCGCACGCTGCTCGACGTGCAGGTCGCGACGGTGCGCAACAGCAAGACCGCGAACTTCGGCCTGAACGCGAACCCGGCCGGCACCGACATCTCCACGGGCAACCCGAAGTTCGGCGGCAACCAGACGGGCGTGTACGCCGGCATCCAGCACCTGTTCTAAGCACACGCGCTGGATCATTCGAACCGATAGTCTTTTCACGCTGCTGCGAGAGGCGCGTACCGGTGCGATACCTTGGGGTGTCGCACCGTTTTTTTTATTTGTGTCGCGTGCGCGGATACGCATGAAAGCGCATGGCGCGCTGCGCGGCGTATGTTGCGCGATCGGCGCGCCGGCCGATATCCGCGCGGCGCGGCGTCGAACACCGTGCGCGCGTTGCAAGCGTTATGGGCGCTGCGGGCGCTGTGGGCGCTGCGGGCGATGCGCGGGCGAACTCCTCGGCGGCGACCTCGCGCGGCCGAAGCCGCCCGGCCCCGCCGCACCGGCGGCCGCGCGCATCCGGGGCGTCAAACGGCCGCTTCGTTCTCCTCGCCCGTGCGAATCCGGATCACGCGCTCGACGTCCGACACGAAGATCTTGCCGTCGCCGATCTTGCCGGTGCGCGCCGCGCCGATCACCGCGTCGATCACCTGATCGACGAGATTGTTCGCGACGACCACTTCGATCTTCATCTTCGGCAGGAAGTCGACCACGTACTCGGCGCCGCGATAGAGCTCCGTGTGCCCCTTCTGGCGGCCGAAGCCCTTCACTTCCGTCACGGTGAGCCCGGTCAGGCCGACTTCGGCGAGCGCCTCGCGCACTTCGTCCAGCTTGAACGGCTTGATGATGGCGGTGATGCGTTTCATGATGTGCCCCTTGCGTCGAATGAATGAAAGTCGTCCGCCGATTCTACGCCGCGCGCCGCGTCAGTCGATGCTCTCGGTGAAGCGCGACGTGATCGGATAGCGCCAGTCGCGCCCGAACGCGCGATGCGTGACGCGAATGCCGACAGGCGCCTGGCGGCGCTTGTACTCGTTGATCTTGATGAGCCGCGTGACGCGCTTCACGTCCGCCTCCGAATAGCCTGCCGCGACGATGTCCGCGAGCGGCCGGTCCTCTTCCATGTACATCCGCATGATCGCGTCGAGCACGTCGTACGGCGGCAGGCTGTCCTGGTCGGTCTGATTCTCGCGCAGCTCCGCGGACGGCGCGCGCGTCAAGATTCGCTCGGGAATGATGTCGGGCTTGCCGTACTCGGCCGCCGCGTTGCGGTAGTGGCAGAGCCGGTAGACGAGCGTCTTCGCGATGTCCTTGATCACCGCGAAGCCGCCCGCCATGTCGCCGTACAGCGTGCAGTAGCCGACTGCCATCTCGCTCTTGTTGCCCGTCGTCAGCACGATCGAGCCGAACTTGTTCGACAGCGCCATCAGCAGCGTGCCGCGAATGCGCGCCTGGATGTTCTCCTCGGTCGCATCTTCCGCGCGGCCCGCGAATTCGGCGGCGAGCGACGCGCGGAACGCGTCGAACATCGGCGCGATGGCGATCTCGTCGTAGCGCACGCCGACGCGCCTGGCCATGTCCGCCGCGTCGGTCGTCGAGATGTCGGCCGTGTAGCGCGACGGCATCATCACCGCGCGCACGCGCCCGGCGCCGAGCGCGTCGACCGCGACCGCGAGCACGAGCGCCGAATCGACGCCGCCCGACAGCCCGATGATCGCGCCCGGAAAACCGTTCTTGCCGATGTAGTCGCGCACGCCGAGCACGAGCGCGCGATACACCTGCGCCTCGACCGAGAGCGCCGGCGCGATGCGCGCGGGCAGCGGCCGGGCGCCGTCGAATTCGACGATCGCGTGGCCTTCCTCGAACTGCGGCATCTTCGCGACGAGCTCGCCCGCGCCGTCGAGCACGAACGAGCCGCCGTCGAACACGAGCTCGTCCTGGCCGCCGACGAGGTTCACGTAGACCATCGGCAGGCCCGTCTCGCGAATCCGCGCGCGCAGGATGTCGATGCGCACCGCCTCCTTGTTCATGTGATACGGCGAGCCGTTCGGCACGATCAGCACCTGCGCGCCCGCGGCCTTCGCGAGCTGCGCGGCCGACGCGTGCCACACGTCCTCGCAGATCACGACGCCGAACTTCACGCCGTTCAGCTCGAACACGTACGGCGCGGCGTCGGTCGCGAAGTAGCGCTTCTCGTCGAATACCTCGGTGTTCGGCAGATCCTGCTTCCGGTACGTGCCGACGATCTCGCCGCCGACGATGAGCGACGCCGCGTTGTACGTGTCGACGGGCGCGACGCCGCGCTCGATCGCGCGGTTTGCATTACCATCGGCGCTTGGCGCGCCCGCGCCGGTCCCGCGCAGCGGATGGCCGACGAGCACCGCGAGCCCCGTGAGCGGCGCGAGTTGCGCGGCGAGCGCGGCGAGCGCCGCGTCGGACGCCGCGTAAAACGCGGGACGCAGCAGCAGATCCTCGGGCGGATAGCCCGACAGCGCGAGTTCCGGCGCGATCAGAAGCTGCGCGCCGGCGTCGTGCGCGGCGCGTGCGGCGGCGACGATCTTGGCGACGTTGCCGGCGAAATCGCCGACGGTGACGTTGAGTTGGGCAAGTGCGATACGGGTCGTCTTCATCACGGGATCAGCGCGGCCTCCTCGGGCCGCGGCGCGAACAGCTTTGATCAAACGCACGGCCGGCCGGCGCGACAGCGCGCCTGGCCGACGGTGCAAACGGGTACGAACGGGTACTGACAGGTACAACCGGCCACTAAAGAAACGGATTCGGATCGTTGAAACACGAACGCTGCGATTATCGCATGGGCATCCTGTCGTCTCCGCTCGACGCAAGCGCCGCGGAGTGGGACGCGCTCGTCGCGCGCGCGCCGCGCCCGACGCCCTTTCTGAAACACGCCTTCCTGAGCGCGCTGCACCGCGCGGGCTGCGCGGTCGACGACACCGGCTGGACGCCGCGCTTCGTCACGCTCGCGGACGCCGCGACGGGCGCGCTCGTCGCGGCCGCGCCCGTCTACGCGAAACGCCATTCGTATGGCGAATACGTGTTCGACTGGGCGTGGGCCGACGCATACCAGCGCAACGAGCTGCCGTATTACCCGAAGCTGCTGTGCGCGGTGCCGTTCACGCCCGTGCAGGGCAGCCGGCTCCTCGCCGTCGACGACGACGCGCGCCGTCGGCTCGCCGCGACGCTCGTCGCGCTCGCCGAGCAGAGCGAGGTGTCTTCGCTGCACGTGCTGTTTCCGACCGAAGACGAGGCGCGCACGCTCGCCGACATGGGGATGATGCTGCGCGAAGGCGTGCAGTTCCATTGGCTCAACGACGGCTACCGCGATTTCGACGCGTTCCTCGGCACGCTCGAGCAGAAGAAGCGCAAGAACATCCGCGCGGAACGCCGCAAGGTCGCGCAAGCGGGCGTCACGTTCCGGCGCGTGCGCGGCGAGGACGCGACCGACGCGGATTGGCGTTTCTTCGCGCGCTGCTACCGCCAGACGTACCGCGAGCACTTCTCGAGCCCGTATCTGACTCTCGATTTCTTCCGCGAGATCGGCGCGACGATGCCGGAGAACCTGCTGCTCGTGATCGCCGAGCGCGACGGCCGGCCGATCGCGAGCGCGCTCGCCGTGTACCAGCGCGACGCGTCGGGCGGCGGCACGCTGTACGGCCGCTACTGGGGCGCGCTCGAACACGTGCCGTGCCTGCATTTCGAAACCGCGTACTACCAGTTGCTCGAATTCTGCATCGACGAGCGGCTCGACACGTTCGAAGGCGGCGCGCAAGGCGAGCACAAGCTCGCGCGCGGCTTCATGCCGACCGTCACGCGCTCCGCGCACTGGCTCGCGCATCCGGCGTTCGCCGACGCGGTGGGCCGCTTCCTCTCGCAGGAGGCGAACCAGATTCACGCCTACGTCGACGAGTTGCGCGAGCACAATCCGTTCAGGGACGGCGAACGCTGACCACGACGCGATGCCCGCGGCGTGCGCCTCGTCCCGCGGCCGGCAGTCGCGCGAGCGCGGCGCGCCGGCCTCCCAAACGGCATCGCCATTCATTTCCCTCAACAGGTTATGCGAGATATTTGATTATCATTCGTTCCAAATCGGAAATTGAAAGATTATTCGGTTGCAATATTCACACAAAACCCCCTAGACTTTCGGTGCGCTTAATGCGCACCGAAATAGAGAGAGGCGGATTTCATTCGCTTTCGTCCCTGTTTCTGATTTTCGGATTCGATATTCTGAAAATCGATAAAAACACTCATATTCCAAGGCCACCCGCTAGCTTCACCCTTCGGCGCACCGCCTGACGCGGTCGGAGAGGATGGGGAGACATTTTGATCTTTTGGTTGAGAATCTTCATGCGGATTATCAATTAGGAGTATTAAATGATGTCATTCCATCTGCCGATTCTAAACGGCACGCGCCGGCCATTCTTATCGCCCTATATCAGTCCCGAAACGCCGTTTGAAATGGCGTCTGCGAAACCAGCGCGGCGGCGCAAGCCATCGGGCTTCCCGCCCCTCGGCGCTCGCCGAGCGGCCCGCGCGGCGGGCGCCGCTCCGGCCGCCGGCCTGCCGCCCGCCACGCGCCTCGACACGCGCGCCCACTAACCAACGCCCCCGACGATCTCGGGCAAGCGCTGCGCGCCGCCCGAGGCGGCGGGGCTTGCGTCGCGCGCGCCAGGCGCGACGCACCCAACTCATCGGTCCGCGCTCATGCCCAACACCTCTTCCCGAACGACGCTGCTATGGATCGTCGCCACCGCGTTCTTCATGCAGTCCGTCGACACGACCATCGTCAACACGGCGCTGCCGTCGATCGCCCACGCGCTCGGCCAGGACGCGCTCTCGATGCACGGCGTCGTCACCGCCTACACACTGACGATGGCCACCCTCACGCCCGCGTCCGGCTGGCTCGCGGATCGCTTTGGCACGCGTCGCGTGTTCTTCGTCGCGATTGTCGTGTTCGCGCTCGGCTCGCTCTGCTGCGCGGCCGCGACGAGCGCGACGCAGCTCGTCGTCGCCCGCGTGCTGCAAGGCATCGGCGGCTCGATGCTGCTGCCGATCGGCCGGCTCGCGGTACTGCGCGGTGTGCCCGGCGACGAATACGTGGCCGCGCTCGCGTTCGTGTCGATCTTCGGCCAGATCGGGCCGATCCTCGGCCCAACGCTCGGCGGCTGGCTCACGCAGTCGATGTCGTGGTACTGGGTGTTCCTCGTCAACCTGCCGATCTGCGCGGTCGGCCTCGTCGCCGTCCACCGCTACATGCCGCGCGACGAGCCGATCGATCCTCCGCCGTTCGATTACACGGGCTACACGCTGCTGTCGAGCGCGATGATCGCCGGCTCGCTCGCGATCGACGCGTTGTCCGACGGCGGCTACACGGACTGGACCCTCGGCGTGACCACGATCGCCGCGGCCGCGGCGATCATGTACGTCGCCCATGCGCGCCGGCGCGCGAATCCGCTCTTCCGGCTCGAACTCTTTCGCGAACCGAACTTCGCTGTCGGCCTCGCCGGCAACCTGGTCTCGCGGATCGGCATCGGCGCGACGCCCTTCCTGCTGCCGCTGATGATGCAGCTCGAATTCGGCTATTCTCCGTTGCGCTCGGGGCTCATGCTCGTGCCGGCCGCCATCGCGGGCGTGATCGCGAAGCCGTGGATCGCGCCGCTCGTTCGCCGCTACGGCTATCGCACGTTTCTGTTCGTCAACACGCTGATCGTCGGCGCCGTGATCGCGCTGTTCGCGGCGATCGGCCCCGACACGCCGCTCGTCGCCGAAATGGCGCTGATTGCGATCTTCGGCGCGATCAACTCGATTCAGATCGCGGCAATGAACAGCGTGACGCTGAAAGGCCTGCCGCACCGCGACGCGGCGAGCGGCAACAGCCTGTATTCGATGGTGCAGATGCTGTCGATGGGGCTCGGCGCGTCGGTGGGCAGCGGGCTCACGAGCCTGTTTGGCGAGCAGACCGGCTCGTCGCTGCTCGGCTTCAAGCTGAGCTTCGTTTGCGTCGGCGTGGTGACGCTCGTGTCCGCGGCGATCTTCCGGCGCATCCAGGAAGCGCCCGCGACGCGCACGCGGCCCGGCCACGCGGTCGCGCACCGCTAGCCGCGCGACCGGGGGCGGCCGCCGGATGAACCGACGGGCGAATCGCGCGCTCGCGCCGCGCAATTTCTGCGACACTGGCGGCTTCGCATCACGCCGCCCTTCATGTCCTGGTATCTGTATCTGATCGAATGCGCTGACGGCAGCGTCTACACCGGCATCACGACCGACGTCGCCGCACGTTTCTCGCAGCACGCGCAAGGCAAGGGCGCGCGCTACACGCGCGCGCGCAAGCCGAGGGCCGTGCTCGCGTCGTTCGAGCTCGCCGATCGCTCGAGCGCGTCGCGCGCCGAATATTGGGTCAAACGGCTGACGCCGACGCAAAAGCGCGCGCTAGCGGGAGGCTCGCTCTCGCTCGCGTCGGTGCTGCCGGCCCCTGACGCCGGCGCGACACGCCGCGCGGACGGCGATTGCGCGACACCCGCGCCGGCAGCCGGCATCGCCGAAACGGCGACGGCCGAAGCCGCAACCGCAATCGGCGCGGCGATGACGACGGGCGGCACGGCTACCGCGGATCGCGCCGCGAAGCCGAAGAAGCCGAAGAAGGCCCCAAACGCGGCGAAAATATCGAAACAGACGGCGACCGGGTCTTCCGGGGCCCCGACGACTTCGGGAAGGAGAGCGGAGCCTGCGCGCGCGCGTTCCGCCCGCGCGGCGGCCCCGCAGCGGACGCGCACCAAACAAAACCGCGCGGCCTCTTGACGAGACACGCGCGGTTTCGCGCAACCGGACGGCGCCGCGGCGAGCGCCGTCGCGCCGCTTACTTCTTGAAGTTCGCGACGCCTTCGGTGATTTCCTTGTGCGCCGCGTCGATGCCGTCCCAGCCCTCGACCTTCACCCACTTGCCCTTCTCGAGCGCCTTGTACTGCTCGAAGAAGTGCTTGATCTGATCCTTCAGGTACGCGGGCACGTCGTCGATCGACTTCAGGTTCGCCGTCATCGGGCAGACCTTGTCGTGTGGCACCGCGACGAGCTTCGCGTCGACGCCCGATTCGTCGGTCATCTTCAGCATGCCGAGCGCGCGCGCGCGGACGACCGAGCCCGCGAGCAGCGGAAACGGCGTGATGACGAGCACGTCGACGGGATCGCCGTCGCCCGACAGCGTCTGCGGAATGAAGCCGTAGTTCACCGGATAGCGCATGCCGGTGCCGATGAAGCGGTCGACGACGAGGAGGCCGAGTTCCTTGTCGGCTTCGTACTTGACCGGCTCGCTTTGCGCCGGGATCTCGATGATCACGTTGAAGTCTTGCGGCAGATCCTTGCCGGCCGGGACGTTGCTGAAGCTCATGAGCGTTCTCTGAAGTTCGGATGGGAATCGGGACGGATGGCGGCCTCGCGGGCGCCTCCGATGGAAAGCGCATTATAGCCAATCGCCCGATGGCGCTTGCGTCGCGTTCGGCCGATAATCGGCCAACGATCAGACACGGCCCGAGCAGCCGGGAGCGAGCATGGAAGAGGCGAAGCATTTCATCGCGGGCGCATGGGCGGCGCCCGCGGGCGGCGAGACGATCGCCGTGATCGATCCGTCCGACGGCGAGCCGTTCGCGCGGCTCGCGCGCGGCACGGCGCCCGACGTCGACGCGGCCGTCCACGCGGCCCGCGCCGCGTTCGGCGGCCCGTGGGGCGCGGCGAGCGCGGCCGAGCGCGGACGCATGCTCCACCGGCTGTCGATGCTCGTCGCCGCGTGCCGCGAGGAGCTCGCGCTCATC
The DNA here is from genome assembly GCF_001526245.1 of Burkholderia sp. MSMB1498. Taxonomy (NCBI): domain Bacteria; kingdom Pseudomonadati; phylum Pseudomonadota; class Betaproteobacteria; order Burkholderiales; family Burkholderiaceae; genus Burkholderia; species Burkholderia sp. MSMB1498. Next base: position 48,289 of record NZ_LOYJ01000130.1, read on the forward strand.
GAGTCGCGCGACACCGGCAAGCCGCTCACGCAGGCGCGCGCGGACGCCGACGCGCTCGCCCGCTATTTCGAGTTCTACGCGGGCGCGGCGGACAAGCTGCACGGCGAGACGCTCCCCTACCGCGACGGCTACACGGTGCTCACGCTGCGTGAGCCGCACGGCGTGACGGGCCACATCGTGCCGTGGAACTACCCGATGCAGATCCTCGGGCGCAGCGTCGGCGCGGCGCTCGCCGCGGGCAACGCATGCGTCGTCAAGCCGTCGGAGGACGCGTGCCTGTCGGTGCTGCGCGTCGCGGCGCTCGCGGCCGAAGCCGGGCTTCCCGCGGGTGCGCTCAACGTCGTGACGGGCTACGGCCACGAAGCGGGCGCGGCGCTCGCGCGCCATCCGGGCGTCGATCACATCTCGTTCACCGGCTCGCCGGACACGGGCCGCCTCGTCGCGCAGATGGCGGCCGAGCACCACGCGAGCGTCACGCTCGAGTTGGGCGGCAAGTCGCCGCAGATCGTGTTCGCCGACGCGGATCTCGACGCCGCGCTGCCCGTGCTCGTATCGGCGATCGTGCAGAACGCCGGCCAGACCTGCTCGGCCGGCAGCCGCGTGCTGATCGACAGGGCGGTCTACGAGCCGCTCGTCGAGCGTCTCGCCACCGCGTTCAACGGGCTGAAGGTCGGCCCCGGCCGCGCCGATCTCGACTGCGGGCCGCTCATCAGCGCGAAACAGCAGCAGCGCGTGTGGGATTTCCTGTCCGACGCGCAGCACGACGGCATCGTGATGGCCGCGCACGGCGAAGTCGTGCCGGACGCGCCCGAAACGGGCTTCTACCAGGCGCCCGCGCTGCTGCGCGATGTCCCGCACACGCACCGGCTCGCGCAGGAGGAAGTGTTCGGCCCGGTGCTCGCGGCGATGAAGTTCGCCGACGAGGACGAAGCGCTCGCGCTTGCGAACGGCACGCCGTACGGGCTCGTCGCGGGCGTGTGGACACGCGACGGCGCGCGCCAGATGCGGCTCGCGCGCCGGCTGCGCGCGGGGCAAGTGTTCGTCAACAACTACGGCGCGGGCGGCGGCGTCGAGCTGCCGTTCGGCGGCACCGGGCGCTCGGGCTACGGCCGCGAGAAAGGCTTCGAGGCGCTGTACGGCTTCACCGTGCTGAAGACGATCGCGCTCAAGCACGACTGAGCGGGCGCGCAATGCCGCACGGCACAGCGCGCGAGCGCGCGTCGCCGCCCGCCGTCGTCATGGCGGCGTTCGCGTTCGCAACGTTCACGACAAGATCCAGGAGACAATCGATGCGGTTGAGCGGCAAGACGGCCGTCGTCACGGGCGCAGGCTCGGGCTTCGGCGAAGGCATCGCGAAAACGTTCGCGCGCGAGGGCGCGTGCGTCGTCGTCAACGATCTGAACGCGGCGGCGGCCGAGCGCGTCGCGAGCGAAATCGCGCTCGCGGGCGGCCGCGCGCTCGCCATCGCGGGCGACGTGTCGCGCGGCGACGACTGGCGCGCGCTGCTCGACGCCGCGCTCGACGCGTTCGGCGGCGTGCACGTCGTCGTCAACAACGCGGGCACCACGCATCGCAACAAGCCGGTGCTCGACGTCACCGAAGCCGAGTTCGATCGCGTGTATGCGGTCAACATGAAGAGCCTCTTCTGGAGCGTGCAGACGTTCGTGCCGTACTTCCGCCAAGCGGGCGGCGGCGCGTTCGTCAACATCGCGTCGACCGCTGGCGTGCGGCCGCGCCCGGGCCTCGTCTGGTACAACAGCACGAAGGGCGCGATGATCACCGCGAGCAAGACTCTCGCCGTCGAGCTCGGAGCCGACCGGATTCGCGTGAACTGCGTGAACCCGGTGCTCGGCGAGACCGGCCTCACGGCCGAGTTCATGGGCGTGCCGGACACGCCGGAGAACCGCGCGCGCTTCATCGCGACGATCCCGCTCGGCCGCCTGTCGACGCCGCAGGACATCGCGAACGCGGCGCTCTATCTCGCATCCGACGACGCGGCGTTCGTCACCGGCGTGTGCGTCGAAGTCGACGGCGGCCGCTGCGTCTGAACGCGCCGCGCCGCCCGCGGTCCACCCCGCCTGCCGCCATTCAAACGTGCCAGAGGAGACATCATGGCCAGCACCGCGCCGGCGTTCACGCCGACTCCGCCGTCCGCCTTCGAGGCGGCAACCTACCGCAAGGTCTCGTGGCGGCTCGCGCCGCTGCTGCTGCTCTGCTACGTGGTCGCGTATCTCGATCGCGTGAACGTCGGCTTCGCGAAACTGCAGATGGCGTCCGACCTGCATCTGTCCGACGCGGTCTACGGCCTCGGCGCGGGCATCTTCTTCGTCGGCTACTTTCTGTTCGAGGTCCCGAGCAACGTGATCCTGCACCGGGTCGGCGCGCGGGTGTGGATCGCGCGGATCATGGTCACGTGGGGCATCATCTCCGCGCTGACGATGTTCGTGTCGACGCCCGCGATGTTCTACACGATGCGCTTCCTGCTCGGCGTCGCGGAAGCGGGCTTCTTCCCCGGCGTGATCCTCTATCTGACCTACTGGTATCCGGCGCACCGCCGCGGCAGGATGACCACGCTCTTCATGACGGCCGTCGCGCTGTCGGGCGTCGTCGGCGGCCCGATCTCCGGCTACATCCTGAAGACGTTCGACGGCGCGAACGGCTGGCACGGCTGGCAGTGGCTGTTCCTGCTCGAGGGCGTGCCGTCGGTGCTCGTCGGCATCCTGCTGCTGTTCGCGCTCGACGACCGGATCGCGAAGGCGGCATGGCTCGACGACGATGAAAAGGCCCTCCTCACGCGCAACATCGCGCTCGAGGACGCGCGCAAGGAAGACCTGCCGCTCGCCGTCGTGTTCGCGAGCCCGCGCGTGTGGCTGATGGGCCTCATCTATTTCTCGTTCGTGATGGGGCTCTACGGCGTCGGCTTCTGGCTGCCGACGCTGATCAAGTCGACGGGCGTGACCGACACGTTCTCGATCGGCCTGCTGTCCGCCGTGCCGTATGCGGCGGCCGTCGTCGCGATGCTCGCGATCGCGCACAGCGCGGACCGCCGCCGCGAGCGGCGCTGGCATCTCGCGATCCCCGCGGCGGCGGGCGCGCTCGGGCTCGTGCTGTCGGTCGTCTGGGCGCACGACACGATGCTCGCGATGCTCGGCCTCACGATCGCGACGATGGGCATCCTGACGACGCTGCCCCTCTTCTGGAGCCTGCCGACCGCGTTTCTCGGCGGCACGGCCGCGGCCGCGGGCATCGCGATCATCAATTCGGTCGGCAATCTGGCCGGCTTCCTGAGCCCGTACCTCGTCGGCTGGCTCAAGCAGGCGACCGCGTCGAACGACGCCGGGATGTACATGCTCGCCGGGTTCCTCTTGCTGGGCGGCCTGCTCGCGCTGTCGGTGCCGAAGGCGCTCGTCGACATCTGATTCGACGCGCGGCGCGCCCGTGCCGGCAAAAACGAAAACGGCGGCCACCAAGGCCGCCGTCTTCTTTGCGTCCCGCCCGCGCGCCGGGCGACGCCCCGGCGCGAACGCTCAAACGACCGTGATCGAGAGCGCGCTTTCGCGATAATGCTGCGCGGCCTTGTCGGTCTCGCCGAGATGCTCGAACAGGCGCGCAAGCGCGCGATGCGTGCGGATCTTGAGCGGCTCGTCGTCGGCGAGCTTCAGCGCCGATTCGAGGAACGACTGCGCCTTGCCCCACAGTTGCTGCTGCTGGCACAGCCGGCCGAGCGCGAACAGCAGGTCCGCGTCTTCCGGGCGTTCCCGGCGCCAACCCTCCGCCTTCTGGATCAGCGGCAGCGCGTCGGAGCCCGCCGTGTCCGGATAGCGGCGCAGCAGCCGCGCGTTCCAGTTGTGCGCGAGCGCGTCCTCGACGATTCGCCGCGCTTCCTGGCGGCGCTCGAGCGCGATCAGCAATTCGGCCGCGAGATCCGCGAGGCGCGGCGACTGCCGCTCGGCGGCCGACAGCGACTGCCACACTTCGAGGAGCGCGTCGGCGTCGTGCCGGCGATCGCGCAGCAGATGCTCGGCCGCCTGCTGGCGCAGACGCACGGCGGCGGCCGGATGCAGCGCCTCGCGCTTTTCGAGCGCCTTCGCGATCTTCAGCACCTCGCCCCAGTTCTTCAGTTGCTGCTGCGCGCGCAGCGCGATCTGCTGCGCATGGATGCGCTTGCCGCCCGACGCCTGCATCTCGGCGAGCGCGGCGAGCGCGCCCTCGGCGTCGCGGCCGTCCGCGCGCATGTCGGCCGTCGCGAGCAGGCGCGCGTCCTGCCATTCCTGCCCGCTCACCTTCGCGAGCCATTCGTCGCGACGCGCATACTCGTGCATCCGGTGCGTCGCCGCGGCGGCGATGAGGCTCGCCGCGCCCTGGTTCGCGTCGACCGCGAGCGCATCGCGCGCGGCCTTTTCCGCACGCGAGAAGCGGCCCGCGTACAGGTTCGCGAGCGCGTCGCGCAACGAGGCCTGCGCGCGCTCGTTGCGCATCCGCGCGCGATACGCGGCGACGCGCTGCGGCATCCGCCACACGTTGCGCACGATCCGCATCAGCGCATACAGCACGATGAAGGCGACGATGATCGCGAGCACGAAGAAGTTGAGCGACACGTCGACGCGATACGGCGGGTAGACGATCAGCACCTGGCCGGTGTCGAAGCGGCCGACCGTCGCGAGCGCCGCGGCGATCGCGAACAGCACGGCGAGCCAAATGATTCCACGCAGCGTCATGTCGTCAACCCCGGCTCTTGAACTGTTGAACCGCGTTCAGGCTCGTGTTGAGGTTCGGCACCGCGACCGTCAGCGACGCGGCGTCGACCTGCTTGAGCAGATCCTGAACGATCCGGGTGTCCTTCGACGCGCCGTCGAAGTAGCGCGCGACGGCCGCCTGCGCGGCATGCAGATCGGACTTCATCGCGCCGTCGTTGCGCGCGAGGAGCGACAGCCGCGCGCTCAGCAGGCGCAGCTTCACGTTCTCGCGCACGAAGTAGCCTTCCTCGGGCGACGCGAGCATCGCGTCCGCGTGGTCGATGCGGCGCACTTCGACGAGCGACTTCAGCTGCGCGCCGATGCCCGCCGAGAAGCCGCGCCACCACGCCTTCCAGCGCGGCTCGCCCGCCGCCGCGGCCGCCTGCTCGGCGTTCGCGGCGACGTCTGGCGTCGTTTGCGCGTGCGGCGCGATCGCTTCGCCCGCGAGCGGCAGCGCGTCGACCTTCCCGATCGCGTCGTCGAGCTTGATCGCGAGCCCGGTGAGATCCGCCGACGGCGCGGCCTTCAACCGTTCGATGTCCTGCGCGATCGCCTTGCGCACGACGACGGCCTGCGCGCTCTGCGACGACGCGAGCCGCGAATCGGCGTTCTGCAGCGCGATCAGCGCGAGCTGCGTGTTGCCCGTCAGCAGGAGCTGCTGGCTCGCGCTCGACAGCATCTGGCCGACTTCCTCGATCATCCACGCGTCGCGATTGCGCGACAGGTCCTGATACTGCTGCTGCAGCGCGGTCTGCGCGGTCTGCGCATCGGCGAGCTTGCCTTCGAGCTGCGACAGCTGCGAATCGGCCTGATGCACGCTCGCGAGCGCCTGATCGGTCTTCGTGCGGATCTCGGCCGTCTGCGCGTCGAGCGCCTTCTGCCGCTCGACCGCGTGCTGGTCGAGGCGATCGACCTTACGGTTCAGCGCATAGCCGCCGACGCCCGCCGCGGCCGCGATCACGGCGACCACGAACCACAGCGCCGCGCTCGAGCCGCTGCGCCGCTCTTTCGTTTCAAACGGCGTAAACGGTTGATTCGGCGGCGCAACGGGGGCCGCGGCCGGTTTGGAAGAGACGTCTTTGGTATCGTTGGTGTCTGTCATGCGAGAAGGCATCGGAGCGGCAGTCGCCGGTTGATCGGCCTGATCGGCCAACGTACGAAACGCGCGGACGATGCGCTCATCGCCTGCGCCGGACAGCGTAATCCTATCAAAACCGAGTGCGCGCGCGGTCTCGACGATCCGCGGATGCGGCGCGACGAACTGCGCGTGCGTCAGCGCGTCGATCTCGGTCTCGTTCAAATGCTCGTGCGCGAGCTCGCGCAAATTGCGTACGCCTTCCGAGCTCGTCACGAGCCACGCGTGCGGCGCGCCCGACAGCAGCGCATGCACGCGCTCCCACGCGCCGATCGAAGGCTCCGGGCTCACGCGCCGATACGCGGCGACGAGCTCGACCTCGGCGCCCGCTTCGCGCAGCCGCTCGGCGAGCCATTCGCGGCCGCCGTCGCCGCGCACGATCAGCACGCGTTTGCCGGCGAGCTTCGCCTCGCCGTCGAACGCGCGGACGATCTCGGCGAAGAGGCTTTCGGAATCGTAGTGCGGCTCGCCGCCGCCGTCGTCCGGCTCGCGCGGCGCGATCACGCGATGCGCGCCCGCCGCGATTCCATGCCGCGCGAGCGCGGCGACGCTGCCCGGCCCGACCACGCCGATCGGCAGCGGATGCGGCCAGATCGCGCCGAGCCGCGCGAGCGCGTGATCGATCGCGTTCGGCGACACGAACACGACGAGCGCGTATGCATCGAGCCGCGCGAACGCGTCGGCGAGCGGCGCGTCGTCGGCGAGCGGCGCGATGTCGATGAGCGGAAAGTCGAGCACGTCGAGGCCCGCCGCGGCAAGCTGCGCGGCAAGCTCCGCCGATTGTCCGTCGGGGCGCGTGAGCACCGCCGTGAACGCGCGCGGCGCGCCCGCCATCACGCGCCGCCCTTTTGCGCGCTCGCCGCGACGAGCGCGTCGACGATCGCGCGCGCGCCCTGGCGCTCGAGATCGTCGGACACGGCACGGCCGAGCGCGAGCGCGTCGGCGGGCGTCGCGGCGCGGGCCTGCGCGCGCGCGACGAGCACGCGGGCGCCGTCCGTCGTCGACACGCTGCCCGTCAGGCGCAGTTCGTCGCCCTGCCACACCGCATGCGCGGCGAGCGGCACCTCGCAGCTGCCGCCGAGCGCGCGCGACACAGCGCGCTCGGCCTCGACGGCGAGCGCGGTCGCGGCGTCGTGCAGCGGCGCGAGCCAGGCGGCGACGTCCGCGCGGCGCGCGGCGATCTCGATGCCGAGCGCGCCCTGGCCCGCGGCGGGCAGGCTGTCTTCGGCGTCGAGCAATGCGCGGATGCGCGCGGCGAGGCCGAGGCGCTTCAGGCCCGCGGCGGCGAGAATGATCGCCGCGTAGTCGCCGCGGTCGAGCTTCGCGAGCCGCGTGTCGAGATTGCCGCGCAGCGGCCGCACGTCGAGGTGCGGATGGCGCGCGCGCAGCATCGCCTCGCGGCGCAGGCTCGACGTGCCGACGACGGCGCCCGCGGGCAGTTCGGCAAGCGACGCGTAGTCGTTCGACACGAACGCGTCGCGCGGGTCCTCGCGGCTCATCACGGCCGCGAGCGCGAAGCCTTCGGGCAACTCCATCGGCACGTCCTTCAGCGAATGCACGGCGAGATCCGCGCGGCCATCGGCGAGCGCGTTCTCGAGTTCCTTCACGAAGAGGCCCTTGCCGCCGACCTTCGAGAGCGCGCGATCGAGAATTTGATCGCCGCGCGTCGTCATCCCGAGGATTTTCACGTCGCAAGCTGGATATAATTTGCGCAGCGCATCACGCACATGCTCGGCTTGCCACATGGCGAGGCGGCTCTCGCGCGACGCGATCGTCAGCGTCGCAGGCAGCTCGGCCGAAAGAGTCTCGGAGTTCATTGCAGGGACATCGAAGGACGGGATTAGGAACGGACTATGGTAGCACGCGCGCCTTGCGCCTCCGCCCGCCGGACGGCCGGTGCGCACGGCCCGCACGGTCTGCGTCAAGATCCCGAACGATCGTTCGGTTCGAGGCGGAATCCGGCGTCCGCACGCGGGCCCGGCCCGCAGTCGTCGCGTCGCTCGCCGCGTCGCCCGGTTTCGTCGTCCGACGAGGCCGCGCGCGACGCGCGTCACGCACCGTGCAGCGCGCGGCGCCGCGCCGCTTGATCGCGCTCGCTGTTGCTGGACCGCAGTTCCCGTTCACTCGTGCTTTCCCAAGGAAATCAATCGTGAAGTCTTCCGGATCGGCGCGCGCGACGCGCCGCAATGCTGTCTCGTCCTCCTACGCCCCGGCGACCGCCGACACCCCCGCCCGCCGCGCCGCGAAAACAGCGCGCAAGCCGAACGGCGCCGCCGCGCAAGCGCTCGCGCCGGCGAACGCCGCGCACGCGAAACCGCAAGGCCGCACGCGCGAAGACAAGGACCGCCCGCTCTTCGAGGACATCCGCTATCTCGGCCGGCTGCTCGGCGACGTCGTCCGCGAACAAGAAGGCGACGCCGTGTTCGACGTGGTCGAAACGATCCGCCAAACCGCCGTCAAGTTCCGCCGCGAGGACGACAAGGCCGCCGCGCAGACGCTCGAGAAGATGCTGCGCAAGCTCACGCCCGAGCAGACGGTGAGCGTCGTGCGCGCGTTCAGCTATTTCTCGCATCTCGCGAACATCGCCGAGGACCGCCATCACAATCGCCGCCGCCGAATCCACGCGCTCGCGGGCTCCGCGCCGCAGGCGGGCACCGTCGCCTACGCGCTCGACAAGCTCAGGCAAGCGGGCGACGCGTCGCCGAAGACGATCCGGCGATTCTTCGAAGGCGCGCTCATCGTGCCCGTGCTGACCGCGCACCCGACCGAAGTGCAGCGCAAGAGCATTCTCGACGCGCAGCACGACATCGCGCGGCTGCTCGCCGAGCGTGACCAGCCGCTCACCACGCGCGAGCTCGCGCACAACGAGGCGCTCCTGCGCGCGCGCGTGACGACGCTCTGGCAGACCCGGATGCTGCGCGACGCGCGCCTGACGGTGGCCGACGAGATCGAGAACGCGCTGTCGTACTACCGCGCGACCTTCCTCGACGAGCTGCCCGCGCTCTACGCGGACATCGAGGAGGCGCTCGCCGAGCACGGCCTGCCCGCGCGCGTGCCGGCGTTCTTCCAGATGGGCAGCTGGATCGGCGGCGACCGCGACGGCAACCCGAACGTCACCGCCGCGACGCTCGACGAAGCGATCAACCGCCAGGCCGCGGTGATCTTCGAGCATTACCTCGAGCAGGTGCACAAGCTCGGCGCGGAGCTCTCCGTGTCGAACCTGCTCGTCGGTGCGAGCGACGCATTGAAGGCGCTCGCGGCCGCGTCGCCCGACCAGTCGCCGCACCGCGTCGACGAGCCGTATCGCCGCGCGCTGATTGGCGTCTACACGCGGCTCGCGGCGAGCGCGCGCGTGCGGCTCGGCGAAGGCGCGGTGCCCGTGAGAAGCGCGGGCCGCGGCGCCGCGCCCGTGCGCGCGACGCCGTACGCGGACGCCGAGGAATTCGTCGCCGACCTGCGCGTGCTGACCGATTCGCTCGCCGTGCATCACGGCGAATCGCTCGCGGCGCCGCGCCTCGCGCCGCTCATGCGCGCGGCCGAGGCGTTCGGCTTCCATCTCGCGAGCATCGACTTGCGGCAGAGCTCGGACATCCACGAAGCGGTGATCGCCGAGCTGCTCGCGCGCGGCGGCGTCGAGCCCGACTACGCGGCGCTGCCCGAAGCAGACAAGCTGCGCGTGCTGCTCGCGGCGCTGGCGGACCCTCGGCCGCTGCGCTCGCCGTATCTCGACTATTCGGACCTCGCGATGAGCGAGCTCGGCGTGCTCGAGCGCGCGCATGCGATCCGCGCGCAGTTCGGCCCGCGCGCGGTGCGCAACTACATCATTTCGCACACCGAGACGGTGAGCGACCTCGTCGAAGTGCTGCTGCTGCAGAAGGAGACGGGCCTGTTCGAAGGCACGCTCGGCACGCCGCATGCGAACGCGCGCAACGGCCTGATGGCGATCCCGCTCTTCGAGACGATCGCCGACCTGCGCAACGCGCCCGACATCATGCGCGAGTTCTTCGCGCTGCCGGGCCTGGGCGAGCTGCTCGCGCACCAGGGCCACGAGCAGGAAGTGATGCTCGGCTATTCGGACAGCAACAAGGACGGCGGCTTCCTCACGTCGAACTGGGAGCTCTATCGCGCGGAGCTCGCGCTCGTCGATCTGTTCAGCGAGCGCGGCATCAAGCTGCGCCTCTTCCACGGGCGCGGCGGCACGGTCGGCCGGGGCGGCGGCCCGACCTACCAGGCGATCCTGTCGCAGCCGACCGGCACGGTGAACGGCCAGATCCGCCTGACCGAACAGGGCGAAGTGATCGCGAGCAAGTTCGCGAACCCGGAGATCGGCCGGCGCAATCTCGAGACGGTCGTCGCCGCGACGCTCGAGGCGACGCTCCTGCCGCACAGCAACGCGCCGAAGCAGTTGCCCGCGTTCGAGGCGGCGATGCAGACGCTGTCGGACGCCGCGATGGCCGCTTACCGCGCGCTCGTCTACGAGACGCCCGGCTTCACCGACTACTTCTTCTCGTCGACGCCGATCACCGAGATCGCCGAGCTGAACATCGGCAGCCGGCCCGCGTCGCGCAAGCTGCAGGACCCGAAGAACCGCAAGATCGAGGATCTGCGCGCGATTCCGTGGGGCTTCTCGTGGGGCCAGTGCCGGCTGCTGCTGACGGGCTGGTACGGCTTCGGCAGCGCGGTGGCCGCCTATCTCGACGGCGCGAAGGACGCCGGCGAGCGCGCGAAGCGCGTCGCGCTGCTCAAGAAGATGAACAAGACCTGGCCGTTCTTCGCGCATCTGATGTCGAACATGGACATGGTGCTCGCGAAGACCGATCTCGCGGTCGCGTCGCGTTATGCGCAGCTCGTCGCCGACAAGAAGCTGCGCAAGCACGTGTTCGAGCGGATCGTCGCCGAATGGCACCGCACGTCGGACGCGCTCGCCGAGATCACGGGCAGCGGCGCCCGGCTCGCCGCGAATCCGCTCCTCGCGCGCTCGATCAAGAACCGCTTCCCGTATCTCGATCCGCTGAACCACTTGCAGGTCGAGCTGATCAAGCGGCACCGCGCGGGCGACACGAACGCGCGCCTGCGGCGCGGAATTCACTTGACGATCAACGGGATCGCGGCCGGGCTGCGCAATACCGGCTGAGCGCTGCGCGGCCTTGCGCGCGGGCGCCGCCGTGCCGTGCGCGAGGCTCGCTTGCCGACGTCGAAACGGTGACGGCCGCGCACGTGCGCGGCCGTTTTTTTGCTCGGGGCGCTTGGTTCGCCGGACGGCTTTCGCGCGGCTGGCGCCCTGCAATCGGCGTGTGGGGCCGGCGCTGTTCGGTCACGTGCCGGGAAGGAACGGCGCCGCGCGAGGGGCGCGCCGCGCGGCTTTCTCGCGTGCTCGGGCTTGACGTCGCGCGGCTCCGCGCGCCGAGGATTCGGCGTATCGCGATCTGCGTATCGCGTTGCACGCTTGGTTCGGTTCGGTTCGGTTCGGTTCGGTCCGGTCCGGTTCGGTTCGGTTCGGTTCGGTTCGACTCGGCTCGGCTCGGCTCGGCTGGGCTGGGCGCTCGGTGCTCGGCCTGGGCTCCCAGCTCCCAGCACTCGCTTATCGGTTATCGGTTATCGGTTATCGGTTATCGGTTATCGGTTATCAACGCTCAGATCTCAACGCCCGGCACCGCGTTCCCAGCAATCGACGCGCGCCGCGCAGGGTGCCCGGCGCCTCGACATTCCGACACTTCGACACTTCGACGCCTCGCCGTCCCGGCTTCCCCGATCTCCCAGCGCCCCGCCCATCCCCCGCCCCGCCGCGTCAGCGCGCGTCGATCATCACCGCATCGAGCTCGAACGAGCCGTCCGGCCGCACGTCGAAGTACGCGCGCACCTCATCGGGCGCGCCCGCCCACAGCGCGCGGATCGCGTTCGCGCGCACGTCGGGCGTCCTCATCCGCGCGATCCAGCCGTCGAACGCGATCGGCAGGCGCCAGCGCGCCCGCACCCGCGCCGCGAAACCCGCCTGCGCGAACGACGCGAGCCACTCGTCGACGCGGTAATCGCGCACGTGCGACGCGTCGCGCAGCACCTCGACCGCCTGGAGATGCGTGTCGACGAGCGGATGATCGGCGCCCGCGATGTCGACGAACAGCACGCGGCCGCCCAGCTTCAGCACACGGCGCGCGTCGGCGAGCGCGCGCGGCACGTCGTGCCAGTGATGCGCGCTCATCCGGCTCACGATCCAGTCGAACGACGCGTCGGCGAACGGCAGCCGCTCCGCCGCGCCCTGCTCGACCCGCACGTTCGCGAGGCCGCGCTCGCGCGCCGCGGCTTCGACCGTCGCGAGCATCTGCGGCGCGAGATCGTACGCGACCACCTCCTTCGCGCCGCCGCGCGCGGCGGCGAAGCTCGCGTGGCCCGCGCCGCAGCCGAGATCCAGCACGCGCGCGCCGGGCGTCCCGGCGATCTCGGCGGCGAGCGTGTCGAGATCGGCGCCCGTCGCATGGACGGCGCTCGTCAAATAGGCGGATGCGGTCGTGCCGAACGCGTCGGCGACCTGATCGTGATGTTTCATGCGCTGACTCCTTGTCGCGTGGGGATCGCAGACGGCCGGCCGACTGCATCGGCCGCCGTGAGCCGCTACAATAGAACCCGATTTGTACCGGTACAAGACAATCGATTATCCTGGTATCCGCTCCACCAGCCTGGCGATCGGAGCGCCGTATTTCCGTTCGCCCTCACGCATCGCCCGACCCAGATGAGCCGCCCGTCCGCCCCACCGTCCCTCGACTCCACGCCCGCCCGCGCGCTCGGCGAATTCATCCGCGCGCACCGCGAGCGGCTGTCTCCGCAGGCGCTCGGCCTGCCGCCCGGCCCGCGGCGCAGGACGCCGGGATTGCGCCGCGAGGAGGTCGCGCAGCTCTGCGGCGTGAGTCCCACCTGGTACACGTGGATCGAGCAGGGCCGCGAAGTGTCGGCGTCGGCCGACGCGCTCGCGCGCATCGCGGTTGCGCTGCGGCTGTCGCGCGCCGAGCGCGCGTATCTGTTCGAGCTCGCCGCGCAGCGCGACCCGGCCGAGCCCGAGTTCGCGGCGACCGACGTGCCGGAAACGCTCGTCGCCGCCGTGAAGCTCATCGCGACGCCCGCGTACGTGCTCGATCGCCAATGGAACGCGCTCGCGTGGAACGACGCGGCCGCCGCGCTCTTCACCGGCTGGCTCGACGGCGAGCGCGGCGAGCGCAACCTGCTGCGCTTCACGTTCACGTCGCCCGCGGCGCGCGCGCTGATCGTCGATTGGGAAACGCGCGCGCGGCGGCTCGTCGGAGAATTCCGCGCCGACACGATTCGCCATCTGAGCGACGCGCCCACCCGTGCGCTGATCGATTCGCTGCTCGCCGAAAGCGACGCGTTCGCGCATTACTGGGCGTCGCAGGACGTCGGCGAGCGCGAAGGCGGCGAACGCGCGTTCGACCATCCGCGCGAAGGCCGCGTCGTCTATCAGCAGATGACGCTCAAGCCCGCGCATCGCGAAGACCTGAAGCTCGTCGTGCTGGTTCGGGAACACGCGTGACGGCGGGAACCCGGGCCCGCGCGCGCATGCGAACGCGAGCCGCGTCGCGCGACGCCGGGCGAAGGTTCGTCAGAACGTGATCGTCGCGGTGATCGTGTCGTTGTAGGTGCCGGGCGCGGGCGTCGTCTGCACGGGCACCTGGCCGTACACGGTGAGCGACTGCGACAGGCCGCTCCCCGTTCCCGTCGCCGTCGACGTGCCGGACGTGCCGTCGCCCCAAATCGTCGAATGCGCGGCGTCGAGATACAGCTGATAGTTGACGGCGCCGCCCCCGCCCGTGCGCAGCATCGCCCGCGACGACACGTCGCCGCTGCCGCCGCCGCTCAGCGCGATCCGGAACGCGTCGCCGTTCGTGCATTGCGCGCTGATCGTGCCCGTCGCGCTCAGCGCGCTCTGGATCACGCCCGTCGAGCCGAACGCCACGTTTGTCGCGTTGATGAAACAATCGTTGACGACGGTCGCGTTCACCGTGAATGCAAACGTACCTGCCGATGCCTGCGACGCACAAGGCGTCGGCGTCAACGTGTAGAAGCTGTAGTTGAGCGACGTCAGCGTGCCGCCGAACGTCTGCGAATAGGTGGTGCTCGCGTTGCCGACCGTCGGCACGGTCGGCTGGTTCGCCGCGATCTGCCCGTAGATCGTGACGTTCGAGCTCGCGGTCGTGCTGAGCGCCGGCTTCACGAGCGTGAGCGAGATCGGCGTCGTGCCGTAATACGTCGAGCCCCAGCTCTGCGTGTGGCCCGAATCCTGATACAGGTCGTACTGCATCTGGTTCGATCCGTTCGTCAGATAGCGCGGCGGCGTGCCGCCGAGATTCAGGCAAACGAGCACGCTGGGCGTCAGCGTGGCGGCCGACCACGTACAGGTGACGGTCATCGTCGCGGTGGTCGTGACGGCCGCGAGCGTGATCGGGTCGACCGAGCCGAAATCCGGCGCGGGCGTCGTGACCGAGCACGTCTCGGCGCGTGCGGCGCTCCACGGGCCCGCCATCAGCAACGCAACGAGCATCGCGAGCAGCCATTGTTTCAAATCGCGCTGCCTGAATTTTGTCATCGCCATTTTTTGACGTATCTCAAGCATTCGGACCGGCTTCAGTATAACCATCGGCACGCGCCATTCGATTTTCGGCGAACGGCATAAAGTGGCTCGACCGTCGCCGACACGCAGCGAGGAAATTCCGAATTCATCCGGATTCGTTCATCCGAATCCGGCCGACCGAATCCGGCCGACTGCACGCCGGCCGAAAAACGCCGCCCGGCGGCCATGCGGCTTTCACGAATTTTGCCGTCATTGCCTGAAAGTGTATTGCACCGGTTACGTAGGCTTTTCTCCTGATCATTCACCGGCATTTTCCCGTTGCCGGGAATGAAATCGTCGACTAGGCTTGTTAGGAACGCAAAAAAATCATGTCTTCGGCTTATCGCGCGCTCATTGAACGGCGCACCTGACATTTCGATGCCTGCGGCGGAATAGTGACGGGAAAATAACCATAGCTACGGAGCGATTGCGATGCATGTCCTTCAACGCCCTCTGTTGTCGGCCCTCGCCGCCGTTGTCCTCGTCGCCACGCCGTCGTTTCGTCCGGCATCGGCCGCGACTGCCACCGCCACCTTCAACGTCTCGCTGACGATCCAGGCCAACTGCACGATCTCCGCCAACCCGCTGTCGTTCGGCACGACCGGCGTGCTGGCGTCGGCGGTCAATCAGCAGACGACGCTGTCCGTCACCTGCACGAACACGACGACGTACAACGTCGGCCTCGACCCGGGCAGCGTGTCCGGCTCGAGCGTCTCGAGCCGCCTGCTCGCCGGCACGGCGTCCGGCAACACCAGCACGACGGTCGGCTTCCAGCTCTATCAGAACGCGGGACACTCGACGCCGTGGGGCAAGGAGTAGGTTTCACATTGCACCTTGTCCGGTAGTTGGAGCGGCGATGAAGGTTGCTTGTGTTGCTTTGCGTCC
>NZ_LOYJ01000131.1:0-6653 GCF_001526245.1 Burkholderia sp. MSMB1498
GGTGAAAGGGATGGGTGATCTCGACCGTTACGGCCGTGCAACCGTCGTCACGACAAGCAGTTGCTGACTTACGATAATGGGATGGCCGAGAGCTTCGTCAAGACGATGAAGCGTGATTACGTTTCGTGGATGCCCAAGCCCGACGCCCGAACGGCGCTGCAGAACCTGGCCATTGCGTTCGACCACTACAACGAGTCGCATCCGCACAGCGCCTTGAAATACCGCTCGCCGCGCGAGTTTCGCCAGCAAGCAAATTCTCCAACCTAAGCGTGACCGCGTGTCCGGTCATGCAGGGGCAAGTCCAGTGGCATCAGCGTCCCGCTGCGCCCGCTCCAGCAGGTGCTGTACGCCATCGGGTCTCGCTTCGCCGATTCATTTGGCGAGTTGCCAGCCGTTCTTGCGTTCGACTGTACCCAGCAGGCCCTTCAGGTACGCGAGCGACCGCTCTCGGGGCTCTGGACGCCTGAACAGTTCCCCCAGCCGCTGGTACAGTACTTCGTAAGCGCGAATTTAACCCCACCTAGAATCGAAAGCTGCCTATCTGCTGCACGTGCTGACCGAATTGCCGCAGCGCGCACCGGATGCCGATATTGGCGACCTGCTACCGTTCAACTTCGCTCGACAGCAAGCCGTTACCGGGTAACTCCGATCGCTACCGCGCTGGGCCGAAGTATTGGTCCCACTGTTCCGAATCGGGATCGAGTCGGCGCACAATCGCGTCGTCTGCCCGCGCGATCAACCGTTCCAGCATCTGGCGCTTCGTTACCGAGTAACGGCGAGCTAACCGCGTCAGAGCAAGATACGCTTCCGTGCTCACCCACATATCCAGACGTCGATCACCGTTGCCGTCCTTGCCTGCCGTCTCGCGCCTTGCCCGATAAGCCGCCTGCCGCTGCGCCGTCGTTTGCGTCATCTCGCATCTCCTTCGTTACCCGGTAACTATCGATTCGAAACATGTTACCCGGTAACACGTCACCTAACGACGTGTGGCGGATTTAGCGCTTACAGTACTTCCAATTCAAGCTCCCACGCTCTCTTGCAGTCGAATGCATAGTCTAAACGTGTAGTAGTCCTTATTCATATAGGTATAGTAAAAATATACGGCTGTAGTACTGCGCTCCAGTGTGTCAACACCCATACGGATCTTTGTGCAGTGTTTTCGACTGCTACGCTCTCCGGCGGCAACAATCGTGGAATCGCTTCGTCCTCGAATATCTGACCATAACGCGAAAATTCATGCATTCTTTATCGTCACGGGATTATGGACTCTTGGGGAGAAAGATATTCTGACACGGAATGGGTCAGCGTAAATCATGCAAGTTGCATAGTGCCGATTTCTGATTGCGGCCCGGCCCAGAAAGGCGTTTCACGCTGTTCGGCGTCGACTCGATGGCTTCATATTATTCAAGGTCGTCATAGAGAACCTTTCTCATGATTTTCAAATTCGATGAACGTCGATTTCGAGGACGGCGATGCGTCAGTATGACGCGCTGCTATCCTGCATGAAATTGAACTCAGATTTATCCGAGAATAATTGGGATGCATCTTATTGAGATGGGTGAAGTGGATTCGTATTGTATTTTTAGGTTGGTGGAATTTTATATATTTTACTGTCGTTCTTGGCGTGGTTATAGATTCGGTGGTGAATATTGATATTTATGAAGGTTTAGTTGACGTCGGCTCCTAGAAATGGATCGGCATAAAAGTATAGTTTTCAACTCGGAGTGGAAAGTGAATAGAGCATACGGAATTGTTTGGAATCGTGCTTCGGGTTTGCTTTGCGTGGCATCTGAAATGGCAAAGGGGCGTACGCGGCGTGGTGGCCGGAATGTCGCCATTGCGTCCGTGGTGTGCGCGATTGCTTTCCCTTGGCACGCTTGGGCGAAGAGTCAACCGGAAGCGATCGGAGAGCGCACACGATGTATTGCCAATGAATTGCTTGTTGATCACAAAGTTTCTGCGAATGCGGATCCGAAGGTGGAGAAAGCGGCAGTCGTACGTTGCGACGAAATTCCGACTACAGGTGGCAACAACGGCGCATCCGAAAGCCTGACGTCGTCCAAAGATGCAGGGAGGCGCGTCGATCAGCTCTGGCTAAGTTCCGATATTTCGGACATTGACGCGAGCAAATCGAACGTGGAAGCCATTGGGCAGCGTTCTGTATCGGCACTCGGGCGTGGAAACAGTTTATTAAATGGTCCAGGGTACCGCGGCTCGAATGTTGAAGATTATCTTTCGATTGATCCGGGTATGGGCGGTGTCTCAGGTGATACGCCCGTTGCGACCCGCGTGGAAAACCTAGGTGCGATAGCGATAGGCGCCTTCGCAAAAGCTACGTCTTTGTCGTTTCCGTTAGCTCCGGGTAGTGCGATCGCGCTTGGCGAGAAATCTGAGACTATAGGCGGCATTTCAATAGGGGACTTGGCGGTGTCGTCCAACTTGGGTATTGCCATCGGTGGGGAAGCTAAGGATGCCGACGATGGGATGGGCAATATTGCAATGGGCGCAATGGCGACAGCAGGTTCAATGGGCAGCGTAGCCATAGGGTTCGGTAGCAGCGTAACAGGAGACGGAGGTATTGCGCTCGGCATGGATTCAGTTGCTTCTGAAGTCGATACGGTTTCGGTTGGAAACGACGGAAGCAATGGAGACGATGTCATCAAACGCCGGATTGTGAATGTTGCGGCGGGGACCGGTGAGGCTGATGTAGTGAACGTGTCGCAGCTCAAAGGTGTGGCTAATGCGCTGGGTGGGGGCGTGACCGTCCAAGTCGATGGCTCGGTGACAGCACCGGTGTACACGATCGACGGCGAGACTTACACCAACGTCGGCGACGCACTGGAGGCGGCCGCTAATAGTGGAGGCAGCGCGGCCAATGCGGTGGAGTACGACAGTAAAGACGGGCAAGTGGACCGCAGTTCCGTCACGTTCGGCGAACAAGGTGTGCCGGTGGCGCTGCACAATGTCAAGGATGGGAATCTGGCGGCCGATAGCACCGATGCGGTAAATGGCGGGCAATTGTACGCGACCAACGCCAACATCGAGAAAAGCATTACTAACATCACCAACCAGATCAACGATGGTGAAATCGGTTTGGTGCAGCGGGATGCCGACACCCAAGTGATTACGGTGGCCCAGGCACTGGGTGGTACGACGGTGAGTATTTCCGGCACGGAAGGTGATCGGAAGATCAGCGGCGTGAAGGCAGGCGAGGACGATAATGATGCGGTGAATGTCGCACAGTTGAAGGCGGCTGGTCTCACTCCGGCCAATGCGGTGGAGTACGACAGTAAAGACGGGCAAGTGGACCGCAGTTCCGTCACGTTCGGCGAACAAGGTGTGCCGGTGGCGCTGCACAATGTCAAGGATGGGAATCTGGCGGCTGATAGCACCGATGCGGTAAATGGCGAGCAACTATACCGTTCTCAGCAAAGCGAGGCGGCGGCGCTGAGTGACGAGTCGAAAGTCAACGCGGACGGAACGATCGACACTTCGCTGACTGTGAACGGCAACCGGTACGCTTCGGTCCAGGACGCGCTAAATGCTGCGGTAGCGGGTGGTTCAAACGACCCGATGGGCGTAGTTTACGATAATGCGGATCACACGAGCGTTACGTTGGGCGGTACTGGTGCGCCGACGCCGGTCACGCTCGCCAACGTAGCGGATGGCAAGAACCAGTATGACGCGGTCAACTATGGGCAATTGTCTCAGCTTCAGGACCAGGTGACCAATTTGGATAACCGTGTGACTAACCTGGAATCTGGAAACGGCGGCACTGATACTGGCAGTAATGACATGATTGCCGGCACCGGGGGGGATGATGGTGCTATTACGCCCGCGAATGCGGGTAACGGTACGGGCAACGTAGCGGCAGGGACCGGTTCGGCAGTAGGAAACGGCGCGAATAACGGTACGGCTATCGGTGCGAACTCCAGCGTAGTTGGCGAAAATGGTACTGCAATCGGTGCCAATACAGACGCCGCGGGTAACGGCAGTACTGCTGTTGGTCAGGGTGCCAGCGTAGTATCCGGCGCGGGCAATTCAGTGGCAATCGGTCAGGGTTCGGTGGCTACGGAAGCGAATACCGTTTCGTTCGGCACTGACGGCAGTGAGCGTCGGCTCGTGAACGTCGCTGACGGCGTCAACGCAACTGACGCGGCAACTAAAGGTCAGCTTGATCGAGCGGTTGGAGGCTTGCAAAGCCAGATGAACGACGTATCTCGCAACGCGTACTCCGGTATCGCAGCCGCAACGGCACTGACTATGATTCCTGGCGTAGATCCTGGCAAAACACTGTCATTCGGTATTGGCGGAGCGACTTACCGTGGCTATCAGGCAGTGGCAATGGGCGGAGAGGCCCGAATCACTGCGAATTTGAAGATGAAAATCGGGGTAGGAATCTCTAGTGGCGGGACTACCGTTGGTGCGGGTGCCTCTTATCAGTGGTAATCCACGAAGAAAGGAATGTGGTCTTGAGAAGTGGCTGCTCGGATTCGGGCAGTCGGATAAGTGGAGCTGACCTGAGATAGATTGAGTTTTCTCCTGCGGACGTTTGCTGCTCGGGTGTATAAATTGATTTGTGCAAGCAAAAATATTTACGTGAATTTATCGAATTTGTCGAATTAACGAAGAGGTCTGATTGTGGGGGTGTGAAATACGCTTCGCATTTTTAAATGTTTATTAATATGTTGTACGTTGATTTATAAAATTGGCGCCATCATCCAATTGGTGTCGAGATTGATCGAGGGTCTCATCTTGATGGCATCTTCAATATTATGGAGTTTGCGTTATTTATCTTTATTTAAAGAAATATATTGTTCTGTGAAATGATTGATGAATGGTGGGCACATGGATTTGAAGAAATGTCTGATTGAGCGCCGATTAATCTTCGATAGTCAGCTAATGACTCTTTCGGGGGAGGTGACCATAACTCAGTTGACTGCTAACGAGACGGAATTACTTTTGATCCTGCTGGAGGGTATGGCCACTAAGCAGGCCATTATCTCGCGGGTGTGGGAAAGTAAAGGCATGTTCGTGACGGATGGCAGTTATTATCAACTTGTGCGCGCATTGCGTGTGAAGCTCCAGGATCAAGGCATCTCGGGAAGTCTCATCAAAACTCTCCCGCGGATCGGGTTGAAATTTGTTGGCGCTGTAGAGCCACTTAATGCTCCAGGGCAGTACGACGATATTGCTGCCACTCCAATTCGATCGGTAACAATGGAATCGAAAATGGTGTCGACGGCGATATTGCAACAGCCAACGTGCGATTCAATCGAGACGGAATCGAATCCATCGGATTTCACTGGATCATTTCTTGTGACGCCGCCAGGCATGCGAACAAGTCCGGTTAGATCGTTGGTATATATCTTGGTTTGCACAATCATTGCGACATGGTTTGGAATGTTTTCATGGAAAACCTTCACTAAATATGAACAGGCTCATCAGTTCACTCTCCAGAAAATTATTGGCGGCGTCCACTATTTATCAATCGGCGACATCGAACAAAGCGACCTGCCGAAGACGCTTGATATTGCACCGCCGCAGGGCACATACGTCTATCGGATCGGACTGCGGAGTGGTAACTGGTTGGCCATTTGCCCAAGATCAATTTCTATGCACCCGGAGTCATGCAAAACATATTTCTTGAATGGACCCCGTATGACGGGAAATACGATCTCTAACCGAGGAGGGTTGCAAGTTGTGGATTTTTGGCGAACCTTGTCTCGAGCATTTTTCGTAAATTCGGCAACTTAGTGATTTATTCATGTGATATATTTATGTTGCGATAAATCTGGCAATTTTAGTGAAGATTGATTGATTTGTTTATTTTTAACTGGTTTAATTGAAATTGCTGCGCGGAGATTATTATCAGTAGTGGCGCATCTATCGCGGGAGTCACTCCAGATAAAAAATCAGTGCCGATGGATTTTCGTGAAAAACCGTGCTGAAGATCTGCGAATGAAGCAATGAGGCGGGGAGAGTAAAATTGTTTGATTGCATCAAGAAAAAATACTGTGAGCGGGACTGGCGCATGCAAGCGGTCAAGGTGGTCTGGGCCTGTATCATGTGCGCGGCAACTTTTCCAGTGCCAGTTCGCGCGGATTACATTGATGTTGCTGCCTTGCGCTATCACATTAATCCAGACCTGCTACGCTCGATAGGCTATTATGAATCTCGCTTGAATCCTGATGCAATCCATCGAAATTCTAATGGTTCAGTTGATATTGGTTTAATGCAAATCAATTCGATTCATCTGCATGCACTGAGGGCGCGTGGGATTGACCGAAGTCGACTTGTCAACGCATCAGTTAACGCCGATGTCGGTGCTTCGTTGCTACGTGAGAAAATTGATCGATATGGCAATACATGGGCTGCGGTCGGCGAATATCATTCGCATACCAGGAAATTTGGCTCGGAATACGCGAGAGCGATCCATGAAATCTACGTGCGTCGCCCGTGGTGCGTGAGACAACCGAACATGTGACCTTGCCTTCATTCCACGCATCCTTTATGTATGCGGAGGTGGCCGCGCAAATTCGGACAGTCGGATAAGTGGTTTGGCCGGGGCCTGAACCAGCGATAATGCTGGCAAAGGAACCCGAAAGATGACGAAGAGAACCCGACGGACGCACTCAGCGGCGTTCAAAGCA
>NZ_LOYJ01000132.1:0-78187 GCF_001526245.1 Burkholderia sp. MSMB1498
GTTGTTGGCGTCGTTGGCGTCGTTGGCGTCGTTGGCGTCGTTGGCGTCGTTGGCGTCGTTGGCGGCAATGGCAACCGGGACGCTGAAATCGTCGGCCGCGGTCTGCAATCAGCAATGTCGACGGCTTGGAAAATATCGGCAACGCCCGAAGCACCGTCCGCGCCTCAAGCATCGGATTTCAAAACTTCGGCCACATCGACGACATCCGGCAGCGGCTACTTAACCCCTCATCCGAACGCACGCGCACGACGCCGAATGCCACGCCGCCGGGCTCACGGCTGCAGTTTCAACCTGAGCCCGACCACCCCCGGCTCTTCCGTCGCCGACACCGCGAAGCCGCTATTTTTCGCGAGCGTGATCATCGCCGTGTTCTCGCGCAACGCTTCGCCGATCATCCAGGCCGTTCCGCGCGAACGCGCGTATTCGATGATGCGCGCCATCAGCAGCCGCCCAAGCCCCTTGCCCTTCTGATCGGGCCGCACCGCGATCGCAAACTCGGTCGCTTCGTTGTCCGGATCGGTCACGGCGCGCACCGCGCCGAGCGTATGCGCGCGGCCGTCGGCGTCGTTGACCGTCGCGATCAACGCCATCTCGCGGTCATAATCGATCTGCGTCATCCGCGCGATCTGCGAGTGATCGAAGTTGCGAACCGCGCCGAAGAAGCGCATCCGCAAATCGTCCGGCGTCATCGCACTCAGCAACTCGCGATGCGCTGCCTCGTCCTCGGGGCGAATCGGACGCACCGTGATGGGCTCTCCGTGCCAGTCGATTCTCTGCTCCAGGTAACGGGGATACGGCACGATCGCAAGCCGGCTGCGTCCCGTCGCGAGCCTGATGCACGGCCTCACCGCGATGACGCGCTCGGATTTCACGCGCAGCACGAGCGACATCTGGACGACCTCGCGCACCTCGCACACCGCCTGAGAAAGCGCGGTCAGCGCATGCAACAACGGCTCGGGCGGGGCGCGGCGCGCATACGGCGAACGCGCGACGACCGCTCGCGCAAGCACAGTGTTGAAAGGCGGCAGTCCGTAGACGACAAACGGCGCGGAGATGCCGTCCGCCGGCGGCACCGAATAGCGGAACACCGGCCCGAAGTTCTGGTCGTCGTACATCTCGACCGTAATGTCGACGATCGCATCGCCGACGTCCGCCTCGCTCGCACGCTCGACGCCGAAACCCGCCAGCCAGCCGAGCGCCGCGTCGCCCTCGAACACGTCCCGCCCCTGTGCGAGCGCCGCGCGCGCCGCCTGTTGCGCAGCGGCGACCGACGCAGTCGGCTGCGGCGGCGTGCCCTCCGGCGTCTGCATCAATAGTTCGCGCCCCAGTTGATAGTCGACGAGGCGCGCATGTGCGCGCGCGAGACGCTGCGGGGTCGTGTGCACCGGAATGCCGTGCTCGTGCAACGCGTCGCGCGTCGCGGCATCGACGCCGCCGAAGAAGCATGCAAGCATGCCGCGGCGCGCGAACTTGCGCGCTTCGATCAGCACGCGCGCGACGTCGTCGGCAGGCGCGCTATGCGACGTTGCGTGCACCACGAACACGGTGCCCGTCTGCGGGTGCTGCGCGAGCGCCTTCAGCGCCGCGCCGAAATATTCGGGACGCGCATCGTCGCCGAGCAGCAGCGGATTGCCCGCGTCGATGCCGGCGGGCAGCGCGCCACCGACTTCGTCGACGGCGGCCTGCGGCCATTGCGCGAGCGTCTCTCCGGCCGCCGCCAGCGCATCGACGGCGAGCTTCGCAACGCCCCTGTCGCTCGTCACGAGCGTCGCCGCGCCGCTCGCCGCGGCCCTGCCGACGCCGAGCGTCTCGATTTCGTCGAGGAGATCGTCGAGCGCGTCGACGCGCACCATCCCGGCGCGCTGAAACGCGGCCGTATGAAGCAGATCGCCCGAATCGCCACGGCCAGTGCGCAATGCGAGCACGGGCTTGTTGCGCGCCGCCGCGCGCGCCGCTGACATGAACTTGCGCGCCGACTTCACCGTGTCGAGCTCGAGCAGAATCGCGCGTGTCGCGGCGTCGCTCGCGAGGTAGTCGAGTACGTCGGCCGCGTCGACGTCCGCCTCGCCGCCGAGCGCGATCGCATGAGAGAAACCGAGCCCGCGCGCATGCGCCCAGCCGAGCACCGCGTTCGTCAGCGCATTCGACTGCGACACCCACGCGACCCCGCCCGCCTTCACGATGCATGCCGGCGCGCCGAAGTGCGCGTTCAGCGCGGGCGAAACGACACCCAGGCTGCCCGGCCCGATGATCCGCAGCAAATGAGGCTTCGCCGCGGCGAGCGCCCGTTCGAGCGCGGCCCGATCGGCGCTCGATCGGGCCGCGCCGACGATGATCGCCGCGCGAACGCCCAAGCCGCCGAGCTTGCGCACGATGCCGGGCCATGTCGCGGGCGGCGTGCAGACGATCGCGATCGACGGTGCGCTCGGCAGTTGATCGACATATGGATAAACCTTGTGCCCGTTCAGTTCGCCGTACTTCGGATTGACGGGCCAGATCGCACCGCCGAACCGGCCGTCGAGCACGCACGCCCAGACCATCGCGCCGACGCTGCCCGGACGCGGCGACGCGCCGACAACGGCGACGGAAGTCGGCTGGAACAACGCATCGAGATTGCGAACGGTCACGGCAACTCCGTTGAAAGGTTGAATGACGGCACTCGACGGCGCGGCCGGGCCGAACCGAACCTGTGAGCCCATAGGATAGGCGAAGCGCCACACGTCGCCTATATGCCGTTCGGCCGAGTCGCCGATTCGCGCAAGCGTCGGCATCATCGACATCGACACCTCCCTGCCGGTCGCCGACGCAGCCCCATCTCCGCCGGAAACACGGAACGGAGATACCGGCCTTTTGAAATGGAGCAGGACAACATGCAAGGATGGATCGAGCAAGCCACGCAATCGGCGGCGGCGCTACCCGTCTTCGACGAAGCTGCCCGCCGGCTTTGCCGCGAACGCGGCGATGCGGACCAACGGCGCGCGGCGCGAAATTCGCCTGCCTCGGCGGCGCGGCTCGCGATACCGCTGCCCGACACACGGCCGGCCACGGTCCGCCCGAACGAGCGCCCATTCCCCGGAATCGATTACAGAAGACGCGCAATCCCGAAACGGCCCGTTCGTCCGCATTTGATTGCACGCGCAGACATGTCTCGCCACACGGCTTTAAAAGACATGCTGATTCGTGTTGAAACGATCGTCTCGAAAATCCGATCCAGCCGGATGAAGCATCGCGCGCCCCGATTCAACGAATTCGATGCATTGCTCAATAGCGGCCAACTTTCGTTCGGTGTGCGGCCTCACTGCGGAATCGGTCGAGCGACGAAGTCCGGCATGCGACCGAAATCGCGTTCATTGCGCGGCTCCATCGCACGATTGCGTTCGAATGCGGGCGCAACGGCCATTGCGCATGGCGCTTCGTCGAACGGGCCTGCGATCGAGGTCCCGCAAGCGACATGTCGCTCGCAATGTAGCGGTGCCGGCGCCGGCGCTTCACGACGAACGCGAATGCGCATGCACACCGGCAAACATTACAAGCCGTTAAGAAATATATCTCGCGAAAACAACGAACGCATTCCATTCTCGCCGGCCGCCGTGCGACTCAAACCAATCGTCAATCGGATGAGAAGCCCGTCTCAAAAATGCCGTCCGCACACATTCGCGGTTCGAATGCGATGTCCATTCCGGCATACCGTTCGGCGAATCAGGACCGAGGAATCGCATCATCGACACGTCATCGCGTCTTTGGCATCGCGATCTAAGCGCGTGCCCGGCTTCCGAACCGAGTCTCGAAAGGTATGCCCCGCCGCGACGAATACGAGGCTCGCTTCGCCCGTCAAAGGTGAGCGTTTTCGGGAGTCATGGTGAGGATGTTCGGGATAGGTCGTCGAGTCGCGCCGAAATCTCGAATCAAAACGGGAAATTCGCGAACGCCGTCCCATATGCGCGATGCGGTGTGAAACAATTTCAACGAATCGGAAAATTCGCTTCGATTGTGAAATGACGCAATATCCGTCTAAAGCCACGAGTTTTATCGCCGAATCAGCGTGCAACCATGTGCGGCACGACATCGCGTGGCTGCCGTGAAACAAGCAGCCGTTGGGCCAAAACAAAACGGTGCGAATGGCAGGCTTGCCGTTCGCACCGTCGTTCAAGGCGCCAAAGGTGAGGTTTTTCGGGATCAGTCCTTGATCAGGAAACGGTTGCGGTTCTTGCCGAGCCACGCCGGCGCACGGCCACGGCCGCTCCAGGTCTCGCCCGTCTTCGGATTGAGGTATTTCGGCGGCAGCTGGCGCTTCGGCTTCGCCGCGGTCTTGATGCTTCTGAACCCCAACTCCTCGGGCGTGATGTCGTATTCCTCGATCTTCGCCCGGATATCGGCAATGGCGTCCGCGATTGCTTTTTCGCGTTCCTTGTCGATTTTCTGCTGAAGTTTTTCGAGCTGTGCGGTCAGTTGCCTATAGGTCGCCATATGGATGAAGCTCCGTCTCGTTATTTATAGAGGGAATTATATGAATCTATTCAGGATCAATCGAATATTTTTTGCATTGCTTTCATATTCCGCAAGCGATGCTCAAAAGCCATTTCTAGCCTTGCATGCGAAGAGAAGGTTTCGCACGCCGTTATCGACCGATTGCTTGATCGTATCGAAATCGCCGCCGCAAATGCCGCGCGCATTCTGAATGCAGGTGTCCCAAGGACCGCCTTCCGGACACTGGACCATCGTGGTCGCACGCCCGTCCGGCGTAAACAGCGGCGCGCTACCCCCGCAGCCCGAGAGCACCGCCATTAAAGCAATCAAAAATACCGTCCGCAAGAACGCGCCGCATTGCCCCGGCGCTGGCGCACCCGTCTGTTTCATGAATCTGCCTATCGCTCCGCTTTCTTCTTGGACGACGCGAGTATATGCCAACGCGCGCGGCAAAGGGTCAATCAGGCGCAACGAGTGTCTTGTAGGGCGCACGTCCGCGCGGATCGTCGGTAAGCCGAATGAATACCTGCTCGACGTCCGGCAGCGCTTCGAGCCTGCGTCGCAGCGCATCGCGATCGAACGACGCAGGCGCGCATCCTTCGGCATAAATGAAGCGGCGCTGAATCGTGATCCAGATGCTCGTGCCCGCCAAAGCCGGATCGCCGGCGAGAAATCGCTGCTTCAGTTCTTCGGCAATCTGCTTGTCATATAAATAGGAATTCGGTTTGCTGCAGCGATGTGCGAGCCAGCAAGTCGTTCCGCGCTCGACGCGGTAATGCGCATCGTCTTCCATTTGCGCACGCGTCATCAATGGACCCAGCGGCATCGGACATTCGGCAATCGAATTCGACAATACAAAAAAAGGATCGTCGTACCAATTGCGTCGTTCGATCGAAGCGGTCGATCCCGGCGATGCGTCCGGCACCGACGAAACCGATGATTCCGGCGATGCCGGTGACGTTGACGATGCCGGCGACGACGCCACGAAAATCGTCGACGCCGACATCGCGGGCAACGACTTCGCAGCCGATTCGGACGATGCAAGCGCTGCAAGCGACGCAAGCGGTGCGGACGGCACAAACGGCACAGACGACGCAAACGATGCAGGCGATGCAGGCAATACGCGCACCGCGCCGCCCTGCGCAAACGCCTGCGCGACGACGGCGACGAACGCCACGCACGATGCGGCGAATCTGATGCGCTTCATCGCGACCTCCACACGGATGCGCCCGCTCGGCGTGCGAGCGCCGACGCGTTCGCAGCGCACGTGTTCCGCGCGTCGCGCGAACCGTCCGCTATGTATCGATGCCGAGCGCCGCGAGCTTCTTGTAGAACGTCGCGCGCCCGATGCCGATGCGCGCGGCCGCTTCCGTCACCTTGCCGTTGCATGCGGCCAGCGCGTCCGTCAGGAACTGACGCTCCCACGCGGCCAATGCGTCCGAGTAAGAAGAAGATGCAGCGCTTGCGTTGGACACGGCCGCCGGCGCCGCACCCGCGGCCAAACCCGCGCCCGCCCCGAAGCCGGCGCCTGCGCCGCCGCCCGACGCCGCGCCGCGCCCCGGCCCGATGAACGGCGCGAGCGCGCGCGCATCGATCAACGCGCGATCGGACAGCATCAGCGCCCGCTCGAGCGTGTTGCGCAATTCGCGCACGTTGCCGGGCCACGGATACGCGCATAGCAGACGCAGCGCGTCGTCGGTCAGTTCGCAGTGCTCGGCGAGTCCGTGCTGCGCGGCGAGTTCCTCGAGCATCGTGTAGACGAGCGCCTCGATGTCCGACGCGCGCTCGCGCAGCGGCGGCGCGTGAATCGTCAGCACGTTCAGCCGGTAATAGAGATCCGCGCGAAAGCGCCCTTCGGCGACGAGCGCCGGCAGCTCGGCCGACGTCGCCGCGATGATCCGCACGTTCGCGCGCACGATCCGGTTCGAGCCGACTGGCTCGAACTCCTTGTCCTGCAGCACGCGCAGCAGCTTGCCCTGCAGCGGCAGCGGCATGTCGCCGATTTCGTCGAGAAAGAGCGTGCCGCCGTCGGCGAGCTCGAACTTGCCGACGCGGCCTTTGCGGTCCGCGCCCGTGTACGCGCCCGGCGCCGCGCCGAAGAACTCGGTCTCTAGCAGCGCATCGGGAATCGCCGCGACGTTCACGGTCACGAGCGGCTTCAGCGCGCGCGCGGACGCCGCATGAATCGCATGCGCGAGCAGCTCCTTGCCGGTGCCCGTCTCGCCGAGCAGCAGGACGGGCGAATCGACTTGCGCGGCGCGCCGCCCCTGCCGCTTCGTCTCGAGAATCAGCGCGCTCGTGCCGACGAAGCTCGCGAACGTGTATTTCGGACGCCGTGCCTGCGCGAGCGAGCGCTGTGTCGCGATCAGCTCCTGCTGGACCTGCATGTAGCGGGAGAAAAGCGGCGTCAGCGTCTTCAGCTCGTCGAAGAGCGCGAAGCCGATCGCACCGACGGTCTCGCCCGCGTCGTCCGTGAGCGGCAGGCGCGTGACGATGAGCGGCTCGCGGCCGGTTTCCATGATGTCGAGCAGAATCGGCCGGCCGGTCGCGACCACTTCGCGCATCAGGCTGTGCGGAATGACCGCTTCGCAATCGCGGCCGATCGCCTGCTGCGGATCGGCGAACCCGAAGCGCGCGGCGTAACGCTGATTGATCCAGACGACGCGCGCGTCCTTGTCGACGATCAGCGTGCCGACGCTCGAATGCTCGAAGGTCTTGAAAAGCGACGCCGCCGCGCGCCGCAGCACATCGCCGTAATCGGCGGGAAGCGCGGCCCAGCCGTCCGAAATCTGTGCACTCGTCTCCACTTTTTCATTCTTGTCCACAAAACGAGACGAATTATCTCACGCGGGAGACATCCGGCAAGCGCTTGTCAATAAAGACCAAACCACGAAACGACGAGCACCGGGCGGCGCATTCGTCTAGCCAAAGAGACGTTTTCTGTAGAATCGGACGCAGCCGGCACCCGGCCGCCGCGCGCGCCCCCTCGCCCGTGCGGCAGCGGCCCGCCGCACGGCGGATGGCACGAATCCTGCGGCAGCGCCTGCCGCGGCATCGCGCCGTCCGCGAGGCGCGCACGCTCGCACAACAACCAAGATTAGGAGACTCTCTTGTCATTCGTGATCGTCCTCGCCGCGCTGGCGTTCCTGATGTTCGCCGCGTACCGCGGCTACAGCGTGATCCTGTTCGCGCCCGTCGCCGCGCTCGGTGCGGTGCTGTTGACCGACCCCGCCGCCGTCGCCCCCGTCTTCTCCGGCATCTTCATGGAAAAGATGGTCGGCTTCGTGAAGCTCTACTTCCCGGTGTTCCTGCTCGGCGCCGTGTTCGGCAAGGTGATCGAGCTGTCCGGCTTCTCCGAGGCGATCGTCGCGGCCGCGATCCGCTACATCGGCCGCTCGCGCGCGAATGCGGTGATCGTCGCGGTGTGCGCGCTGCTCACCTATGGCGGCGTGTCGCTGTTCGTCGTCGTGTTCGCCGTCTATCCGTTCGCGGCCGAGCTCTATCGTCAGAGCAACATTCCGAAGCGCCTGATGCCGGGCGCGATCGCGCTCGGCGCGTTCTCGTTCACGATGGATTCGCTGCCCGGCACGCCGCAGATCCAGAACATCATCCCGACCACGTTCTTCAAGACGACCGCGTGGGCCGCGCCCGCGCTCGGCACGATCGGCTCGGTCTTCATCATCGTCGTCGGCCTGTCGTATCTCGAATGGCGCCGCCGCTCGGCGCTCGCGCGCGGCGAAGGCTACGGCACGTCGCTCGTCAACGAGCCGGAGCGCGTCGAGACGCAGTCGCTGCCGAATCCGATCCTCGCCGTGTCGCCGCTCGTGCTCGTCGGCGTCGCGAACTTCACGCTGACGAAACTGATTCCAGTGTGGTACGGCGGCGCATCGTACACGGTGCCGCCCGACGTGCTGCCGGGCGTCCACACGCCGATCACGACGCCGATCAAGACCGTCGTCGCGATCTGGTCGGTCGAGGCGGCGCTGCTGCTCGGCATCCTGCTCGTCGTCATCACCGCGTTCAGGCGCGTGCACGAGCGCTTCGCGACCGGCACCAAGGCGGCCGTCGGCGGCGCGCTGCTCGCCGCGATGAACACCGCGTCCGAATACGGCTTCGGCGGCGTGATCGCCGCGCTGCCGGGCTTCATCGTCGTCGGCGACGCGCTGAAGAACATTCCGAATCCGCTCGTCAACGCAGCCGTGTCGGTCAGCTCGCTCGCGGGGATCACGGGCTCCGCGTCGGGCGGGATGAGCATCGCGCTCGCGGCGATGTCGGATCTCTTCATCAAGGGCGCGCAGGCCGCGCAGATTCCGATGGACGTGCTGCACCGGGTCGTCGCGATGGCGAGCGGCGGCATGGATACGCTGCCGCACAACGGCGCGGTGATCACGCTGCTCGCGGTGACGGGCCTCACGCACCGCGAATCGTATCGCGACATCTTCGCGGTGACCGTCATCAAGACGCTCGCGGTGTTCTTCGTGATCGCCGTCTATTATCTGACGGGGCTCGTCTGATCCGGCGACGGGCGCAACGCGCCCGTCCAGCGGCGGCAGCCCGACTGCTTCGGCGCGGCGCCGCCCGCTGCATCGGCCCGGCGCTCGCCGATCGACGGCGCGCCGGGCCGATTGCGTTTTCGCTCATACTTTTTGCCGTGACGCGCCGCCGCAACATGCGGGTTTGCGCGTACACCGAACGGCTCATTGTTCAACGCGCCGCAGCGCGCCGTCGGGCCGCCCGGCCCCACGGCTCCAACATCTCGCAAAATTCTCATTGCCGTCGTCCGGTTCGGCTAAACTGCATTGAAGCAGTTCGCAGAGCAACATTTCCTACTTCACGACACGAGGACACGTTCAATGCGCACGACCGGTTCTTCCGGGGCCATGACCCTGTTGACCGAATTCGATCAGGCCGACGGGCGCGAGCTTCGCTCGCTGCGTCTCGCAGCCACCGAAGACGGTAAAAGCGTACTGCTTATCGAAATCGACGAACGCAAACCCGGCATCCATCGGGAAGTACGCTACGAGATCACACCCGCCGAGTTGATCGCCGCGATACGTTCGCACGGCGCGGAACTGCCGGGCGAAACGCACGGCACCGTTCCGCTCGCCCGCACCGCGGCGCCCTGATCCGCCGCCGCGGTGAAGCCGAGGCTGGCCCGCGCCCTCGCCGTCTTCGCCGCGCGTCCATGCGCGGCGCGATCTCCTTTCCGAAAATAGCCGATAATCGGCACATCAACGCGCTTCATGCCGCGCGCGCTTCGCGGCGATCGTCCATCGTTTCGTCATGCTTCATGATCTCGTCGCCCGTTTCGGGCCGCTCATCGTGTTCGTCAACGTGCTCGCGGCCGCGATCGGCCTGCCCGTGCCGGCCATGCCGACGCTCGTGCTGTTCGGCGCGATGGCGACGCTGCATCCGGACGCGCTCGGCGCGCAGCTCGCGCCCGTGCTCGCGCTCGCGGTGCTCGCGGCGCTGATCGGCGACACCGTGTGGTACGTGGCAGGCCGGCATTTCGGCGGCCGCGCGCTGAAAACCTTATGCAAGCTTTCACTGTCGCGTGACAGTTGCGTGAAGAAGACCGAGCGTTTCTTCGGCCGCTGGGGCGTGCGCGTGCTCGCCGTCGCGCGCTTCATTCCCGGTCTGTCGCTGATCTCGGTGCCGATGGCGGGCGCGCTCGGCACGCGCTATCGCACCTTCGTCGGCTACGACGGCCTCGGCGCGCTGTTGTGGGCGGGCTGCGGCGTCGCCGTCGGGTTCGTGTTCGCGCGGCAGATCGACTGGCTGTTCACCGGCGCGAACCAGCTCGGCCGCGCGGTGCTCGCCGTGATCGTCGCGCTGCTCGCGCTCTATACGGCCGTGCGCTGGATGCGCCGCCGCGCGCTGATTCGTCAGCTCGCGAACGCGCGGATCGACGTCGACGAGCTCGATCGGCTGCTGCAAACCGATTCCGCGCCGATCGTCTTCGACACGCGCTCGGCGGAGCATCGCAAGCTCGACCCCTATGCGATCCCCGGCGCGCAATTCGCCGACGAGCGCGATCTGCGCGACATCGTCGCGCGCTATCCGGCGACGCAGAAATTCGTGATCTATTGCTCGTGTCCGAACGAGGTGTCGGCGGCGCTGATGGCGCAGCGCCTCAAGCAGGCAGGCTTCGCCGATGCGCTCGCGCTGCGCGGCGGCCTCGACGCATGGCGCGACACCGGCCGGCAATTGATCGAGCTCGATTCGCAACTGGCAAGCGAAGCGGGGCTCGCGCCCGCGCACAAAACCGCCTGATCCCACTTCCGCTGATCGGAGCGATCCGTCCTGGCTGCCCGATTCGCGTGATCGATCGGGCGCGCGGCCGCACACGCGCGCATCACGCGAATCAGGCCGAACGGTGCCGGCCGGCGCGTGAACACTCACGTCGAACGCCGTCGCCGAACACCGATGCCGATGCCGCAACCGCCGTCGCCGCGGCCGAAAGCGCGGACGCCCCGTCGGCCGCCTCGCGCTCGCCGCCGCCCGAATCGTTTCGGCGTGCTCAGAACACCTTCACCGGCACGTTCACGACGAGCCGGTATTCCTGGTTGGTGCTGTCCGAGTAATGCGCCGAACCGACGTGCCACATCGCGATGAACGTGATCTTCGTGTCCTTGAACTTGCCGCTCTGGATCGTGTACGACGGAATGAAGCCGAACTCGTGATGGCGGCCCTGCACCGGCGCGCCGTCCTTCCAGTAGATGCTCGAGCGCGTCGGATCGAGCGCCGCGCTCGCGGAGCCGTCCGCGCCCCAGCCCGTCACGCCCCACACCGTCGCCTTGAAGCCGGGCAGGCCCGCGTCCTTGCCGTAGAACGTGTAGCGCAGCTGCAGCGATTTCTCGTGCGGCGCGTTGTAGTCGACGTCCATCGAATCGACGAGGAAGACGCCGTTCGTTTCGTTCAGGTAATCGAAGAACTGGTCGCCGAGCACCTGCTGATAGCCGAGCAGCAGCTCGTGCGGGCCATGCTGCGCGGCGAGCGACAGGCTGTATGCGTTGTTGTCGATCTTGCCCTGGCGCGCATCGCCCGTGTCGTGCGTCGAATAGAAGTTGCCGAAGCCCGTCCACTTGATCGTCTGCGGCGAGCCGTAGCTCTGCTTGACCGAGCCGTAGTACTGGCGCCATACGTCGTCGGCCTGGCCTGCGTAAAACGTCGCCGAGCCCGTCGACGAATAATCCCACGTGCCGCCCAGATACGTGAAGCGATCCACGCGCGTGCCGCCGTATTGCGTCGTCAGGTTCGTGAGCGTCGTATGGCCGCGCGCGTTGGTCTTCGTGAAGCTGCCCGCTTCGAGCATCACGTTCTTGAATTCGTTGCTGACGATCGTGGCGCCGAGGAACGTCGGCGGCAGCGCGCGGTTGTCGTGCTGCTCCATGAACGGATTGTCGACCGCCTGCAGGCCGTACTTGATCACCGTGTTCGAGATGCGCGCCTTCACGTCGTAGATGCCGGGAAAGGCCCACGCGAGCTGGTTCGAGCCGCCGCCGCCCTTCGCGATGTGCACCATGTTGCCCGCGCCCGCGCCGCCGTCGAGCTTCAGCGCCGCGTAGATCGACGCGTCGACGCCGAAGCCGATCAGCCCGCCCGTGTAGCCGGACTCGAAGTTCGCCATCACGCCCTGCACCCATGCATGGCGATGCGGTCCGCCCTTCGCGTCGAGCACGTCCGCGTAGTTGCGCAGCAGCACGTCGAAATGGCTGTCGGCAATGAAGCCCTTCGACTTCGCCTGGCTCGATACCGGTTCCGCCGGCATGACCTCCTGCGTGGCGTCGGCGTTGATCACCGCGTTCGGCGTCGTCGCCTGCTGCGCGAGCGGCGCGGCGGGCGCCGCATCGTCCGCGCGCGCCGCGCCTGCGATCGACACGCCGGCAAGCACCGGCAGTCCCCACGCGAGCACGACTGCCCGCGCGACCCTCTTCATCGGTTGATGTTGTGTCATTGCGCTTCTCTTTTTATGTTGACTACCCACGCGCCGGCCGCGATGCGCGGCCGGCGACACCCCAACGCGCCGCCGTAACGGCGCGTCTTCCCACGGCGCGAAGTTCTTTCGCGCCGTCCACACCCCTGTTGGCTTATTGTGTCTTTGTCGGTACTGCTCAGCGCTGCGCGCCGGCGACGCCTGCCCGGATGCACGCGACGCGCGCGGACGATCCGCCGCGCACCTCCGGCTGCGGCACCTCGCGCGCGCATGCATCGATCGCATCCGGGCAGCGCGTGCGGAACACGCAGCCCGATGGCGGATCGAGCGGAGAAGGCATCTCGCTCGCGAGCAACAGCGGCCGCCGCGCGCGTTCGCGCGCGGGCTCCGGCGTCGGCGCGGCGGCGAGCAGCGCGCGCGTGTACGGGTGCTGCGGCGCGCCGTACACGTCGCGACGCGCGCCGAACTCCATCACGCGGCCGAGATACATCACGAGCACGCGCTGGCTGATCGCCTTGACGACCGCGAGATCGTGCGCGACGAACAGATAGGAGAGCGACAGTTCGCGCTGCAGATCGCGCAGCAGATTGACGATCTGCGCCTGGATCGACACATCGAGCGCGGACACGGGCTCGTCGCAGATCACGAGATGCGGCTCGCCGATCAACGCGCGCGCGATGCCGACGCGCTGGCACTGGCCGCCGGAAAATTCATGCGGATAACGAAGCAGATGATGCGCGTTCAGGCCGACGCGCTCGAGCATCGTCAACACGCGGCGGCGCACCTCGTCGCGGCCGATGCCTGGCCGATGCGTGACGATGGGCTCGGCGACGACCTGCTCGATCGTCATCCGCGGATCGAGCGACGCGAGCGGGTCCTGAAAGATCATCTGCATCTCGCGGCGGATCTTGCGCGCGTCGCGGCGCGCGCCCGTCACGATCGGCTCGCCGCGCCACTGCACGGTGCCCGCCGTCACCGGCGCGAGGCCGATCAGCGCGCGCGCGAGCGTCGACTTGCCGCAACCCGATTCGCCGACGAGCCCGACGGTCTCGCCCCGCTTCACGTCGAACGACACGCCGTCGACCGCGCGCAGCGTGCCCTTCGGCGACCACGGATAGCCGCCGAGCGGCACGCGGAAATGCACTTTGAGATCGCGCACCGACAGCAGCGCATCGGCATCCGGCGGCGCGCCGTCGCGTTGCGCATCGGCATTGGGCGCGCCGATGCCGGCGGCGCCCACGCCGCCCGACGCATCCGGCGAATCCGGCGCGAACGAGGACGTAGAGGAAATGAGATCAGTCGCGGCGCTCATCGCAGCCCTCCCATGATTTCCGCGATGGGTCGATGACACGCGCGCACGGCGCCCGCGTCCGAATAGGCGGCCAGCTCGGGGCGCTCGGCGCCGCAACGATCCGACGCGTGCGAGCAGCGCTTCGCGAACGCGCAGCCGCGCATTCCCTGGCCGGGCAGCGGCGGATTGCCGGGAATCGCGACGAGCGGCGCGCCGTCGGGCGCATCGAGGCGCGGCAGCGCGTTCAGCAGCCCGATCGTGTACGGATGCGACGGCGCGGAGAAGATCGCGTCGGCGCTCGCGTACTCGACCGTGCGGCCCGCGTACATCACCATCACGTCGTCGGCGAGCCCCGCGACGACGCCCATGTCGTGCGTGATCAGCACGATCGACGTGCCGCGCTCGCGGTTCAGCTCGCGCAGCAGCTCGATGATCTGCGCCTGCACGGTGACGTCGAGCGCGGTCGTCGGCTCGTCGGCGATCAGGATTTCGGGCTCGAGCAACAGCGCCATCGCGATCATCACGCGCTGGCGCATGCCGCCCGAGAATTCGTGCGGATACATCCGGATTCGGCGCGCCGCGTCAGGAATCCTGACCGATTCGAGCGCCTCGACCGCGCGTCGGATCGCATCCCGGCGCGACATCTTCCGATGAAGCTGCAGGCTTTCCGTCATCTGCCGCTCGATCGTCAGGAACGGATTGAGCGACGTCATCGGGTCCTGAAAGATCATGCCGATCCGGTTGCCGCGCACTTCGTTCAACTGCCGCGCGCTCATCCGCAGCAGGTTCTCGCCGTCGAACAGCGCCTCGCCCGATGTCGAGCCGTTGCCCGCAAGCAGGCCGAGCAGCGCCATCACCGTCTGGCTCTTGCCGGAGCCCGATTCGCCGACGATGCCGAGCGTCTTGCCCGCTTCGAGCGAGAACGACACGCCCGACACCGCGTCGACCGGCTCGCCTTCCCTGCGCGTGAAGCGCACGCCGAGATTCTTGACTTCGAGCAGCGCCATATCTCAGCGGTCCTTCGGGTCGAGTGCGTCGCGCAGACCGTCGCCGACGAAGTTCACGCAATAGAGCGTCACGCACAGCATCACGGCGGGCGCGAGCAGCAGCCACGGCATCGCTTCGAGCTTCTGCGCGCCGTCCTGGATCAGCACGCCCCAGCTCGTCATCGGCTCCTGCACGCCGAGCCCGAGAAACGACAGCACCGATTCGGTCAGCACGATCGCCGGCACGCTGACGGTGGCATAAACCACCACCACGCCGAGCAGGTTCGGCACGATGTGGCGCCGGACGATCGCGGCCGGCGTGACGCCGATCGCGCGCGCCGCGTCGACGAACTCGCGCGTGCGCAGCGACAGCGTCTGGCCGCGCACGACGCGCGCCATGTCGAGCCACGAGAACGCGCTGATCGTCAGCACGACGAGGATGAACGAGCGGCCGAACAGCGTCATCATCAGGATCGCGATCAGCAGATACGGAATCGCGTACATCATGTCGACGACCCGCATCATCGTCGCGTCGACGCGGCCGCCCGCGAAGCCCGCGATCGCCCCCCACGCTACGCCGAAGAGCCCCGACACGAACGTGCCGAGCAGGCCGACCTCGAGCGACACGCGCCCGCCGATCAGCGTGCGCACGAGCAGATCGCGGCCGAGCTCGTCGGTGCCGAACCAGTGCATGTTCGCGACGGTCGGCGCGAGGCTGATCGACGACCAGTCGCTCGCGGCCGGATCGTTAGGAGAAAGAAGCGGCCCGACGAAGCACGCGAGCGCGATCAGGACGAGCACCGCGAGGCTCGCGAGCGCCGCGCGGTTGCGCACGAAGCGCCGTGCGGCGAGCTCGAGCGGCGTGCGCGAGCGCGGCGGCGTATCGGCCGGCTGCGGCACCTCGATCGAAGAGGAAACAGGCGTCATCGCGTCGCCCTCTCAATAGCGGATGCGCGGATCGAGCCACGCGTACGCGAGGTCGACCAGCAGGTTGAACAGCACCGCGCAGACGGTGGTCAGCACGACGAGGCCGAGCACGAGCGTGTAGTCGCGATTGATCGCGCCGTTGACGACGAGCTGGCCCAAGCCCGGCAGCGCGAACACCGATTCCGTCACGACGGCCGCGGTGATCGACGAGATGCAGACCGTGCCGAACAGCGACACGACGGGCATCAGCGCGGGCTTCAGCGCGTGGCGCAGCACGATCGTGTGGCCGGGCAGGCCCTTCGCGCGCGCGGTGCGGATGTAGTTGCTCGACAGCGTCTCGATCATCGAGCCGCGCATCACGCGCGCGAGCAGCGACACGTTGATCAGCGTGAGCAGCGTGACGGGCAGCACGCGATAGCGCCAGCCGCCGTCGCTCCAGCCGCCGGCAGGCAGCCAGCCCACGCCCTCGGAGGTCTTCAGCAGGATCGCGAAGATCAGCACGAGCACGGGGCCGAGCACGAACGGCGGTATCACGTTGCCGAAGTTGCCGATCAGCATCACGAAGCGATCGACGAAGCTGTCGCGCCGCACCGCGGCGATCGTGCCGAGCAGCACGCCGAGCACGATCGACAGCGGAATCGACACGCCGCCGACGCCGAGGCTCACGGGAAACGCCTTGCGCACCAGATCGTTGACGGACCAGTCCGTATAGCGGAACGACGGGCCGAGATCGCCGTGCAGCAGGGAGCCGAGATACAGCAGGTACTGCTTCCACAGCGGCTCGTCGAGATGGTATTTCGCGTTCAGGTTCGCGAGCGTCGCGGCGGAAAGCTGCTTCTCGCTGTCGAACGGCCCGCCGGGCGTGAAGTGCAGCAGCAGGTAGCAGACGGTGACGACCGCGAGGATCGTCGGCACCGCCCACAACGTGCGCCGCAATGCATAGGCCAGCATGGTCGGCTCCGCTCAGTGCTTGGTCAGGTACATGTCCTGCGAGGCGCGCATGTCGATGTAGTTCGTCAGCGTGTAGCCGCCGACGTAAGACTTCACGAGACGGTCCGCCGAATACTGGAACAGCGACAGCATCGGATAGTCGCTCATCGCGAGATCGTGCGCCTGCGTGAGCAACGCCGTGCGCGCGCCTTCGTCGAGCTTCTGGTTCGCGTCGGCCACGAGCGAATCGACCTTCGAATTGCAATAGCCGACCGTGTTCTGCGGGCTGCCGCAGCGGATCAGATCGAAGAACGTCATCGCATCGTTGTAGTCGGCGAACCAGCCGTCGCGCGCGACCTGCACCTTGCCGTCATGACGCTGCTTCATCAGCACCTTGAACTCGACGTTCTCGAGCTTCGCCGTCACGCCGAGCTTCGTGCGCCATTCGGACGCCGCGAAGAGCGCGACCTTCTTGTGCAGGTCGTTCGTGTTGTAGGTCAGCGTGAACACGAGCGGATTCGCCTCGCCGTAGCCCGCCTGCTTCAGCAGATTCTTCGCGTAGTCGACGCGCTTGGCCATCGGCCACGACGCCCAGTCCGGCGTGAACGGCTTCTGCACGCCCTTCACGCCCTTCGGCATCAGTCCGTACATCGGCACTTCGCCCGCCTGCGTGATCTTCGACGTGAGGATGTCGCGATCGAGCACCATCGCGAGCGCCTCGCGCACGCGCTTGTCCTTCAGCGCCGGATCGCTGTTCTTCAAGTAGTAGTAGTACGTCGCGAGCTGCAGCCCCGGGCGCAGCTCCTTGCCGAACTGCTTGTTGACCTGGCCGAAGGCGCCCGCGGGAATCGAATACGTGTAGTCGATCTGGCCCGCCTGGTACATGCGCAGCGCGGTTTCGTCGTTCTCGATCGGCAGATACGTGACCTTGCGGATCACGACGTTGCGCGCGTTCCAGTACTTGTCGCTCTTCGCCATCAGGATGCGGTTGTTCGGCTGCCAGTCGACGAGCGTGTACGCGCCGTTGCTCACGATGTTCTTCGGGCGCGTCCACGCGTCGCCGAACTTCGCGACCGCGTCCTTGTTGACGGGCGCGAGCGGCGCCATCGCGGTGAGCTCGGGGAAGTACGACACCGGCACCTCGGTTTGCACTTCGATCGTGTACGGATCGGCCGCGCGAATGCCGAGGCTGCTCGGCGGCTGCTTGCCCGCGATGATCGCCGATGCGTTCTTCACGAACTCGACGAGGATCGTGTACTTCGAGCCCGTCTTCGGATCGACGAGACGCTGCCACGAATACACGAAATCCGCGGCCGTCACCGGCTGGCCGTTGCTCCACTTCGCGTCGCGGCGCAGCTTGAAAATCCACGTATCCGGCGCCTTGTGCTCCCACGATTGCGCGACGCCCGGCACCACGCTTCCGTCCGCCGCGATACGCGCGAGCCCTTCGAACAGATCGAGGCCGATCGTGTTGCCCGTCCACGATTCGATGTGCGCGGGATCGAGCGACTCGACCTCCGCGGGCATCTGTCGCGTCATGTCCTGCTGATCGGCGAGGACGACGTTCGAGGGAACGGAGACGGCCGAGGCGGATTGCGACGTCGTCAGGGCGAGCGCGGCCAGCACGGCCGCGAAGGCATGCGTGTGTTTCATCGTGTGCGATTGGTAGTGATAGCGGGAATGCAGCGCGCGACACGAGGCCGTGCGCGGCGCGGCGCGAAGAACGCTTATGGGCGCACGGAAACGGGAGGCCCCTGGTTCCTGAATTTCATATTAGTCATCCTTACGTTCCTTTCGACAGGCACCCCGTCGAAAGAACGAAGGAATGCCCCGTCTTAGAACAGCCTCGGCGTCCCGACCCAGACCACCACCGACTCGATCTTCGCGGTGTTGACCCAGCTGTGCGGGACCGTCGACTGGTAATGCGCACTGTCACCTGCATACAGAACGAACGACTTGCCTTCCAGCGTCAACGACACTTCACCCTCAATCACGTACAGGAATTCCTCGCCTGCATGCGTCGTTACCTCGGAGCGCTTCTGCCCGGGCGGCATCCGCACGAGAATCGCCTCGAGCTGGCGCCCTTCCGGCACGTTCGTCAGCCGCGCGAACAGGTTCGCCGAATCGGCGAAGCTGAAGAAGCGCAACTGATCGCCGCGGCAAACCGAACGCTCCTCGCTCGGCGTCTCGACGAAGTACTGCACCGTGACGCCCAGCGCGTGCGCGATGCCGGCCAGCGACGTGATGGACGGCGATGCGAGCCCGCGTTCGACCTGCGACAAAAACGGCTTGGAAATACCCGCGGCGGTCGCTGTTTCGTCGAGCGTGCGCTTCAACCTCTGCCGCAGCGCCCGAATCTTGCTCCCGAGCGCGATGCCGGCATTGGCAGGCCGCGTGTTTTCAGTGGAAGGAACCATAGCAGGCCGAAATCTTATCGTCAAAAAATGTTTGATGGAAAATAACGAAGTTTGATAGATATGACTTACTCTTCGTCGTCTCGCGCAGCGCTGTCGCCCCGAAGCGGACGCAGCAAGCCGTGGCGCCGAAATCGAGACAGCACGCTATCTTGCCAGACTCGCCGCCTTCACAGGCAAGCTGCAAGCGGGTTTGCGGGTGTTGCGGCGGAGCTCGACCAACGGCTTTCAACCCGCCCACGACCATGAGCAGCAAAGAAGACAGCCCTCTTTTTCGGGGATTACCCTGAGTGACGAAGATCCGACACGCCGCGAGAATCGCGGCCGCCCGGCGGACTGCGACGATCTCGCGGTCCGCATGTTTTTCAACGGTGAAGTCGCGCGGACCATCCGCCGCGCGCCGCGCCTCGTCTTGCGCCCCGATCGGTGCGCTTGCCCGCTTATCGACATGACGACCCTTTCCACTTTGCCGCGCGCCGCGCGCGCGCGCCTGAGCACCTCGCCCCCTTCACCGCGCAACCCTCCGGCCGGCACCGATCCGCCGGGACCGGTTCGCGGCCGCACAGCGGCCGGCGTCTCGCCCGCCATCCGCCGCGCCGCCGCGCGCGGCGTTTCGTCTGTTCAATCCAGAGGTGCACAATGAATACTCGCGTCTCCCAGACCCGCTCGTTCACGACGGTCTTCCTGATCGAAATGTGGGAGCGTTTCGGCTACTACGGGATGGCGGCCCTGCTCGTCCTGTTCATGGTCGACAAGCTCGGCTTCACCGACGGCCAGGCGAACCTGACCTGGGGCGCGTTCACCGCGCTCGTCTACGCGTCGCCGTCGATCGGCGGCTGGATCGGCGACAAGGTGCTCGGCGCGCGCCGCTCGATGATCATCGGCGCCGTCGTGCTGTGCGCGGGCTACCTGATGCTTGCGATTCCGAACGATCATCTGGCGTTCATGTACGCGTCGCTCGGCGTGATCGTCGTCGGCAACGGGCTCTTCAAGTCGAACGCCGCGAATCTCGTGCGCCGCATCTATGAGGGCGACGACGCGCGCATCGACAGCGCGTTCACGATCTACTACATGGCCGTCAACATCGGCTCCACCGCGTCGATGCTCGCGACGCCGTGGATCAAGGATCACTGGGGCTGGCACACGGCGTTCGCCGTCTGCTGCGCGGGGATGGTGCTCGGCATCCTCAACTTCGTGCTGATGCACCGCACGCTCGCGCGCATCGGCTCGCAGCCCGACGCGCAGCCCGTTCACTGGCGGCGCCTCGCCGCGGTCGCGGCGGGCGGCATCGCGCTCGGCCTCGTCACGATGTACGTGCTCGGCCACAAGCAGCTCGCGGTCGCGAGCGTGTGGGCCGCCGCGTTCGCGATCCTCGCGATCTTCGCGTACATGATCGCGAAATCGAACCGTTCCGAGCGCTCGGGCCTCATCGCCGCGCTGCTGCTGATCGCGCAGGTGATCCTGTTCTTCATCTTCTACGTGCAGATGCAGACGTCGCTCACGCTGTTCGCGCTGCGCAACGTCGATCCGCGCTTCATGCTGTTCGGCACGACGCTCTTCACGTGGAGCCCCGCGCAGTTCCAGGCGCTCAATCCGATCTGGATCATGCTGCTGAGCCCCGTGCTCGTCGCGATCTACAACGGGCTCGGCAAGCGCGGCCGCGATCTGCCCGTCGCCGGCAAGTACGCGCTCGGCTTCGCCGTCGTCGCGATCGGCTATCTCGCGTTCGCGATCAGCGGGCGCTTCGCGGTCGACGGCCGCGTGTCGTCGTGGTTCATGGTCGCGGGCTACGGCTTCTACTCGCTCGGCGAGCTGCTCGTGAGCGGCCTCGGCCTCGCGATGATCGCGCGCTACGTGCCGGCCCGGATGGGCGGCTTCATGATGGGCGCTTACTTCGTCGCGACGGGCGTATCTCAATATCTCGGCAGCGTCGTCGCGAATTTCGCGCAGATGCCGTCGAACGATCTGCCGGCGACCGCGTCGCTGCCGCTCTACATCGAGCTGTTCACGGGCCTCGGCTGGCTCGCCGCGGGCGGCACGGCGATCGGCCTGCTGATGCTGCCGCTGATGAACAAGCTGTCGCGCGAGCATCACCGCTGCGAGACGGAGCGCCGCGAAGCGCAGGCGGTTGCCGCGCACTAGTGAAATCCCTCGACATGTGACTTGCGCGCCACATTCTCCCTACGGTTCGCCCGCAAGCGTCCTACACTGAAACCAACTCGCCGGCACGGGCGACATCGGCAGGGAGAGAACGATGAAAAACAAGACTACGAGGCTTTGGCGGATGCTGTCGGACATCCGCCGCGCACAGCGCTGCACGGCGCTGCGCGCGGCGGCGGCCGCCGCTGACGTGGACGCGCTCCTGACCGAGCGCGACGACGATCCTCCCGACGCGGACGACGCGACGCAGGACGACGCGTCGAGCGCGAAGCGCGCGAGGACCGATCTGCGCCATTGACACCGCCGCGCCGCGCGCGCCGCCTGCGCGCGGCTTTTTCGTCCCGTCAGCTCGGCAACAGCATCAACGTGTCGCCGACGCCTCTCTCGCCCGTTGCGTCGGACGGATGTCCGACCGTTTTGCCGCCGATCACCATGTTGCTCGAGCCGCCCCCGTCGAGATTGACGGCCGACGTCGCGCCGAGCCACGCCATCACCGCCGCCGTCTCCGGAATGCTCGTGCCGACGCTCAGCGCCGGCTGCCGGCCGTCGATCTCGACGAGCAGGATCGTGCCGTCGGCCGCGACGCCCGCCGCCGTGCGCCCGTTGCGCGCGACGTACCAGCCGTTGTACCAGCTGCCGTTCGCGGCGCCGCCTTCGCCCGCGTCGACGCCGCCCACCGTCGGCGCAAAACCCTCCTGCGCGGCGCTTTGCGCGAGATTCGGCGCCGACAGCGTCGGCCCCGCCTCGACGAGCGACGTGCCCGACGCGAGCGCGAGATCCGCGCCGTTCGCCGACAGCCGCTGCGATGCGGCGAGGCGCGTGCCCGGCGCCGCGTGCGCCTGCAGCCACGCGGCGCTCGCGCCGAGCCCCTGCAGCACATAGCCGTTCGGCGGCGGCGCCGCGCCGAGCGTCGCGTGACCCGCGACGACGACGCCGTTCGCATCGACCACGAGTTCATATCGCGCGCCCTGATAGCCGGCGTCGACGAGCGTGTTCGATGCGCCGCCGCGCAGGTACAGCGCGTCGTACATCACGAGATCGTCGTAATTCGTGCAGACCGTGTCCTGCGCGGGCTCGCTCGTCGGCACTTTCGCCTGCACGCCGCAGTTGGCGACCGTGCCGAGGATCGGCCGATTCAGCGTCTGCACCGCGATCGCGCCGCCCTGCGCGTCGGTCAGCGTGATCGCCGTCGCGAGATTGCGCGCGATCGTCGCGCGCTGGCGGCCGTTCGCGTCGCGCGTGAGCAGCAGGCCGGGACGCTTGCCGATCGCCGCGGCGACGAGACGCCCGTCGACCACCGTCGCGCCGACGGGCGAGCGCGGCGGCAGCGGCGCGCCGAACGGATTGACGTTCGTGAAGAAGCCGCCGTTGACGCCGGCGAGCGCGTCGACGCGCGCCCGCGCGGCCGACACCGTCTCGCCGCCCGCGCCGAGATCGTTGCCGCCCGCCAGCGCAATCGACAGCTTCGCGCCGGCCTGCGACGGATCGATCGCGAGCACGTTGACGATCCACGGCCCCGTCGTCGGATTGCCGGCGAGCGACGTATGCCGCGTGCCGGGCTTGTAGCGGTTCTGCGTCGCCTGCGCGATCTGCGTGGCCGCGGCCGTTGCATCGGCCTGCGCCGCGTAGCGGCCGACCGACAGCCAGTAGCCGAGCACCTTGCCCTGCAGGTCGGTGCCCGCCGACGCGTCGACGCGCGTCGCGAAGCCGGCGGCGGCCAGGTTCGCCGCATCGGCCTGGGTTGCGGCCTGCGTCGCGTAGAAA
This sequence comes from Burkholderia sp. MSMB1498, assembly GCF_001526245.1. Taxonomy (NCBI): domain Bacteria; kingdom Pseudomonadati; phylum Pseudomonadota; class Betaproteobacteria; order Burkholderiales; family Burkholderiaceae; genus Burkholderia; species Burkholderia sp. MSMB1498. Next base: position 22,876 of record NZ_LOYJ01000132.1, read on the forward strand.
CCGATGTTGACGGTCCAGAAATCGGCCGCGCTCGGCGCGCCGCGCTTGATCTGGTAATAGGCGACGCCCGTCGCGACCGTTTGCGACGACACGTTCTGCGCAAGCCCTTGCGGACCGAGCGGCATTTCACTCGCGGGCATCGCCCAGCGCTGCGCGGCGGGCGTCAGGTCGTCGCCGCCGCAGCTCGCGAGCGCCAGCGCGAGGGCGGGAAGCAGGCGCGCGGCAAGGATGCCAATTGAATTCGTAGTCCGCAAGATTCTTCCTCGGTCGATTTCGTCCGTTGCTGCCCATTGCGACGCAACGGCGGGGACCGAGTATACGAACCGCCCATGACGGCGCGGTTAAACGCAAGGCGACGCACGCGAGCGGGCGGGCGCGGACGCGTTGGTCAAATGGATCGATCGCGCTGGAGCGGCGAAGCCGGCGCGCGCAATTCGAGCCGAACGCACGACAGGCGCAATGCACGCAATGCGCGCTCGCGCCGCGCGACGTAACGCCTCGCGCCGCCCGGCCGACCGCGCTCGCCTTTTCGGGCAAGCCGCGCCGATCGATTTCGTCGACGATGTCCGCCATGCAATCGTGCGGCGATGCGTGCGCGACGCTGCCGTCGTCGTTCGCGACGATGCCGATGCAGCGGCCGCGTTACGGACTCCGTATCGAGCGGCGGTTTGCGGTTTGCGGTTTGCGGTTTGCGGTTTGCGGTTTGCGGTTTGCGGTTTGCGGTTTGCGGTTTGCGGTTTGCGGTTGGCGGTTGGCGGTTGGCGGTTCGCGGTTCGCGGTTCGCGGTTCGCAAACACTTGGCGCAAACGGCGCGGATACGTTCACGGCAAGCGGCAACGTATCGAGCATGCTTGCCGCGACGAGCCGGTGCGGTGCATCGACCGCGCGCGGCACAAGGCGCACATATCGGCGAGCATCGCGGCGATCAGGCGGCTGTCGGCAAGACTGATCGACACGTTGGAGCGTCGAGCGCGGCTAAGGCGTTCGAGCGTCAGCGGCTCGTGCGCGTCCGGACGACGGCGGCTCGACACGCAGACGAGTCGGCCCGGAAACGGCAACTGCGGCGAAATCGAATCCGGATGCGCGTCGCCCGCTTGCTTCACGCAATGACGCTTCTGCGCAAGCGCTGGAACAGGAGATCCGAGCTCGCGACGGTCAGCATCAGCGTGAGCGCGCACGCATCGGCGGCGAGGCCGACGCCGAATTGCAGCATCCGCGCGTTGCCTTGCATGCCGTGCAGCAGCGAATCGAACGTCAGCGAGATCGCCGCGCCGACGACGAAGCACAGCATCCCGCGCTGCCCGACCGCGACGACGGGCCACGCCGCCCGCGCGATCCGCGCGATCCAGCCGTGGCGGACGAGCTCGGCCATCAGCCACGCGAACGCGACGAAGTTCATCACGCGCGGCCACGCGAGATGGCGCTTGAGCTCACCCTCCGGCAGCGGCAGCCCGGCAAACAGCTTGTAGTACGCGCACGCGAGCACGACCGCCAGCGCGACCGCGGTGATCGCCGCGCCGCCCGGCCGCGCCGCAACGTCGCGATGCAGCGGCCAGCAGCGCACGATCACGCCGACCACGAACATCAGTTGCCACGCGAACGGGTTGAAGCTCCAGCGGAACGAATCGGTGTCGAGAAGGTCGGCCGCGAGCCACGGCGCGCAGCTCCACATCAGCACGCTGCCGAACAGCAGCCACCACGGCTTCGCGCGCGCGAGCGGCACGACCGCGGGCGTCGCGAGCGCGAACAGCACGTACATCGGCAGCACCGAAGCGAGATACGGCTGGCGCTTGAAGGTCAGCAGCTCGACGAGCCCCGTGAGCGGCGATGCGAGCAGCACGCTGATGTCGTCGAGCGCCATGTTCGGCGCGTCGATGCCGTAGTGATCGAGCACGGCCGATACCACGAGCATCAGCGTCGACGTCGCGAGAAACGCGCGGTAGATCTGCGCGGCGCGGCGCACGAAACGGCGCCGCGCCGCGCCCGCGCCGTGGCGCGCACAGACCGCGAGATACGCGCTCGCGGTCGCGAAGCCGCCGAGGAACACGAACACCTCGGCCGCGTCGCACAGCGCGAACGCGTGCAGCGTCACGCGCGACAGCACGCTCGCGCCGATGTGGTCGACGACGATCGTCAGCAGCACGAGGCCGCGAAAGAAATCGACCTCGATCGAGCGTCCGGCGGCCGCTTGGGCAGACATGACGGGAACGCTCATCGCACGGCCGGACCGATGCGCGCGGCGCGCGCCGGGCGAACTGCGGAAAGCGGGAAAGTCGGGCTTGCGAGCCGTTCTGCCGTGGCGCAATGCAAATGCCGGCTGAAAATCCGGCGATGCGCCGACGTGACGGAGCAACGCCCCTGCGACGTGAAAACATGACCGTTCATGGGCGGGCCCGCGGGCGAAAGAATTCGTCTAAAAATTTTAATCGCCGCTCAGGGTATGCCCTAAGTAACAAAATGCAACGAAATCTTTAGCCGGATTACAAGACGGATCGCGCGTCGCGAATGCCGCCGGGCATGCGGCGTGCTCGGCGCAACGGGATTGATTCGCGTGCGTGTCATGCGGTCGGCGCGCGGTGGGCGTCGGCAAGCGCGTCGCCGCGCAGCAGCGAATCGCGCGGCGGACGCATCGTGTAATCGGCTGCAATGCGCCGGCTCGCATCACGGCCGTCGATTGGCGAATCCGTCAGCCGGGATCTCCGTGACGCAGCGCGTCACCGGTCGCCGGTCGTGGTTCGACGTTGATCGGTCATCGAATTGCGGAATTGCCGATTTGCCGATTTGCCGATTTGCCGATTTGCCGATTTGCGGATTTGCGGATTTGCGGATTTGCGGATTTGCGGATTTGCGGATTTGCGGATTTGCGGAATTGCGGAATTGCGGAATTGCGGAATTGCTAATTCAGCCGTTCAGCCGTTCAGCCGTTCAGCCGTTCAGCCGTTCAGCCGTTCGGCGGTTCAGCAGTTCAGCGGTTCAGCGGTTCAGCGGTTCAGCGGTTCAGCGGGTCGACGGGTCCGCAGGTCGATAGGTCAGCGCGCCGGCAGGTCGGCATGGGCAATCCGCTCCCATCGCCCAGCCAGCCAACGCCCGCCATTCGAACCACGCGCCGCGCCATCGAACACGCAATCGCCATGCGCACCGAACGCGCGCGCCTACCTCCGTGCGAGCAAGAATCCGTGCCACGCGGTCAGCGCGACCGCCGCCCAGATCGGCACGTACGTCGCGAGCTGCTCCCAGCTCAGCGCCTCGCCGAGCACGAACACGGCAACCGCGACGAGCAGCACCGGCTCGACGTAGCCGAGAATCCCGAAGAGCGCCATCGGCAGCATGCGGCTCGCTTTCAGATAGCTGGCGAGCGCGAACGTGCTGATCGCGCCGAGGCCCGGCAGCAGCATCGCCCACAGGAGCGGCCGATCCGCGACGCGCGTGCCGCCCATCGCGAGCGTCGCGGCCGCGACCGGCAGCAGCGCGAGCATTTCGACCGAGAACAGCGCGAGCGAATCCGCATTCACGCGGCGTCGGAGCACGAAGTACGGCGGATAGCCGAGCGCGACGACGAGCGTCGGCCACGCGAACGCGCGCGTCGCCCAGATCTCGTGCGCGACGCCCGTGGCCGCGCACGCGAGCGCGAGCCATTGCAGCCCGCTCAGACGTTCGTGGTAGTAAAAGCGCCCGACGAGCACCATCGTCAGCGGCAGCAGGAAATAGCCGAGCGACACCTCGAGCATCCGGCCATGCAGCGGCGCCCACAGGAACAGCCATAGCTGCAGGCCGAGCAGCGCGGCGCTCGCCGCGAGCGACAGCGCGAGCCGCCGGTTCGCGAACGCGCGCGCGAGCAGCTCGCGCAACGCGGGCCAGCGGCCGCGCAGCGCGACGACCGCGATCGCGCCGGGCGCGGTCCAGACGATCCGCCACGCGAAGATGTCGAGCCCCGTGAGCGGCGCGAGCAGCTTCGCATACGCGGACAGCAGCGCGAACAGCGCCGACGCCGCCACCGACAGCGCGATCCCGCGCCCCGCCTGCGGATAATCGGCCGCGGCGCTCAATGCTGCTGGAAGCGCTCGAAGCGCTTGTCCGTCCGGCGCTCCTCGAACGTCACCTCGGTCACGCGCGCGGCGGGCGGCCCGTGCCGCAGCCACGCGAGCATCCGGTCGATCTGCGGCGCCGGGCCCTGCAGCATCGCCTCGACCGAGCCGTCGTCGAGATTCGCGACCCAGCCGCGCAGCTTGAGCGCATGCGCCTCGCGCACGGTCGCGTGCCGAAAGCCCACGCCCTGCACCACGCCGCGCACCCGCACGTAATAGGTTTCGATCCGCTCGTCCAGACGCTCGTCCAGATCGTCGCCGCTCATCGCATCCCCCGTGTCATCCAGTCGATCCAAGCCCGGCATTGTAGTCGCGCGCCGCGAACGATGCTCGACGAAACCGCGCGCCGCCCGCGCGAGGCGACCACGTACAATCTCGCACGACGCACAACACGCCGCGCTGCACGAGCGCGCGGCCATGAGGACTATGACTGACACACAACGCGATCTCGTTCTGGTGACCGGCGCCTCCGGTTTTGTCGGCTCCGCCGTCGCGCGCGCCGCGCGGCAGCAAGGCTATCGGGTGCGCGTGCTCGTGCGGCCGACGAGCCCGCGCACGAACGTCGCGGATCTCGACGCCGAGATCGCGACGGGCGACATGCGCGACGAAGCGTCGATGCGCGCCGCCCTGCGCGGCGTGCGCTACCTGCTGCACGTCGCGGCCGACTACCGGCTGTGGGCGCCCGATCCGCTCGAGATCGAGCGTGCGAATCTCGAAGGCGCGGTCGCGACGATGCGCGCGGCGCTCGCCGAGGGCGTCGAGCGGATCGTCTACACGAGCAGCGTCGCGACGCTGAAGGTGACGCCGTCGGGCGCATCGGCCGACGAGTCGTCGCCGCTCACGGCCGAGCAGGCGATCGGCGTCTACAAGCGCAGCAAGGTGCTCGCGGAGCGCGCGGTCGAGCGGATGATCGCCGAGGACAAGCTGCCCGCCGTGATCGTCAATCCGTCGACGCCGATCGGCCCGCGCGACGTGAAACCGACGCCGACCGGCCGGATCATCGTCGAAGCCGCGCTCGGCAAGATTCCCGCGTTCGTCGACACGGGCCTGAACCTGGTGCACGTCGACGACGTCGCGCACGGCCACCTGCTCGCGCTCGAGCGCGGGCGGACCGGCGAGCGCTACATCCTCGGCGGCGAGAACCTGCCGTTGCAGACGATGCTCGCCGACATCGCGCAACTGACGGGCCGCAAGGCGCCGACGCTCGCGCTGCCGCGCTGGCCGCTGTATCCGATCGCGCTCGGCGCGGAAGCGGTCGCGAAGATCACGAAGCGCGAGCCGTTCGTGACGGTCGACGGGCTCAGGATGTCGAAGAACAAGATGTATTTCACGTCGGCGAAGGCGGAGCGCGAGCTCGGCTATCGCGCTCGGCCATACCGCGAGGGCATTCGCGACGCGCTCGACTGGTTCCGGCAGGCGGGTTATTTGCGCTGAGCGGGGTTTCGGCGTTTCGGCGTTTCGGCGTTTCGGCGTTTCGGCGTTTCGGCGTTTCGGCGTTTCGGCAGCAATTCTGCGCGTGCCGTTCACGGTCCGCGCAACGTTCCGATTTTTCGCCGACTCATCGTGGACCGCGACGGGTTATCGACGCATTCGCCCCTCTTCCCGGAAAACGGGACGCCCGCATCCGCGTGCCGGATCGAAAATCGGCGATCGCGACGCATCGCGCGGCGCTCGGCTCGCCACGAGCGGCCCGCGGCTGCGATGCGCATTCGCGCCGTCGCTCTTCTTGTCGCCATCAGGCAAGATCCCCATCGATCTTGAAGCGATCGATGCGAACGCGTCGAGCATGTGATCGCCCGACGCTTTCGATCGAGAAAGACCCTCGAGCAGGCTGCCGCAGCAGCAAAGCGTGCGGTAACCACGGGGCAAAGGACATCTCGCCGCCCAACCAGCGTTCGCGCCGCGATCTCGCCACGATCTCACCGCGGATCTCACCGCGGATCTCACCGCGATCTCACCGTATCGCGGCCGACACGACGACGGACCTGCCTAACGGGCCGCCGGCGGGGCCGCCGGCGCGCGTCGACCGCCCTTTCCGATCGCCGCTGACACGAAACGCCCCCATGCGGCCTCGAAGATCGAAGACGATCGGGGAGGCGCCGGCCCACACTTCGGGCACACGTCGACCTCGGCGGCACCATCCGTCGACTTCTCGCCCATTACGTCAGCCAATGTCGCCGAACCGCTCCAAGTGCGCGGTCCGACACGCGCTCGCTGCCGCGTCCGCCACGTTGCCAGCATTTTGTTACATGCAACGTTCGAACCTGGACAGGGCCTGCGGGTAAAATCGCGGGTCTTACGTAGAGAATGCACGCATGAACTTGAACGATCAGATCGATACGCTCGACAGCCGCGTCGATCAGCTCATCCATACGGTGTGCGACGTAGCGAGCGCCGCGCAGGAAGCCGCCGCGACCGCCGCCGCAGACAAGGCCGCCGCCGAAGCCGCCGCGGCGAAGCACGCGGAAGCCGCCCGAATGTCCGTCGAGCAGTCGACGCTCGAATCCCTCGCCACCCAAGCGGCCGCCGACAAGAAGGCGGCCGAAGCGTTCGCGACGCAAGCGGCCGCCGTCCAGGCCGCGGCCGAAGCCGCCGCCGCGCAGGCGGTCACCGACAAGACCGCGGCCGAAATGCTCGCGATGCAGGCGGCCGCGGATCGGGCCGCCGCCGAACAGGCCGCGGCACAAGCAGCGGCGGACAAATCGGCCGCCGAAGCGCTTGCCGCCCATACCGCAACGGAACGCGCGGCGACGGAACAGGCGTCGTCCGACAAGGCTGCCGCCGAAGCACTCGCCGCTCAGGCAGCGGCGGATCGCGCCGCCGCCGCGCACGCGACGGCGCAGGCCGAGGCTGACAAGACCGCCGCCGAAGCGCTCGTCGCGCAGGCGACGTCGGAGCGCACGGCGGCCGAGCATGCCGCCGCGCTAGCGGCCGCGGACCGAGCCGCCGCCGAACACGCTGCGACGCAGGCGGCCGCCGACAAGGCCGCGGCCGAATCGCTCGCGGCTCGAGCGGCGAGCGAGCGCGCAGCGGCGGATGCGGGCATCGCCGAGCGCGCAGCGGCCGATCGGGCCGCCGCCGAGCAAGCTGTCGCTCAGGCCGACGACGACAAGGCAAAGGCGGACACGCTCGCCGCGCAAGCCGCGGCGGACCGCGCCGCCGCCGAGCAAGCCGCCGCTCAGGCGGCGGCCGACAAGGCCGCAGCCGAAGAGATCGCCGCCCAGGCGGCGGCCGATCGAGCCGCAGCGGAATTGCTCGCCGCGCAGGCCAGCGCCGAGCGCACTGCGGCCGAAACGCGCGCAACCGAACGAGAGACGGCGGAACGCAGCGCCGCCGACGCAGCGGCCGCACAAGCCGCCAACGACAAGGCGGAAGCCGAAACGCTCGCCGCCCGAGCCGCGGCGGACCGCGCCGCGGCCGAGCAGGCCGCGGCCCAGGCGGCGGCCGACAAGGACGCGGCCGAGTCGCTGTTCGCGCAGGCCACGACCGAACGTTCGGCCGCCGAGGCCGCCGCCGCACGCGCGGCGAGCTACAAGGCGGCGGCGGAATCGCTCGCGTCGCAGGCCGAGCAGAACCGGGCGGCCGCCGAAGCCGCGGCGCCGGTCGCGGCAGTGCAAGCGGCGAACGGCGAGCTATCGCTGCACGTTGCGCGGCCGTCGCAGGACCAGATCACGCTCACGCTCGGCGAGCACTCGGTGTCGCTGCCGCCTCAGCAGCTCAGCCAGTTGATCGAGGAATTGGCGCACGTGCGCGCGTCGATGACGATCGAGCAGCCGAACGGGCTGCCGAACGGCTGGCGCTTCGTGACGACGCGCAATCCGCTGATGGCGGTGCAGAAGCAGGCGAACGGCGACCGCCTGCTCGTCGCGCGGCACAGCGGGTTCGGCTGGGTGCCGTTCACGTTCTCGCCGGAGGTCGTGATCCAGCTGTACATGCTGCTCACGCAGAAGTGACGCGGCGCGGCCGACCACGGCCAGCGCCGGCGCCGCACCGTCGGAAGGAAAGGAGAAGTGGTGACCGGAACGGCGGTCGAGACGGCCGCCGGCCGGGAAATGGCGAAGTCGCCCGATCGAGCGAGCGCATTCTCCTGAATAAACGCGGGGGACGCGCTCAATCGAGACCACTGACAACGGATAACGGCCCGCAGCAGCAATCGAGCCCCGCGGGTCCGCAAGCATCCGCAGTTTTCGCGGCGCCGGCGCCACGCCCGCACACGCACACGCACACGCACCCGGACGATCGGGCAAACCGGGCCGCGTGCCGCGTGCCCCGTGCCGCGCCCTCGCACCCCGACGAAACGCTTCGCGCAACAGCTTGCGCGCGCAGTCCGGCAAAGATCGCAGTCGAAGCCAAAACCGACGAACAACCGGCCGACGCGGCCGCTCCCGAACGCCGCCGACCGGCCCGCAACGGTTCAGCGATCCTGCACCGGCGCCTGCACGCGCGCCTTCCACTGCCCGCCCTTGCCGCGCCAGTAGCGCACCGCCGACGCGAACGTCGCGCCGACATAGAACAGCGCGACGAGCGGCAGCGCCGGCGCCCACCACGGCGAGCGGCGGTAATAGCTCAGCATCGGCGCATACGCGGTGCACATCGACGCCCACGCGAGCCACGCCGGCCACGCGCGCGCGCCATACGCGAGCGCGGCGACGGGCGGCATCAGATAGATAATCGTCATCCCGACGAGCGTGCCGAGCAGCAGCACCGGCGAATAGCGAAGCTGCGTGAACGCGGTGCGCGCGATCATGTTCCAGATGTCGCGCCAGCTATCGTACGGGCGCAACGACACGCTGCGCTCGGCGAGGTCGAGCCGGATCGGGTGATGACCGGCGCCGCGATGCTTGATCCGCGCGGCGAGGCTGCAATCGTCGATCAGCGCGCCGCGAATCGATTCGATGCCGCCCGCCTCCTCGAGCGCGTCGCGACGCACGAGCATGCAGCCGCCCGCCGCGCCCGCCGTCTTGTTGCGCGGATCGTTGACCCACGAGAACGGGTACAGCTTCGCGAAGAAGAACACGAACGCCGGGATCAGCGCCTTTTCCCAGAACGAATCGCAACGCAACCGCACCATCAGCGACACGAGATCGCGCTGCTCGGCCTGAGCGCGCGTGACGAGCTGCGCGAGCGCGTCCGGCGGATGGCCAATGTCGGCGTCCGTCAGCAGCAGGTAGTCGGCGGGCAGCCCGAGCGAGCGCACCGCGGCGATCCCCTGCGACTGCGCCCATACCTTCCCCGACCAGCCGGCAGGCAGCGCCTCCGCGGTCAGCACGGTCAGCCGGTCGACGCGGCTGGCGGCGGCCGCGGCCGCGCGTGCGGCGTCGGCGGTGCCGTCGGTGCTGTGGTCGTCGACGACGATCAGATGAAACGAGCCTGCGTAGTCCTGCTCGACGAGCGATTTGACGGCCTCGCCGATCACGTCGGCCTCGTTGCGGGCGGGCACGACGGCCGCCACCGCGGGCCAGCCGGCGTCGGCGGCCACGCCGCGCGCGTCGCGCGGCAGGCGCCGCGCGGGGCGCGCGCGCCAGAAGCCGCCGCGCCCGAACAGCAGCACGAGCCAGATCACGAGCGACAGGCACGACAGCAGAAACACGACGATGAGCGTCATGCGCGGCCCTCCGCCCGTGCGCGGCGGCGGCCCGGCGCGCCGCCCGGACCGGCGGCCGCGCGCGCCGGCGCGCCCGTTTCGTTACGATCGACTTCCATGCAAATCAGCCCTTTAGGTGCCCTCCGGCGTCAGCGAGCCGAAAGGTTCGGTGAAAACCGCCTAGTTTACTGGGTTTGACGCGCGCAAGCGCCGGACCTCCGGGGTTGCTCCAATTGCCACAACGTCAGGAACGGTAAAGCACGCAAAAGCCGATAGGGTTAAAATGCGCGATTACTTCGGGGTGCCGGGCCCGTTCCTGCATTCATAACATCCAAGTTGGGGCGATCGGCCCGGCCTGCCGGCCGCTCGCACCCCGCGTCAGTCGTCGGAGTTCGCCCAAATATGCGAGTCATCCTTGCCCAGCCTCGCGGCTTTTGTGCGGGGGTTGTCCGCGCGATCGAGATCGTCGAGCGCGCGCTGCAACAGCACGGCGCGCCGGTCTATGTACGTCACGAGATCGTCCATAATCGGCACGTAGTTGAAAACCTGAGAAATAAAGGGGCGCGATTCGTTGAGGAGCTCGACGAAGTGCCGCATGGCGCCGTGGCCATCTTCAGCGCGCACGGCGTCGCCCAGACCGTCGAAAAGGATGCCGATGCCCGGGGCCTCGACGTCCTCGACGCGACGTGCCCGCTCGTCACGAAGGTGCACGTGCAGGGGCGCCAGTACGTCGCGGCCGGCCGCCGGCTGATCCTGATCGGCCACGCCGGCCATCCGGAAGTCGAAGGCACGATCGGCCAGATTCCGGGCGAGGTGATCCTCGTCCAGAGCGAAGCCGAGGTCGATACGTTGACGCTGCCGGCCGACGCGCCCGTCGCGTACGTCACGCAGACGACGCTGTCGGTCGACGACACGCGCGGCATCATCGAAGCGCTGCAGCGCCGGTTCACCGACATCGTCGGCCCGGACACGCGCGACATCTGCTACGCGACGCAGAACCGCCAGGCGGCCGTGCGCGAACTGAGCGAGCAGGTCGACGTGCTGCTCGTCGTCGGCGCGACGAACAGCTCGAACTCGAACCGGCTGCGCGAGATCGGCGCCGAAAGCGGCGTGCCGAGCTATCTCGTCGCGGACGGCTCGGAAATCCGCACCGAATGGTTCGCGAACGCGCGCACGGTGGGCCTCACGGCCGGCGCGTCGGCGCCCGAGGAAATGGTCGAGGACGTGATCGCCGCATTGCGCGCGCTCGGCCCGGTCGAGGTCGCGACGATGTCGGGCCGCGAGGAAAAAGTCGAATTCAAGCTGCCGGCGAAGCTCATGCAAGCTGTCGCCCGCGAAGTTTAAGGAGGACATCTCTTGTCTATTCCGCTGCTCCAGCAAGCCCGCGTCGGCGCGTACATCGTGCGCCAACACCTGTCCGGCAACAAACGCTATCCGCTCGCGCTGATGCTCGAGCCCCTCTTCCGCTGCAACCTCGCGTGCAACGGCTGCGGCAAGATCGATTACCCCGATCCGATCCTGAACCAGCGCCTGTCCATCGAGGAATGCCTGCAGGCCGTCGACGAATGCGGCGCGCCCGTCGTGTCGATCGCGGGCGGCGAGCCGCTGCTCCACAAGGAAATGCCGGAAATCGTCCGGGGCATCATGAAGCGCAAGAAGTTCGTCTATCTGTGCACGAACGCGCTGCTGATGGAAAAGAAGATGGACGACTACCAGCCGAGCCCGTATTTCGTCTGGTCGGTTCACCTCGACGGCGACAAGGACATGCACGACCATTCCGTGTCGCAGGACGGCGTGTACGACAAGGCCGTCGCGGCGATCAAGGAAGCGAAGCGCCGCGGCTTCCGCGTGAACATCAACTGCACGCTGTTCAACGATGCGATCCCCGAGCGCGTCGCGAAGTTCTTCGATACGCTCAAGCCGATCGGCGTCGACGGCATCACGGTGTCGCCGGGCTACGCGTACGAACGCGCGCCGGATCAGCAGCACTTCCTGAACCGCGACAAGACGAAGAACCTGTTCCGCGAAATTCTGAAGCGCGGCGAAGGCGGCAAGCGCTGGTCGTTCAGCCAGTCGTCGCTGTTCCTCGATTTCCTCGCCGGCAACCAGACCTACAAGTGCACGCCGTGGGGCAACCCGGCGCGCACGGTGTTCGGCTGGCAGAAGCCGTGCTACCTGGTCGGCGAAGGCTACGTGAAGTCGTTCAAGGAACTGATGGAGACGACCGACTGGGACAACTACGGCGTCGGCAACTACGAGAAGTGCGCGGACTGCATGGTCCACTGCGGCTTCGAGGCGACCGCCGTGATGGACACGATCGCGCATCCGCTGAAGGCGCTGCGCGTGAGCCAGAAGGGCATCAAGACCGACGGCCCGTTCGCGCCGGACATTCCGATCGACAAGCAGCGTCCGGCCGAGTACGTGTTCTCCCGCCACGTCGAGATCAAGCTCGAAGAGATCCAGCGCGCGGGCAAGGGCAAGCTGCAAAAGTCGCCGAAGCCGGCCGCGACGGCCTGACCCGACGATCGCCGGCGACGCGCGAGATTGCGCGCCCGCCGTCGACGGCCGAGGCGCCCCGAATGACATTCGGGGCGCCTTTTGTTTTGGCGCGCGTGTCGCCGGGGTCCGGCCGCGCCTTTGCGCAGTTCGCCGCGATGCATTTTTTCGGCGCGCCGTGCGTCGGTTGCGATACGTCGGTCGGCGCGCGACGGACGATGTTTTGGGATGAATGAGCGGTGTCAGGCCGGTTCAGGCCGGTGGCGGTGGCGGTGGCGGTGGCGGTGGCCGTGGCCGTGGCGGTGGCGGTGGCGGTGGCCGTGGCCGTGGCGGTGGCGGTGGCGGTGGCCGTGGCGGCATCGGTACCGATATCGATGCCGATGCGATTTCGCATCGTCGAACGCCTCGACATGGAAATCCTGGCGCACGTTCAGCGAAATTCCCCGCTTCACGCGTCTTTGTCGCACTTTTTCGTCACGTCCGCTTGCGCAACCGATCGATGTCGCATGCGACGGCCGCCGAGCCGAGCCGGCGCCACACACACCACTTGCGCCACTTGCGCCACTTGCGCCGCGTGCGCCACTTGCGCCGCTAACTCGCAAGCACGCTTGCTCGCGCCGCGTTACGATGCGCGTTGAGCCGGCGCCAACGACGCGCCGCCACCGACAACGATGCGCACGGGCGCACGACGCCGCCGCGCACGCGCAGACATTCCGAGAACCGCCATGACATCTTCCGACGTCGCCGACATCATCGGCTGGCATGCCCACGTATATTTCGACGCATCGAGCCGCGACGCTGCGTGGGCGTTTCGCGCGATCGTCGAACGACGCTTCGGCGCGACCGTGCAGCTCGGCCGTTTTCACGAGCGACTCGTCGGGCCGCATCCGACGTGGTCGTATCAGATCGCGTTCGAGCCGGCGCAATTCGCCGAAGTCGTGCCGTGGCTCGTGCTGCACCACGGCGCGCTCGACGTGTTCGTTCATCCGAACACGGGCGACGAGCTGCGCGATCATCGCGACGCCGCGGTCTGGATCGGCCATTCATATGCGTTGAATCTCGATGCGTTGAGCGGCTAAACGACGCGACGCGCGCCGCATCGGCGTATCGCGCCGCGAAGTCGGCCACGTCGCGAAAGCGGCGAATCGGGCCGGATAACGTCGGGTTCGACCGGGTCACGCTCGACCGGCGCACGCTCGACCGGCGCACGTCGAGCCGGGTTGGGTCGCGTCGAGCAGGGACATGTCGGACCGGGTCGGGTCGGGTCGGGTCGGGTCGAGCCAGGCCACGCGGGCCGAGTCACGTCACGTCGTGCCGAGCCGTGCCGCGTCGTACCGAGCCGGGCCGGGCCACGTCAGACCGAGTCGCGTCAGCCTCAAACCGGCGCACGTCAGACCGAGTCGCGCCGGACCGAAGCACTTTCGCCCGCTCCGCATTCGATCGCGTCATATCGAGCTCGGCCCGCGTCGCAATCGAAGAAGCTCCGTCGAACGTCACGCCGCACCCACGTCGACGGCCCGTCATCCGGATCGCGCGTGCAAGCGCCGTGCGGCGACACCGATCGCCCATGCAGCCGAATACGCGCGGATCTGCGCGAATATCTCGCCGCGAGACCGACATCGCAACGGATTGAGCGGCGACGCAGTTCGCGCGCCGTCGCATGCCCGAACCGGCGAACGAAGCCGCCGATACGTTCATCGAGCGTTGCGCGCCGCGCAATCGATGCGTGCGCCGCGGTAACGCCGGACGATCGACTCTCGCACTACCATTGCGTGGCATGCACGCCACGACACGGAGAAGCCGATGGCCCCCGATCTGAATCTGCTGATTGCGCTCGACGCACTGCTCGAAGAAGGCAGCGTCGTCGGCGCCGCGCGCCGCATGAATCTCAGCCCGCCCGCGATGAGCCGCACGCTCGCGCGCATCCGCGAAACCGTCGGCGATCCCATTTTCGTCCAGGCCGGGCGCAGGATGGTGCCCACGCCGCGCGCGCTCGCGCTGCGCGGCGTCGTGCGCGAGACCATCGAGCGCGCGTCGCAACTGCTCGCGCCGAGCGCCGAAATCGATTTGCGCACGCTCGACAAGCAGTTCAACGTGCGCGCGAACGACATCTTCGTCGGCATGCACAGCGGCCGGCTGCTCGAGGAGATGGAGCGCGGCATGCCGCGCGCGATGCTGCGCTTCACGCCCGAGGAGGACGACGTCGACGACGACGCGCTGCGCAGCGGCCGCATCGACCTGTTCATCAGCGCGTCGCGCCGCCTCGGGCCCGAGATCCGCGTGCAGCCGCTCTTCACGACGACGTTCGTCGGGCTCGCGCGCAGCGATCATCCGATCTTCGGCGACGACATCACGCCCGAGCGCTTCGCGCGCTGGCCGCACATCGGCGTGTCGCGGCGCGGCAAGTCGTCCGGGCCGATCGACGCCGCGCTCGCTGAGCGCGGGCTGAAGCGCCGCGTCGCGCTCGTCGTGCCGACGCCGTACGCGGCGGTATTCGCGCTGCACGCGTCGGATCTGATTCTGCCGCTGCCCGAGCATCTCGCGTGCGGCGCAGTGAAGGCGGGGCTCGACGTGCGCGCGTTCGAGCTGCCGGTGCCGCTCGAGACCGTGCTGATCACGCAGGCGTGGCATCCGCGCTTCCAGAGCGACCCCGCGCATCAATGGCTGCGCCGCGTCGTGCGCGGGCTGTGCACGGGCCCGAGCGCGTTGCAGCCGGCGCACGCGTGACGCGCGCGCGACGCGTGCGTCTCACGCATGCGCCGATTGCAAAGACTTCACTTTTCTGAACGCGAGCGACGCCCGTAGACTGCCTCCGTCATTCATCACGGAGCGCGATCAGTGCGTGACGCAGCAGATCAGACGGCCGCCGTCTCGGCGGCGCGCGGACGGCCGAGCCGAGCGACGGCGGCGCTGCTCGCGCGCCTCGAGCGATTCGAATTCGATCTGTTCACGCCGCGCGGCGCGTATGTCGCGCGCTCGATCGCCGCGGCCGCGCTCGCGCTCGGCGTCGCGTATCTGCTGGCGCTCGAGACGCCGTACTCCGCCGCGTCGACGGTGCTGCTCGTGATCAATCCCGTGCAAGGCGCGGTGATCGGCAAGGGCGTGTGGCGCGTCGCCGGCACGATCGCCGGGATGCTCGTCGCGTTCGTGCTGATGGGCTGCTTCGCGCAGCAGCCGCTGCTCTTCATTCTAGGCTTCGGCTTCTGGCTCGGCCTATGCGTCGCCGGCATGACGATGCTGCGGCACTTTCGCGCGTCGGGCACGGTGGTCGCCGGCTACACGATCGGCCTCGCGACATACGGCGCGATGCTGCGCCCCGAGCTCACCTTCGAACGCGTGATCGGCCGCGGCTCGACCGTCGTGATCGGCGTGCTGTGCCTGAGCCTCGTGTCGATGCTGTTCAGCGCCCGCGACGTTCGCGGCAAGCTCGAAGCGCTGGTGACGCGGCTCGCCGCGGCGGTCGCGCGCGCGATCGCCGCGCAGCGCGGCGGCATCGCGGCCGCGCCCGGCGACGACACGCGGCTCGCGCTGCTGGCCGACATCTACGGAATCGACGATCTGCTCGCGCTCGGCAAGGCCGAATCGGAGGACCTCGCGCAGCGCGCGATGGCCGTGCGGCACGGGATGGCGTCGCTGTTCGGCGCGCTCGCGGGCGGCACGCCGCCGCTGCCCGCGGACAGTCCGGGCGCACGCGCGATCGCGCGCCTGCAACCGCGGCTCGAGGCGGCGTGGCGGGCCGCCGCCGACGCGCTCGACGACGGTCCCGACGGCGCCGCGCACGCGGCCGCGCTGCTCGGCGACGCGCGCACGCGCTTGCGGAACGCGCTCGCCGGGATCGCGTTCGCCGACCCGCGCGACGAGGCGACGCTGCTGATCGCGGGCGAGCGCCTGATCGAGCAGATCGACGACTATCTCGCCGCGCTGCGCGGCCTTGCCGAGTTGCAGCGGCCAAGGCCGCAGGGCAAGCCCGCGCCCGTGCGCTTTCATCGCGACGCGCGCTCGGCCGTGCGCAACGGCGCGCGCTCGATGTGCGCGATCGTGATCACGGGCGCGATATGGTTCGCGACCGGCTGGGATCAGGGCGACATGATGCTGCTCGTCGTCGCGCCGTATTGCGCGCTGCTCGCCACGGCCGGCGATCCCGCAGCAGGCGCGAAGGCATTCATCAAGGGCACGGTCGCCGCGGTGCCGGCCGCGTTCGTCTGCGCATTCGGCGTGCTGCCGCGCATCGAGGGCTTTCCGCTCCTCGTCGCGACGCTCGCGCTGTTCTGGCTGCCGGGCATCTATGCGACGAGCACGCCGAAGACCGCGCTCGCGGGCCTCGCGTATCTCGTCGCGTTCAACACGCTGAACGCGGCGACCAATCCGTTTCGCCCCGACCTCGGCCTGTTCCTCAATCAATCGGTCGCGTGGGTGCTCGCGACGTTCGTCACGCTGCTCGCGTTCCAGCTGATCCTGCCGCGCAACCTCGCCGCCGACATCGCGCGGCTACGCCGCACGATCCGCGACGATACGCTCGGGCTCCTCGCTTCTCGCCACAGGCGGCCGGCGGCGGCCCAGTGGCCGCAGCGGCAGCAACACCGCATCGCGCAGCTCGCCGCGCTGCTGAAAAGCCGGCCGGCCGCGATGACGCAGGCGAGCGTCGAAGGGCTCGCCGCGCTGCACGTCGGCAAGGAATTGCTGCGCATCCGGCGCTTCGTCGCGCGCGGCGATCTGCCCGCGCCCGCGCTCGACTGCGCACGCACCGGCCTCGCGCGGCTCGCGCGCCGCGCCGCCGAGCCCGCGCGCGCGGCGCTGCACGCGCGCCGCGCCGCCCGTGCGATCGCCCGGCTCGCCGCCGCGCATCCCGGCCACGACGTCGAGCTGAAGCGGCTGATGGCCGCGTTCGCCGACGTGCACACGCTGCTGCACACGCACGCCGCGTACTTCACCCCCGTTCCGCCGAGGTCCCGCCGTGCTCAGTGAATTCGCCGTGGCCGGCGTCTACCTGCCGCCGTTCTTCGTCTATGCATGCGCGACCGTGCCGCTCTACCTGGCCGTGCGCGCCGCGCTCGCGCGCGCCGGGCTGCTGCGCCGCGTGTGGCACCCGGCGCTGTTCGAGTTCGCGGTTTCGCTCGTGCTCGTCGCCGCGCTGATCCTCTTTCTCTAGTTCGCCACATCGCACCATGTCGCTCAAACCCCTGACCCGCTCCGTGGCGACGCTCGTCGCGATCGGCCTCGCGATCGCGCTCGTCGCCGCCCTCTGGCACGCGTACGTGCTCGCCCCCTGGACCCGCGACGGCCGCGTGAGCGCGCACGTCGTGCGAATCGCGCCGGAAGTGTCCGGAACCGTGATCGGCGTCGCTGTCGCCGACAACCAGCGCGTATCGAAAGGCGACGTGCTGTACCGGATCGATCCGCGGCGCTTCGCGCTCGCGCTCGAGCAGGCGCAGGCGCAAGTCGCCGCGAGCGCCGAGGCGATGCGGCAGAAACGCGACGAGGCGCGCCGCCGCACCGGCCTCGACGATCTCGTGCCGCAAGAGGACATCCAGCGCTCGGGCCGCGCGGTGTCGATCGCGCAGGCCGAATACCGCAAGGCGCTCGCCGCGCTCGAAGTCGCGGAGCTCGATCTCGAGCGCGCGACGCTGCGCTCGCCGGTCGACGGCTACGTCACGCAGCTGCGCTTGCGTCGCGGCGACTACGCGGTCGCGGGCAAGCCCGGCATCTCGGTGCTCGACGCGCACAGCTTCTGGATCACCGGCTATTTCGAGGAAACGAAGCTGCGCCGCATCGCAACGGGCGCGCCCGCGCGGATCAAGCTGATGGGTTTCGATCCGCTGCTGAGCGGCCGTGTGGCAAGCATCGGCCGCGGCATCGCCGACGAGAACGGCGGCCTCGACGAACTCGGACTGCCGAGCGTCAATCCGACGTTCAGCTGGGTGCGGCTCGCGCAGCGGATTCCGGTGCGCATCGAGCTCGATCGCGTGCCGGCGGGCGTGCTGCTCGCGGCCGGCATGACCTGCAGCGTCGAGATCGGCGAGGCCGGCCGCCGCTCGACGCCGCGCGGCCGGCTCGCGTCGTGGCTGCACACGTTGATGTAGGCGGCGGCGATGCGATCCATTTCTTTCCGTCCGCCACGATGCGCCGCCGCGCTCACGGCCGGCGCCTGCGCGATCGCGCTTGCCGCGTGCACGGCGGTCGGCCCCGACTATCGTCCGCCGCGGCCCGCGCATCCGTCCGACTGGACGGCGCGCGGCGGCGACGCCGCGCCGGCCGATCCCGCGCGATCGCAGGACTGGTGGCGCGCGTTCCGCGATCCGCTGCTCGACAAGCTGATCGCGCAGGCGATCGGCGGCAATCAGGACCTCGCGATCGCGCGCCAGCGGCTGTTGCAGGCGCGCGCCGAGCGCGACCGGATCGCGAGCCGGCTCGGCCCGGCCGTCTCCGCGGGCGGCACGGCCGACGCGCTGCGTTCGTCGCGCGCGCTCGACTGGCCGCCGGGCATCGGCCAATCGCGAACGTATCGGCTCGGTTTCGACACGTCGTGGGAGCTCGACGTCTTCGGCGGCACGCGGCGCGCGATCGAATCCGCGGATGCGCAAGTCGAGGCGATCGACGAAGACCGCCGCGCGATTCTCGTGAGCCTCGTCGCCGAGCTCGCGTCCGATTACGCGGAACTGCGCGCGAGCCAGGCCCGGCTGCGGCTCGCGGCGGACAACGTCGCGAGCCTCGACGCGACGCTGCGGCTGACCGAGCGCGCGCAGCGGCGCGGTCTCGGCACATCGTTCGAGGTCGCGCAGGCGCGCGCCGAGCTCGAGCTCGCGCAGGCCGCGCTGCCGCCGCTGCGGGCGAGCGTCGCGCGGCTCGCGCACGCGATCGGCGTGCTGACGGGCGGCTTTCCCGGCGAGCTGCGCGACGCGCTCGCCGCGCCCGGCGCGACGCTGCCCGTCGCGCCGCAGTTGCCCGTCGCGCTGCTGGCCGACGTGATCCGCGAGCGGCCCGACATCCGCGCCGCCGAGCGGCGCTTCGCGGCCGCCACCGCGCAGATCGGCGTCGCGCGCGCCGCGCAATTGCCGCGCTTCGCGATTCCGCTGAGCGTCGGCTCGACCGCGAGCCTCGTGCAGGACTTGTTCGCGAGCGCGAGCGTCGCGTGGTCCATTGCGCTCGAAGGCACGCAAACGCTCTACGACGGCGGCCGCGCGAAAGCGGGCGTCAGCGCCGCGCAGGCCGCCGCCGAGGCGGCGCGCATCGCGCATGCGCAGCGCGTGCGCGTCGCGTTCCGCGAGGTCGAGGACGCGCTGACCGCGATCCGCGCCGAGCGCGACCGGCAGAAGGCGCTCGTCGCGGCGGCCGACAGCAGCCAGGACGCGCAGTCGCGCGCAATGCGCCTGTATCGCGGCGGACTGAGCGATTACCTGTCGGTGCTGACCGCGCAGCGCGCGACGTACCGCGCGCGCGACGCGCTCGCGCTGAGCCGCCTCGCGCACGTGCAGGGCGTGATCGCGCTGTACAAGGCGCTCGGCGCAGGCTGGCGGCGCGATGCGCCGGTCGCGCAAGCCGACGGCCCGCCGGACGCGCGCGGGCCTTGACGGCCGCCGCGCTGCGCCGCTTCGCTTCGCGCCTCGTCGTGGCGTTCGCCTTCGCCTTTGCCTTTGCCTTTGCCTTTGCCATCGTCTTCGTCTTCGTCTTCGGATTTTTTTTTCGTCATCCATTCCGGGAGCATTGCCATGAATCTCGATCCGCAGGATTTCGTCGTGCACGACGTGAGCCGGTTTCCGATGTGCGTATTCCGCGAAAGCGCCGCGACGCCCGGCTACGCGACGCAATGGGAGAAGGAAATCGACGCGCTGATGCGCGGCGGCGCGCCGTTCGTCGTCGTGTACGTCTCGCTCGAAGCCGGCGAGAGCCACGACGACCGCAAGCATCGCGCGATGTGGCTCAAGCGGAACAGGACGGCGCTCGGCGCGGTGTGCAGGGCGCTCATCAGCGTCGAGCCCGATCCCGAGCGGCGCGCGGCCGTCGCCGAGCAAGGCCGGATGGCCGTCAAGGCGTTCGGGATTCCGCACGAGGCGGTCGCGTCGCTCGGCGAGGCGACGGCGCTCGCCGCGCGGCTCACGGCAGCGAGCGGCGCAACCGGCGTCGAAACGCACGCGCGGCGGACCTGATACGCAAGGCGGCGATCCGGGCCGAAGTCGCCACGCTCGGCCGTCGGCGCCGGCGCGAACGTGCGCCGGCGATGCGCGGACGGCGCATGCCGGCGGCGTCGCTGCGGCGGCATGCCGATGCGACGTGGTCGGTTTCGACGCCGCGCCGCCGACGACGACGACACTCGCCGCCCGGCATAGGTGTCTTTCGGCGCGCTCGCCGCTCCGGTCGCGATGCTCGCAACGGCAAGTGAACGCCTTACGCGTCGGCGTGAGCCGATCGGTCGCAACGCGCATCGGCCATGGCCCTCATCGACGCCGCGCCGCCGACGCCGACGCTCGCCGCCCGCAACGGCGGTCAATGCGCCGAGCGCCGGCGCCCGTCGATCGTCCGCGACGCACTGCGACCGACAACGCCCGTTCGCCCATCGCCTTGCGCGACGCTTCCGACATCTCGCGGCGCATTTCGCCGTCCCCCGCCCGTCCCCGCGCGCCGGCTCGGCCATCGCCTGTCGCGCCGGGCGCGCGCCGACGCCCGCCCGGCTCCCGCGAATCGACCAACTCGAATGAATATGCGAAGCTTTCGCCGACGTTCCGCGATTCCGTTTCATTCCGCAAAGGAGCCCACTTGGAAATTCGCCACGGAGTCAATCTGACGCGCGCCCGCGCGCTCCTCGCACGCGAACGCGACGCCTTCGAACGAGCCATGCCGACATCGCGCGCGCGCTGCGCCGAAGCGGCGCAGCACCTGCTGTTCGGCGTGCCGCTGCACTGGATGCGCGACTGGTCGACGCCCTTCTCGCTGCACGTCGATCACGCGCGCGGCGCGCATTTCACCGACGTCGACGGCCATCGCTACGCCGACTTCTGCCTCGGCGACACGGGCGCGATGTTCGGCCACGCGCCCGAGCCCGTCGCGCGCGCGCTCGCCGAGCAGGCAACGCGCGGCTACACGACGATGCTGCCGAGCGAGGACGCCGCGTGGGTCGGCGCGGAGCTCGCGCGCCGCTTCCGGCTGCCGTACTGGCAGTTCGCGCTGAGCGCGAGCGACGCGAACCGCTTCGCGCTGCGCTGGGCGCGCGCGGCAACGGGCCGCAAGCACATCGTCGTGTTCAACGGCTGCTATCACGGCACCGTCGACGACGTGTTCGTCGATCTCGTCGACGGCAAGCCGGCGCAGCGCGACAGCCTGCTCGGCCAGGCGCACGATCTGCTCGCGTACACGCGCGTCGTCGAATTCAACGATCTCGCCGCGCTCGAAGCCGCGCTGGAGAGCGGCGACGTCGCGTGCGTGCTCGCCGAGCCGGCGCTGACCAACATCGGCATGGTGCTGCCCGACCCCGGCTTCTGGCGCGAAGCGCGCGCGCTGACGCGCCGCCACGGCACGCTGCTCGCGATCGACGAAACCCATACGATCAGCAGCGGCCCCGGCGGCTACGCGGTCGCGCATGGGCTCGAGCCGGATCTGCTCGTCGTCGGCAAGCCGATCGGCGGCGGCGTGCCGTGCGCGGTGTACGGCTTCAGCGCGTCGTTCGCCGAGCGCGCGCAGCACGCGAAAGCGAGCGCGCCGCCCGGTCATTCCGGCATCGGCACGACGCTGACCGCGAACATGCTGGCGATGCGCGCGATCCGCGCGACGCTCGCCGACGTGATGACGGACGCCGCGTACGCGCACATGTTCGACCTCGCCGCACGGCTCGCGGCCGGCCTCGAACAGGCGATCGCGCGGCGCGGGCTGCCGTGGTGCGTGACGCGGATCGGCGCGCGCACCGAATTCCAGTTCGCGCCGACGCCGCCGCGCAACGGCGCGATCGCCGGAATGCAGCTCGACGGCGAGCTCGAGCACATCGTGCATCTGTATCTGCTGAACCGCGGCGTGCTGATCACGCCGTTCCACAACATGATGCTCGTGTGTCCGGAAACGGGCGCGGAAGACGTCGATCGGCTGGTCGCGGCATTCGATGCATGCATCGGGGAGATGGTCTGAGCGACGTCGCGCGGACGCCACGAAGAACGATGCGAGCGCGCGTGCGTGCATGCGTGCGTGCCGCGGGAACGCTTGTCGGCGACGGGAACACGGAGGATGCCGAATAGCGCGCCAGTTCGCACGAGTAACCGGATGCCAGATACATTATCTCACACGAGTTAATTAAAACCTGACAACTGGATACTCGTCGCGACACAATGCGGAATTCAATGTCAGATTGGGCGGCGAATAAAGCAGCCAAAATAAATCTGCTCAACCTTTCAACGCCAAGCCAAATATATCTTATATAGGCCATTAATAGCCCGATTGGTTGTCCGCCTCGACGATGTGCAGCCGCACAATGCGGCCATGCCGACGCTCGAAGAAAAAGCGGCGTTCGCAGAACGCCTCAAATTCGCCCTGCAGCGCAGCCCGGAGAAAATCTCCGGCGCGACCGCCCTTGCGCTGCACTTCAATCTGCGGCATCGCGGCGAACACCCGATTTCTCCGCAAACCGCACACAAATGGCTGACGGGCCGCACGATCCCGACGCCCGACAAGTTGCGCACGCTCGCCGATTGGCTGCGCGTCGATCTGCATTGGCTCCATTACGGCCCGCCGCCCGGCGCGCCCGGCGGCAGGACGCACGAGCCGGCGCGACGCGACGAAAAATACGCGCCGACGGCGGAGACCATCGAGCTGGCATCGAAGATCGAGGCGCTCTCGCCGCATCATCGCTATCTGATGCAGGAATTGATCGAGCATTTCTGCGGTGATCCGTCGAAGCGGCGCTGAGCGGCGCAGATGTCGGCGGATACTCATCGGGCCATCGTCCATCCATCCGCCTGGCCGTTCGCCGCTTCGATCCAACGCGTCGTCCCGCCGCATCCGCCCATGAAAAAAGCGCCACGGCTCGCACCGTGACGCTTTTGCGCGATCGCGACAAGCGCATCGCGAAACCGCCGCCGCCCGCGGACTACGCCGTCAGCAGCATTTCCCCGCTCCCGAACCGTATCGCGCATTCTGCCGTTCGCGGAAAAACTCCTCGTACGTCATCACCGGACGATCGGGATGCGTCGCGCGCATGTGCGCGACGTAGCCTTCGTAGTCGGGCAGGCCGACCATCAATCGCAGCGCCTGCCCCAGATAACGGCCCGCGGTGCGCAATTCGCCGCCGAGATCGGAGAACATCGCGGCCTCCCGTCAGCGCCCGCTGCCGAGCGCCTGCGCGGCCGGCATCGGCTCGTACGGCGTCTCGCGCGATGTCGGCTGCGCGGCACGGCGCGCGCGCGCGACCGCGATCACGCCGTACGCCGCGATGCTCACGACGACGAGGATGAACAGCGCCGCGAGCGCCGCGTCGACGTAGTCGTTGAAGATGATCCGCTGCATTTGCGCAAGCGTCTTCGCGGGCGCGAGCACCTTGCCGTCGGCCGCCGCCGCTTGCAGCTTCGCCGCATGCGCGAGGAAGCTGACCTTCGGGTTCGAATCGAACACCTTCTGCCAGCCGGCCGTCAGCGTGCAAATCAGCAGCCACGCAGTCGGCACGATCGTCACCCACGCGTAACGCTCGCGCTTCATCTTGAACAGCACGACGGTGCCGAGCACGAGCGCGATCGCGGCGAGCATCTGGTTCGAAATGCCGAAAAGCGGCCACAGCGTGTTGATGCCGCCGAGCGGATCGACCACGCCCTGATACAGGAAGTAGCCCCACGCGGCCACGCACAGCGCGGTCGCGATCAGGTTCGCCGGCAGCGATTCGGTGCGCTTCAAGGCCGGATGGAACGTGCCGAGCAGGTCCTGCAGCATGAAGCGGCCCGCGCGCGTGCCCGCGTCGACCGCGGTCAGGATGAAGAGCGCTTCGAACAGGATCGCGAAGTGATACCAGAACGCCATCATCGCCTGGCCGCCGATCACCTGGTGCAGGATCTGCGCCATGCCGACCGCGAGCGTCGGCGCGCCGCCGGCGCGCGCGATGATCGTCGTCTCGCCGACGGCCTTCGCCGTTTCGGTCAGCATGTCGGGCGTCAGCATGAAGCCCCATTGCGTGACGGTCTGCGCAACCGCCTCCGGCGTCGTGCCGAGCACGGCCGCGGGCGCGTTCATCGCGAAGTACACGCCCGGCTCGATCACGCACGCGGCGACGAGCGCCATGATCGCGACGAACGATTCCATCAGCATCGCGCCGTAGCCGATGAAGCGCGCGTTGGTTTCGTTGTCGAGCAGCTTCGGCGTCGTGCCCGACGCGATCAGCGAGTGGAAGCCCGACACCGCGCCGCACGCGATCGTGATGAACAGGAACGGGAACAGGTTGCCCGACCAGACCGGGCCCGTGCCGTCGACGAACTTCGTGAGCGCCGGCATCTTCAGCTCCGGCGCGACGATCAGGATGCCGATCGCGAGGCCGACGATCGTGCCGATCTTCAGGAACGTCGACAGATAGTCGCGCGGCGCGAGCAGCAGCCACACCGGCAGCACCGACGCGACGAAGCCGTAGCCGATCAGAATCCACGTGAGCTGCGTGCCGCTGAACGTGAACCACGCGGCGAGCGTCGGCGAATCGTGCACGTGCTGGCCGTACGCGATCGACGCCATCAGCAGCACGAAACCGATGATCGACACTTCGCCGATGCGGCCCGGCCGGATGTAGCGCGTGTAGACGCCCATGAAGAGCGCGATCGGAATCGTCGCGGCGACGGTGAACGTGCCCCACGGCGAATTCGTCAGCGCCTTCACGACGATGAGGGCGAGCACCGCGAGAATGATCACCATGATCAGGAACGCGCCGAACAGCGCGATCACGCCGGGCACCGCGCCGAGCTCCATCTTGACGAGATCGCCGAGCGAGCGGCCGTCGCGGCGCGTCGAGATGAACAGCACGATGAAATCCTGCACCGCGCCCGCGAACACGACGCCCGCGAGAATCCACAGCATGCCGGGCGTGTAGCCCATCTGCGCGGCGAGCACGGGGCCGACGAGCGGGCCCGCGCCCGCGATCGCGGCGAAATGGTGGCCGAACAGCACGTATTTGTTGGTCGGCACGTAGTCGAGGCCATCGTTGAACTTGACGGCGGGGGTCATCCGCAGGCCGTCGAGCTGGACGACCTTGCTCGCGATGAAGCGGCTGTAAAAGCGATACGCGATCAAATACACGCAAACGGCGGCGATCACGATCCATAGCGCGCTGACCCGCTCGCCGTGCGCGAGCGCGATCGTGCCGAACGCGAACGCGCCGAGCAGCGCGACGGCGATCCACAGCAAATAACCGGAAGCCCGATTCATGGCGTCTCCTGTCTATTTTTTCGAAATATGCGCGGCGGGGAGCCGCGCGCAACGACGGCAAGCGTCACGCTCCGTCGGGACGTAGCGATGGGGCCATATTGTTCGCCTTCGATGCAAACCTAACAAGCGCATGACTACGTACGGCATCTACGTAGCATTGCGTAGGGGTTTGCGAGGGGGTGAGCGCCGTTCGATTCCTCGGAATATAAAACCGAACGGCGACAAAGGAAACCGCCGCCTCGCCGGCGCGCTGCGGCGCGACACTATGGTGCAAAACGCGTGAAGACGAAATCGCGATCCTTCACGCGGGCCTGATGGCACGCGAAACAGGTCCGATGCTGCGCTTCGTCGGCCGGTGCGCCGTTGACGAAACGGCCGAAGCCCCAGCCTCCCGTCGACGCATACCGGCGCGAATCCTTGACCATCACCTGCACCGTCGTCGCCTGGCCCGGCACGGTCGCGGATTCGAACTCGGCGGACGGCTTGCGCTTGTACGCGAGCTTCACGAGCATCGCGCCGTCCGGAAACGGCAACGTCGCATGCTCGATCGCCTTCACGGCGGCGGGATTGCCGAGCACCACGCGCAGCTCGTCGAGCGGCGCCGCCTCTTCGGCCGGCGCGATCATCTCCCACTTCCGATAGCCTTCGGGAAGCGTCACACCGTAGATCGGCGACGCGGCCGGCTTCGATGCGTCCGCGAACGCGCCGCCGCCCCGCACCGCGAACAGCAGAAACGCGCCTGCGGCGAGCGCGCGGGCCATTCGAAAACTTCGCTTCGACATCGACTATCCTCCTCGCGTCACAGATGCGCGACTTGCAGGATCGCGTCGGCGAACGCCTTCGGCGCCTCCTGCGGCAGGTTGTGCCCGACGCCGCCCGCGACGTCGCGATGCAGATACTTGCCGACGAACTTCTTCGCGTAAGCGGCGGGCTCGGGATGCGGCGCGCCGTTGGCGTCGCCTTCGAGCGTGATCGTCGGCACCGTGATCGCAGGCGCGGCCGCGAGACGCGCCTCGAGCGCGTCGAATCGACGCTCGCCCTGCGCGAGCCCCAGACGCCATCGATAGTTGTGGATGACGATCGCCGCGTGATCAGGATTCCGGAACGATTGCGCCGAGCGTTCGTACGTCGCGTCGTCGAAACGCCACTTCGGCGACGCGAGCTGCCAGATCAGCCGGTTGAAATCGTCGCGGTTCGCCGCATAGCCGGCCGCGCCGCGCTCGGTTGCGAAATAGAACTGATACCACCACGCGAGCTCGGCCTTCGGCGGCAGCGGCTTGCGGTTCGCCTCCTGGCTGCCGATCAGATAGCCGCTCACCGACACGAGCGCCTTGCAGCGCTCGGGCCACAAAGCCGCGACGATGGCCGCCGTGCGCGCGCCCCAGTCGAAGCCGCCGAGCACGGCCTGATCGATCTTCAGTGCGTCCATCAGCGCGACGATGTCGGCGGCGATGACCGCCTGCTGGCCGTTGCGCGGCGTGTCGTCCGACAGCAAGCGCGTCGAGCCGTAGCCGCGCAGGTACGGCACCACGACGCGATAGCCGGCCGATGCGACGAGCGGCGCCACGTCGGCGAAGCTGTGGATGTCGTACGGCCATCCGTGCAGCAGGATGACGGCCGGACCGTCCTTCGGCCCGGCTTGCGCGTAGCCGACGTTGAGCGGGCCGGCGTCGATCTGATGGATCGTGTCGAACGTCGCGGCGTTCGCGGCGTTCGGGGCGTTCGGGACGTTCGGGGTGCTTGAATCGCCCGTTGCGCCGCTCGCGCCCGCCGAGCGCGGCGCGGACTGCGCGCGGGCAAGCCCGTCGAGACCGAGGTTCATCACGCCGACGCCCGCGAGCGCGGTGCCCATCAGCCGGCGGCGCCGGACGTTTATCGCATTGGACATGATCAGTCCTCCTTCAAGGTTGCCGGAAAACGCCGCATCGCATGCGGCGCGAAATGCGCGGCGCATGGCGCGCCGCATGAACAGGCGATCGATCGGCATTGCGCGGCATCGCTCGGCCTCCCGGAACGAAGCAATGCATCGAATCGACGGACTGCGAACCATCGGCGTCACCGGACACGCGGGCCGCGCCCGCATTCGCGGAACGGCGGGCGCGAGCCGGGCCGGCAGGCGGACGTCGCGCGCACCGGTGACGTGCAATCGAATGGAAATGGAAACGGAAACGAACTAACGCATCGCCGCGCGAAACGCCCCGAAGGTCTGCCCGTTCGGCCGGAGGCGAATGTCCGGATCGAGGCGCGCCCACGCGAGATCCGCGGGATCGGCGGCCATCGGCCCCGGCGCTTTCGCGACGAGGATCGCCTCGGCGATCGCTTCGAAGTCCGCACGAAAATGAACCGAGCTCTTGTTCACGACGATCCGCATCCGCTCGGGCTCGATGCCCGCGACACGGAACTGGTTGCGCTCGAAGGTCTGCATCTTGTTCGTGCTCACCGCGATCCTGACGCCTTCGATGCGCAGGCAGGCCACCGCGCCGAGATCGCCGCGCGCGCCGTTGAACATCGGGCCGTCGAAACGAAAACACCCGTCGGACAGATGCTCGACCTCGAAATCGGCCGCGAGCGGCGCATCGCCGCGCACGCCCGAGCGGCCGCCGAGGCTCAGACCGATGCGCGCGCCGACGCCCGCGCGGTGCGCGGCGGCCGCGGCGTCGGGGTCCCAGATCACGCCCACCGCCGCGTCCGTCGCCGCGCGGCGAAGCAGCGCCCGCACCATGCCCATCGTGTCGGCGTCGCCGCCCGCGCCGGGGTTGTCCTGCGTGTCGGCGATGACGACGGGTTTCGTCGCGCCGCGGCTCAGGCGAATCGCTTCGGCCACGGCGGCGTCGGGCGTCAGGAACGGCACGCCCCAGCGCGTTTCGTCGTCGACGAGTTTCGCGCACAGCACGTCGACCGCACGCTCGGCCGCGTCGCCATCGAACGCGTGCGCCCACACCGTGGGCCCGCATTCCGGAAAATCGGCGGCCGGAAAACCCGGAGCGAACGACATCGATACGACGCCGTCCCGTTCGAGTTGCGCGAGCAATCGATACGCGCCGCCCGCGGGCTCCGCGTGCGTGCACATGCCGTTGATCGGGATCAGGAACGGCAGCCGGCGCATCGCGCAATGCAGCGGCCGGCGTTCGGACACGATTCGCTCGAGCACCTGCGCGGCGCGCTCGCCGGTTGCCGCCATGTCGACGTGAGGATAGGTGCGATACGCGACGAGCGCGCTCGCGTGCGCGGCCATCCGCGCGGTGACGTTCGCGTGCAGATCGAGCGACGCGACGATCGGCATCCGGCTACCGACGATCCGCCGCACGCGCGCGAGGATCTCGCCTTCGCCGTCGTCGTGCTGCTCGGTGACCATCGCGCCGTGCAGGTCGAGATAGATCGCGTCGAACCCGCCCGCCTCGACCGCGGCGACGATCTCGCCGCCGATCCGCTCGAACGCGTCGGCCGTGACGTGCGCGGACGGGCACGCGCCCGCCCAGATCACGGGCAGCAGCGCGTGCCCGTTCGCCTGAGCGGCCCGGATGAAGCCGCCGACCGGCACGTTGACGTCGCGCAGCAACAGCACGTCCGCGCCGCGCGCCAGCGGCGGAAAGCCTTCGCCGCGAACGAAGCTCTGATACGACGCCCGCGTCGGCGCGAACGTATTGGTCTCGTGCTGGAAGCCTGCAATCAGAATGTTCATTTCGCCTTTCCGTGTGGAGGACGGCATCTCGTGCGTGCCTTCGCCGGACGATCGCTGCATGGCGTTCATGTTGGCAGCGCATGGCGCTACTAGCAAGAGCAACTAAGTTCACATATCGTTGACTCGTGAGCAACGACAGATCGACACGGGAGCCCTCGATGCGAGACATCAACCTCCAGCGCCTTCGGTACTTTCATGAAGTGCTGACGCACGGCACCATTCGCGGCGCAGCGGAGCACATCAACACGTCGCCGTCCGTCATCACGCGGCAGATCAGGCTGCTCGAGGAAGAGCTCGGCACCGCGCTGTTCGAGCGGCAGGCGCGCGGCGTGCGGCCGACTGAGGCCGCCGCGCATCTGCTCGAGTTCTGGCGGGGCTACCGGTCGCAACAGGAAAAGCTCGAAGACCAGCTTCACGCGCTGAAGGGCCTGCAGCAAGGGCACATCCGGATCGTCGTCAGCGAAGGATTCGTCGACACGCTCGTCGACGACGTGCTGGCGCCGTTCTGCGCGACATACCCGAAGCTCGCGATCGGCGTGGACATGCTGGCGGTCGATTCGATTCTCGAAGAGGTCGCGCAAAGCCGCGCGCACATCGGGCTCGCGTACAATCCGCCGCCCCATCCGCAGATCGCGTATCGCGCGAGCTCGCCGCAGCCGGTCGTGCTGTTGCTGCGGCGCGATCACCCGCTCGCGCGGCGCAAGCGGCCGGCGGCCATCGACGATCTTCGCGCGTACCCGCTCGCGCTGATGCCGCCGACGTTCGGCATCGGTCACGTGGTGAAGATGCTGGAGCTGGCCGAGAACGTCGCGATCCGGCCGACGTTGACGACGAATTCGCTGACGGCCTTGAAGCGCATCGTCACCGCGGAGAACTTCATCACGCTGATCGGCGAGTTCGCCGCCTATCGGGAGATTGCGAACGGCGAGCTGACGACGGTGCCGATCGCGCATCCGCTATTCGAGGGGACGCATGCGCGGGTGCTCGTCAAGTCGGGACGGCCGCTCGCGCCCGGTCCGCTCGAATTGCTCAAATGGATCGAGACTCGGTTGGCGGTGTTTTCGGGGCCGGCTGCCGGCGGCGGCAGGAAACGAAAGAGTCGACACGGCAAGCATTGAACGCTTGCATTCAGTGCTTGCTTCGTTTTGTCACGGTGGCTGATATAGGCGAACGCGTCGATTGCAATGGGATTCACGGGCCACACGAGGAGCCGCGGAGATCCATGGTTTTCCTTGGCGGCCCTCAGGCGTCGCGGCCGGCCTTGCGCCGCGAGCCACGGAGCGCCATCGGCAATCCGGCGACATTGGCGCGTCAGCAAGAACCTCGTATTCGCCGCGAACGTATCGCGTTCGCACAAACAACGCCATCGCGCGCATGACCGTGACGAGTATCACCGGCGCATCGAATGGCGAACTCGCAACCGTCGCGGGTGGCTCATCGGGGCCGCGATGCGGCTTGGCCCAGCTTGTCGCAAACGCCTCCGCTCGAAATCGGGCATCCGATGGCGGCTCGAAATTCGCGAGACGCACCGGCCGAGCGGTTGCGGGCGGTTGCGAGCGGTTCCGGGCGGACGGCTCCGGTCCGCACGATAGGAATGTCTGCCATGTTCGGCAACCTGTTCTTATCGAGCCTGAACAGCAGACCGGACCTTACCAGCACGGGGACGTAATAGTCGCCGGCGATCACGACGTCGTACCCACGGCGTGTCGACCATGATGATGCAAGCGACGCAGCATTGCCCTTGCTGCTTGAGCATCGCCTGTGCGAGCAAATCGGCACGGGCCGGTCGCCCGGCCGATTCGCCATCGTGAAGCCCGCCCCATGGGCGGCGCTGAAACACTGATCGTTGATTCCGTTCATCGCCGTGAATCTGCGTGACCGACAACACCGCCGCGTCGAGCGGATTCTTGTTGCGTGTGACGATTCCTTGCAGCGCGGTCAGGATCTGCACGACCGCGAACACCAGATCGCAGCCGAGATGCGGTATCGCGCCATGGCGGCCGGCGCCGCGCACGTCGATCCGGAACAGGCTCGTCGACGCCTTCAGCAGCCCCGGCCGCACCGCGAAGTGCCCGGCCAGTTGCGCAGACCGAACGCCGCGTCTTTATGCATGTGTCGTGCTGCCACTCTATGACGCCGCCGGAAAAGCGCGGATTGCGACCGCCGTCGACACCTCCCCCCTCTTCGATTTCGCTGACTTTCTTTTCGATTCCGATCGGTCAATTGATTTTTCTCACTGTAGCGCCGACGAAACACATCGCTGCATTTCCATTTCATCTAGACTATTATCTGGCGCCAAGAAATTCCATTAAAATTGATTTTGAATGGCCATTCTTCGGAATCCATCTTTCGAGTTAGTCCGATTTCTATTGATATAGATTGTTGACGCAGGCTGCGTGGCACGGGTGGCCGGAATCGTTCTGCCGTCGTCTTTTGCCGGCAACGACCTCGTCAATCTTTCTGGATCGACTTCCCTGAGACTGTTGAGGCGGCATCGCCGCATCTGATGACGAGACAATTGACTCATTCAAAATTCATTGCACGATTGTTTTTCAGTTCAATAAATTTCTGAAATTCTAAAATCAAATAAATCAACATTTATTTGGAAAATTCATTTCCATTGATTTTCCGCATATATCACGCATTCATCGTCCATGTCTGAATCCGTATTTCGCCCGTTACTGGAAATTTCCCGCCGTCGAGACGTGCTGTTCTGTCTTGCGCTGGCCACCTTCGAACTGCTCGCCCATCTCACCAGCGATATGGTGATGCCCACGATGTTGCAGGTCACCCACGACTTGTCCGCCGCGCGGCACCACGCGCCTGTCGCACTCCATGCCTTCCTGTTCGGCGACATCGCGTTCCAATGGCCGCGGGGGCCGCGGTCGGACCGCATCGGCTGCTGGCCGTTGCTGCTCACCGGCACTCTAGTGTTCGCAGCCGCCTGCCTGGCCGCGGTCGCCAGCCGGCATATCGGCGGCTTCAACCTGCTGCGCTTCGTCAAGGGCACCTTTTCGTCGTGGTCAGCTACCCGGCGCTGCAAGAGACCTTTGCCGAGCGCGACGCGGTACGGCTGATGGCGCTGTTCGCCGATATCGCGCTCCAGTCGCCACTCGCCGGACCGTTGGCCGGCACGCTGCTGCTGCGGGCAGAGTCGTGGCGCGAGCTGTTCGTCGCGATCGGCGCCGTTGGCGCGCTGGTCACACTGGGCCTGTGGCGCTGTATGCCGGAAACGGCGCGCGCCGCGCCGCCGCCCCGGCCGCCGCGCGCGCGGGCGGTGCTTGCCCACTACGCGACGCAGCCACGTCATCGAGACCCCGTGTACGGCAGCCTCACGCTCGGCCTGTTGCCGCTGCCGCCGATCGTGTGGATCGGCCTGCCGCCGCGGTTGATCCGCGATCCGGGGTACGGCGGGCTGGCCTACGGACTCTGGCAGCTTTCCGTGTTCGGCGCCGTGATCGCCGGCAACCTGGCATTGAACCGGCTCACCGTCCGGCCCGACGTGTCCCGCTTGCTGCGCATCGCGCTGTACCCGGCTACCGCTGGCTTGCTACTGCTGGGCGCCGTCGTGCCGCTGTCACCCACGCTGCCACTGCTGCGTGCCGGCCTCTCCGTCCACCCATTCGGCGTGGGCCTGGGTAACGCGACGCCTTACCGGCTGACGCTATACAGTACCGACGAGGCCACGGGCAGCGTCGCCGCGCCGCTCGGCATGCCGTCCGTCGCGATGCCGGCGGCCGGCGGCGCAGCCCTCGCGTGGGTCCGCGCCGGGGATTCGCCGACCCGCTTCGGCATCAGCGTCAGCCTGGTCTCGCTGCTGGTCTCGCTGCTGGCCGCGCCGCTGCTCTGGCGCGTGCTGCGCCAAGCGCGCCCTGCTCCCACCGTCGCCCGATTTCCACCTTCCCTGCTCCCCCTCTCATGACTACGCTGCCCCATGTGGACGCGCTCTGCGCGCTCGAACACCCATACCGCGCCGACGACGCCTGCGACCATCTGTTCGACGCCGCGATGCGCGAACTGGTCGCTTACCACTGCGACGCAAGCCCCGGCTACCGCCGCTGGCTGGAGCGGAACGGCTGTCCGCCCGCGGACCTGGGCGCACTGTCCGATTGGTCGGCATTGCCGCCGATCTTCGCCAACTACTTCAAGCGCAATCTGCTGCTCAGCGAAACCGGCCAGGACGCACTCGAGCTGACCTCGTCCGGCACCACCGGCCAGAAGAGCCGCATGCGCTACGACGCGCGCAGCATGGGCGCCGCCCAGCGGATGGTGGACCGGGTCTTCGAGCATTACGGCTGGCATACGCCGGATCAACCTTGCAACTACCTGCTGCTCAGCTACGAACCCCGCAGCGCGATCACGCTCGGCACGGCCTATACCGACCAGTTCCTGTGCAAGTACGCGCCGGTCAATCACGCGGTCCATGTGCTTCGCCATACCGGCACGGGTCATGAGTTCGACCCGTTTGGCGCGATCCGCGCGCTGCAGCGTTTCGCCGACGAAGGCCTGCCGGTGCGCATCTTCGGTTTTCCCGCGTTCCTGTGGTTCACGCTTCGGCGCATGGGCGACATGGGCGTCCCGCCGCTGACGCTGCATCCCGACTCGCTGGTGTTTCTCGGCGGCGGCTGGAAAACCCATGCGGATGCCGCGATTCCAAAGCCCGAGCTGTATCGCCGCCTGGGCGAACAGCTCGGCGTGCCGGATTCGCGCTGTCGCGACGGTTATGGCTCGGTCGAGCATCCGGTGCCCTACGTCGAGTGTGCCCGCCATCGCTTTCACGTGCCGAGCTGGGCGCGCGCGTGGGCCCGCGACACCGCCACGCTGGCCCGGCTGCCCTATGGTGCGCCGGGCTTTCTCCACCTGGCGTCGCCCTTCATTTCCTCCAGCCCGGCGCACAGCCTGCTGTTGAGCGACCTGGCCGTGTTGTGGCCGGCCGAGCGCTGCGGCTGCGGCGCGCCCACCTACTGGTTCGACCTGCTGGGCCGCGCCGGCACCAGCAAGAACCGGAGCTGCGCGATGGCGGCATCCGAACTGATCAAGGAGCGTTGACATGTACCTGCTTCACGGCGTGCTGCACGCCGACCACGACCTCGACACGGCGCTCGCGCTGCTGCGCGAACGGCTCGCCGACACGCTCGCCGATCCGCTCGACAGCGAGACCGTGCTCGCCTGCGCCGAACGTTTCGCCGAGGCGCTGCAGGAAGGCGCGCCGTCGGCGCTGCCGGACACCGCCGCGCGCGCCGAACTGGCCGCGTTCTGCCGGCGCCCGGCACTGCAAGCCAAGCTCTCGCGGGAATTGGGCGAGCAGCCCGGCTCGCTGCGTCGTCCGGATTACCGCGAGCCACGCTTCGAAGCATGGCGGCCACTCGGCGTGGTGCTGCACGTGACGCCCGCCAACGCCGCACTGCTGCCCTTCATGGCCGTGCTGGAAGGTCTGCTGGCGGGCAACATCAACTGGCTGCGCCCGAGCAGCCGCACCGACGACCTGAGCGCGCGCCTGCTCGCCGAACTGCTGCGACACGACGCGAGCGGCCGGCTCGCCGCGCACATCGCCGTGCTGCCGGTGCCGAGCGCGCGACTCGGTGCGTTGCTGGCCTGCGCCGACGGCGTGTCCGCGTGGGGCGGCGCCACGGCGCTCGCGGCCCTGCGCGCGCAATTGCCGCCCGGTTGCCGCTGGATCGACTGGGGGCACCGGATCAGCTTCGCCTACCTGGCTCCGGACGCCCTCAGCGACGCGCAACTCGACGCGCTCGCCGACGACGTGTGCCGCCACGACCAGCAGGCCTGCTCCAGTCCGCAGGCCGTGCTGGTGGACAGCGACGATCCGGCGACGCTCGACACGCTTGCGCGCCGGCTCGCCGCCGCGCTGCGACGCCGGGCGCCCCATTGGCCCGCGCTGCGCGCGGATCGGCAGGAGGCAGCGGAGATCAGCACCCGCATGGCCTTCCATCGGCTGGACCAGGCGTTCGCCGACGCGCCGGGCGAGGTCATCGACGGCGGCGGTTGGCGGATCGCGTGGACCTTGCGCGAGGAATTGACGCCATCGCCGCTGTTCCGCACCGTCGAGCTGCGCCCGGCCCCGCGTGCGAGACTGGCCGGCATCCTGCGCCCGTGGCGCACTCGTCTGCAAAGTTGCGGACTGGTCGCCGCCGCCCGCGTGCCCGAGCTGAGCCGGCTGCTGCTCGCGGCGGGCGTGAGCCGCATCACGCCCGTCGGTCGCATGCACGACGGTTATGCCGGCGAGCCGCACGACGGCGCCTATGCGCTGCAACGCCTGTCGCGCCGCGTGTCGGTGAGCCTCGACCCCGCCACGCTGCCCGGCCACGCCCACCTGGACGCACCGCCTGCCATGCCGGAAGGCCTGCACGCGTCGCCGGTGATGGACAAGGCCGCGTTCCAACACCAGCCCGATCACGCGCGGGCGCAACTCTACTTCCGGAGCGGCGGCAGCAGCGGCACGCCCAAGCTGGCCCGCTTCAGCTATCGCGACTACCACCGCCAGATGCGCGCCGCGGCCGACGGCCTGTTCGCCGCCGGACTGGACCCCGCCACCGATCGGGTGATGAATCTCCTCTACGGCGGCAATCTGTACGGCGGCATGCTCAGCTTCTTCACGATCCTCGAAGCGCTCGGGGTGCCGCAGTATCCGATGGGCGGCCCCGTCGACGATGATTTCAGCGAGATCGCCCGGCTGATCGTCGAACAGCGCATCGACACGCTGATCGGCATGCCGCGCACCGTGCACCGGCTGTTCGAACGCGAAAGCGACGCGCTGCGCCGCTACGGCGGGGTGCGCAAGGTGTTCTGCGGCGGCGAGCATGTCAACGCCGGGCAACGCACGTATCTGGCGAGCTTCGGCGTCGAGCTGATTCGCTCGGCGATCTACGGCTCGGTGGACGCCGGTCCGCTCGGCCATGCGTGTACGAGCTGCGCCGACGGCGAGTTCCACCTGCTGGCGGACACGCAATGGCTGGAAGTGCTGGAGCCTGCGCGCGACGTCCCTGCCGCGCCGGGCGAGACCGGCCGGCTGGTGTTCACGTCGCGCCACCGCGAAGCCCAGCGGGTGCTGCGCTACGACCTGGGCGACCTGGGCCGGTGGTTACCGGGTGTCTGCCCATGCGGGCTGGAGACGCCGCGCTTCCGGCTCGCCGGCCGCCATGGCGCGCTGTTGCGGGTCGGCACGATCTTCGTCGATCCGGAGCAACTGAGCCGGCCCATCGGCCAGCCGATGCAGTGGCTGATCGATCGTGATGACGATGGGCGCGACCGCATCCGGCTGCTCGTCGACGGTGATCCGGCCTCGATCCGCGCACGCGTGCTGGACGACGCCATGCTGAACCAGGTCGTGAGCGGCGGGCTGCTGCGCCTCGAGGTGAGCGCCGTTGCGGCCGCCGCGTTCCAGCGCCATCCACACAGCGGCAAGACGCCGTTCGTCATGGATCTGCGCGGCTGAACTTCCGTCGTCCATACATTGCTCATCACCATGCATCCACGCCTCATTCCCCTCGTCGAGCATGCGCGCGCGCATTCGCCTCACTACCGCGCGCTGTACCGTGCGTTGCCCGCCCACGGCTGGCGCCTGACCGACCTGCCGACGATCGATCCCGCCGATTACTGGCGGGATTCGCAGGACCTGACGCGCTGGCGCGCGCTGACCGCCGCGCCGAACGACGGCCACGTGTTCAAGACCGGCGGCTCCACCGGCGACGGCAAGCTGTCGGTGTTCAGCCGCGCCGAATGGCGCGCGTTCGTGCAGGCGTTCGGCGCGGGCCTCGCGCACCAGCTGCGCGACGGCGACCGGGTCGCCAACCTGTTCTTCGCGGGCGACCTCTACACCAGCCTGTTGTTCATCCACGGCGCGCTGTCGCATGCGCCCGTGGCCCTCGTCGAGTACCCGTTCACCTGCCATGTCGACCACGACGTGCTGGCAGCCGCGATTCGCCAGCACCGCATCAACGTCCTGGCCGGCGTGCCGGCGCAGTTACTGCGTTTCGCCCGTCACCTGGCGGCGCATGGCCACACCTTGCCGGACGTGCGGGCAGTGCTCTACGGCGGCGAGACCTTGTTCGACGAGCAGATCGCGCTGCTCGCACAGGTATTGCCGCGCGCCCGCGTCGGCTCGGTGGGCTGCGCAAGCGTCGACGCGGGCCTGATCGGCTATGCCGATCAGGCTTGCGGGCACGGCGAGCATCGCGTGTTCGACGACGACAGCATGATCGAGATCGTCGACGAGGAGAGTGGTGAGCCCATCGACGAAGCCGGGCGCCGGGGCGTCCTGCTGGTCACCAACCTGCAGCGCCGGTTGATGCCCGTGATCCGTTATCCCAGCGGCGATCTCGCGTGCTGGCGCGAACCGCCCGGCCCCGCGCGCAAGTTCGCGCTGCTCGGGCGCGCCGCGCATGGCCACCGGGTCCGTGTCGGCACGCTGTCGCTGTTTCCGGAGGCGCTCGGGCGCGTGCTCGACGCAGCATGCGCGCTGCTGGGGTGGCAACTGGAAGTCGCGCGCGCGGACGGCGTGGATTGCCTGACGCTGCTGCTGGCGGCGCGCGCGCCGCTGGATCTCGAACGGATCCGCGATGCCGTATTCATGGCTCAGCCGGCGATCGCGGCACTGTGCGCCGAACAGCAATTGCGCGTGGCGCTACGGCAGACGCCACTGGAACGGATGCGTACCCATCCGCGCTCGGGCAAGCTGCTGCGGATCGTCGACCAGCGCGACTACGCGCATGCGGAGGCCTGGCGATGAGCGAGCGCGATCCGCTGGAGGCATTGGTGCGCGACTATCAGGCGGCCGATGCCGAACCCGTCAGCGCGTTGTTTCGCGCGGTCTATGGCGAGCATTACGTGTATCCGGACGTCTATCTGCCGAGCCGGATTCACGCGCACAACGTCAGCGGCCGATGGCGCTCGGCGGTGGCGGTCCGCGACGGGCGGCTGCTGGGCCACGCGACATTGTGGCGGGATGCGGCGCGGCCCGGGCTGGCGGAACTGGCGCTGAACGTTGTGCATCCGGACGCGCGCGGCCAGCGCATCGCGAGCCGGCTCGCCCGTCATCTGCACGCGACGGCGGGACGGCTCGGCGTCGGCATGGTGACGATCAAGCAGGTCTGTTCGCATCCGCGCAGCCAGCATGTCGCGCTGGCGCTGGGGTTTCGCAGCACGGCGCTGCTGATCGACTACGTCGAATCGCCGTTCGGGCAGGCGGAACGGGAAAGCATCGTGGTCGGGTGCCTGCCGCTGCGTGCGTGGCCTCTGCCTCGGCTCGACTGGCCGGCGCACTGGCGCGCATGGCTGGACAGTTTGCGCGCGGCGTTCGGCGAGGCGCCGCCGGCGCCGGACTCCGCCGCGTCGGACTTCACGCTGACGCGGGACGGCTTGCGGGTCGTGCTGGAGACGTCGCGGGCAAGTGAAGCGCAGATCGCCGAGATTGCCGCGCTGCCCGCGCGTTCGTTGCTCGATCTGAGCTTGCCGGCCACGGCGGAAAATGTGGCGCACGCGCCCGTGTTGACGCGCGGCGGATTCCGTTTCGGCGGCTTGTTGCCCGCCGCGAACGGCGGCTGGCGGCTGCTTTGGCTGCGCGGACGGGGGCCACGGGAGCTACATCTGTGCGATCGTCAAGGCGAGCGTTTGTATCGGCTCTATGCGGAGGCGGAGCCAGGTGCGCGCGAATCAGGGAATCGCTGTCCATGAATTAGGCCTCGGCGTGCGGCGGTCGTTGCTCGAAGTGGATCACGTTGCGGCGCGCGAATGTCACGCGCTCACCGAGCAAAAAGCCTCGGCGCGCCCGCGCGCGACGCCGGCCGGCGAGCAGACGGATTTCGTCGCAACGACGGAGATCGGGAACGGCCCGATTCGGCGGCACCGCGCGCAGCGGGTCCGGCACGGCGTCTCGATCATCGAGGCCGACGCCGGTCGCCGGGGCGGCCGATGAGCCCCGCGCCGCGCGACATCGCATCGCGCCGCGACGAAGGCCGCTCGCGGATCAAGCCGCGCCGATGCGTTGCACCGCGATCGACGCGACGTCGACGCGGCGCGGCAGGATCGCGTCGCGCACCGCGCGATCGGCCACCTGCTGCAGCGTCGCGATGTCGGCCGCGCCGACCGCCCGCTGCGCGAGCGCCGCGCGGCGCGTGATGTCCGCCGCCGTGTCGAGCGACAGACGCGTGAGCGCCGCATAGACCTTCGCGTATTCGTCCGGATGCGCGAGCGCCCAGCGCCCCGCCCGTTCGAGCCGCGCGAGCGCGTCGGCGAGCGCCGCGCGCTTCGCGCGGTCGTCGAGCGTACCGACGGGCGACGTCAGGAACGCGAGGCCCGAGTTGATGCCGCCGCCGTCGCGCACGACGCGCGCGCCGCGTCTCACGACATGCCCGTAATACGGATCGAACGTCGCCCAGATGTCGATACGCCTCGCCTCGAACGCGGCGAACGCATCGACGGGCAGCACGAATCTCACGTCGACGTCCTGCCGAGACAGCCCGCGCTCGGCGAGCGCGCCGTAAAGCTGGTACTGCGAAATGCTGCCGCGCGCGGACGATACGACAACCGTGCGCCCCTTCAGGTCGGCCACGTCGCGCACCGGCGAATCGGGCTGCACGACGATGCCGAGCGACGCCGGCGAGCCGACGCGCGTCGCGACGATCCGCAGCGCCGGATCGCCGAGCGCGGCGGTGAGCACCGGCAAGTCGCCCGCGGGCGCGAGGTCGATCGCGCCCGCGCGTTGCGCTTCGAAGAGCGGCGCCGCGCCCTGGAAATTCGCCCAGCGGAATCGATACGGCGTGTCGTTCAGCACGCGCGCCGCCTCGGCGAGCGCACGCAGGCCGCCCGCCTGATCGCCGAGCACGAGCGTGACGCCGGACACGTCGACGCCCGCCGTCGCGGCCGCCGCCCGCTGCGCCGCCGTTGTCGGCGCAACGCGGCCGGCGAGCGCCGCGGCCGCCGCGACGGCAAGGCAGCGCAACGCGCGGCGGCGGGCGGCGAACGGCGGCGGGAAAGCGTGACGATTCATCGGCGGAAGCCTCTCGAACGAACGTCGCCGCGCACGATCGCACGACCGACGAAACGCCAAGCTTATGGAATCGCCCGAAGCGGAACAAACATCGATTTGCGAAATACTTATTGCAAAGGGCTATCCGGCAATGAGCGACGTGCGCGGACATCGCGCCGCACGCATCTCACGCATCTCACGCATCGCACTCGCCGCGTGCGGCCCGCATCGCGCGCAGTCCGCACGCTCACGCGTCGCCACACGCGCTCGACCGAACGCCGCAGCACTCGGCGCCGCGTCCCGGCGGTCTCGACGCCGCACGCGCGCGGCTCATCCGCGCGGGCGCATCGTCAGGCGCATCGAGATTCGGTTCGTCGAGCAGCGCGACAGGCCGCGCGACGTAGTCGCACGGCGTGAGCCCGACCGCCCGCCGGAAATGCCGGCCGAGGTGGCTCTGGTCGAAGAAGCCGACTTCGGTCGCGACGACGGAAGGCGGCACGCCCCGCAGCAACAGATCCTGCGCGCGACGTATCCGCACGCGGCACAGATAGCGATGCGGCGACAGGCCCACTTCGTCTCGAAAGCGCGCCGCGAATCGCGACACGCTCAGGCCCGCGACGTCCGCGAGCATGTGCAGATTGAGCGGCTGCGCGAAGTGCGTGTCGATGAAGCGCAGCGCGCAGCACACGGCGCGCGATACGGGGCGCGACTCGGGACGTGATACGGCGCGCGACTCGGGACGAGACCCGTGACGAGACTCCGGGCGTGCCCCAGGGCGCGCCGCAGCGCACGCCGCAGCGGGCGCGACGGCGTCGATGCGATCCGGAACGTTCGCCATGCGCGCTCCGTCACGCCGCCGCTTGCGCGACCGTTGGCGGCGACACGAAGCGCGCGATCGAAAACGGCTCGATCGGGGTGCGCGTCGCGCCGCTGTCGATCAGTTCGGCCATCGTATCGCCGACGCCCGGCCCGAGCTGGAAGCCATGCCCGCAAAAGCCGAATGCGTAATAGAGGCCGTCGACCTTCGCGCTGCGTCCCATGATCGGGCGATCGTCGGGCATGTAGCCTTCCACGCCGCTCCACACGCGGATGATGTTCAGCCGCGCGAGCGCGGGCGCGACGCGCGCGAGCTGGCGAAACTGCAGCAGCGTGCTTTCCGGCAGCACCTTCGCGCGGCGCTCGTCGAGATACGCGCTCGCGCGCGCGCAGCCGCCGATCACGATGTTGCCGCGCTCCACCTGCCGGAAGTACACGACTTCCTCGATGTGCGGCGACGATACGCCGACCACCGGCCGGATCGCGTACGGCACGGGCTCGGTGACGGCCATCTGCGGGCCGTTCACCTCGATCGGCACCGCTTCGCCGAACTGCGCGCTCAACTGGCTGCCCCACGCGCCCGCGGTCACGAGCAGATTCGGCGCGCAGAACACGCGGCCGTCGGCGGTGCTCGCGCGGAACGTGTCGCCGTCCTTCTCGACGGTCACGATCGCGGTGTTCTCCTCGATCCTCGCGCCCGCGCGCGCCGCCGCGCGGCCGAACGCCGGCGCCGCGAGCCGCGGGTTCGCATGGCCGTCCATCTCCGAATGCGACGCGCTCAGGATCTCGGGGCCGAGAATCGGAAACTTCGCGCGCATCGCCGCGCCCCGGTACAGATCGAGCTTCAGCCCGTAATGGCTCGCTTCCTTCGCGTAGGCCTCGAACGTGTCGTCCTGCTCCTGCCGGTAGCACACGCGAATGTGCCCGGTCTGCAGGAACTCCGCGCTGTGTCCGATCAACTCGGGCAGCCGCCCCCAGATCTCGCGCGACCGGTTCGCGAGCGGCAGTTGCGGCAGGTAGCGGCCCTGCCGGCGCACGTTGCCGAAGTTCGTGCCGCTCGCCTGCTGTCCGATCAGCGCGCGTTCGATCAGGATCACCGAACGTCCGCGCCGGCGCAGGAAGAACGCGGCCGCCGCGCCCATGAAGCCGCCGCCGACGATCACCACATCCGCATCGGCCCGCATCACGATTCCTCCACTGTTTCGTCCGTCGCGCGGGTGCGCGGCGTGTCCTCGCTCGCGCGCGTGGCGATCGCGAGCGGCTTGACGGGCGCCTGCCCGCGCAACCGGCCGACCGCCTCGAGCGGCAGCTTCGTCGCGTCCGCGATCACCTCGGCCGCCGCGTGGCCGCAATAACGCCCCTGGCAGCGCCCCATGCCGACGCGGCTGAACGCCTTCGCGCGATTCGCCTCGCACGCGCCCTCGTCGCGGATCACGCGGCGCAGCTCGCCCGCGCTGATGCCCTCGCAGCGGCACACGATCGTATCGTCGGACAGTTGCGCAGCCTGCCGCGCGGGCCACGGAAACGCTTGCGCGAGGCCCGCGCGAAAGCGGTCCATCTTCGCGAGCGTGCGTTGCAGCGCGGCGATCCGGCGTTCGTCGACCGCACGCCCGAGGTCCTTCAACGCGGCGAGCGCGGCGAGCTCGCCCGCCGCCTCCGCGCCGTCCGCGCCGAGAATGCGCGCGCCGTCGCCCGCCAGATAGACGCGCTCGACGGTCGCCCGCCCCATGTCGTCGCGCTGCGGCAGCCACTGGCGCGTGCCGGCGTCGAAGCGGAACGCGCACCCCGCGAGATCGGCCAATTGCGTCTCGGGCCGCAGGTGATAGCCGAGCGCGACCGCATCGCAGCCGATGCGGCGGGCTTCGCCGCGCGCATCGCGATAGCTCACGCCCGTCACGCCGCACGCGTCGCCGCCGTGGATTTCGATGGGGGTCACGCCGGTTTCGATCGTCACGCCGCGCTCCTTGAGCGACGCGACGAGCCGCGCTCCCTTGAACAGCGCGTCGGGCCGCGCGAGCAGCTTCGGCAGCGCGCGCAGCCGGTTGCGCGCGGGCGACGTGTCGAGCACCGCCGCGACGTTCGCCCCCGCCTGCACGTACTGGCTCGCGACCAGATACAACAGCGGCCCCGTGCCCATGAACACGACTTCCGAGCCGATCGCGCACGCCTGCGCCTTCAGCGCGATCTGCGACGCGCCCAGGCTGTATGCGCCCGCGTATTGCCAGCCCTTCACGGGCATCAGCCGATCGGTCGCGCCGGGGCAGAGGATCAGCGCATCGTACGGATGGCGCGCCGAGCAACCCGCGCGCATCGTGTAGAGCGCGCCGCCCGACACGTTCCACGCGAGCGTGTCGGGCGAGTAGTCGACCATCGCGCGCAGCCGCTCGAACGTGCCGTGCAGATCGAGCGCGCGTCGCGCCTCGGTGCCGTACAGCTTCGCATACGGCCGCGAGAACTGTTCGGGCTGCCGACGATAGATCTGCCCGCCGTCGCGGCGCCCTTCGTCGATCACGAGCGCTCGCACGCCCGCCTCCGCCAGCGCCGCCGCGCAGCGCACGCCCGCCGGCCCCGCGCCGACGACGATCACGCGAGGTTCGGCCATTGCGCCTCCGGCTGTCGCGTGACGACGTCGAGCGACGCGTCGACGAGCGTCGTGCACGCGCGCACGCGCCCGCCGTCGGCCGTCCATACCCAGCAGTCCTGACAAGCGCCCATCAGGCAGAAGCCCGCGCGCGCCTCGGGGCCGAATTCCGATTGCCGGACATGGCCCGTGTGGCAAAGCATCGCCACGAGCAGCGTGTCGCCTTCGAGCGCGTCGACCGCTCGCCCGTCGACGCGAAACGTCACGGTTGCGCGTTCGGTCTCGGCCAGCCGAACGAATCGCGATTTCATGGGTGCCCTCCAGTCGCTCCGCGTGAACGAAGCGCATCGTGATCGGAAGCGGCGCGGCGCGCGCCGGGCGTCGTCGGCT
Source organism: Burkholderia sp. MSMB1498 (assembly GCF_001526245.1). Classification (NCBI taxonomy): domain Bacteria; kingdom Pseudomonadati; phylum Pseudomonadota; class Betaproteobacteria; order Burkholderiales; family Burkholderiaceae; genus Burkholderia; species Burkholderia sp. MSMB1498. Next base: position 66,865 of record NZ_LOYJ01000132.1, read on the forward strand.
TCAATGCAGGATGTCCTGCAGGCGATAGTACGCACCGACGAACGGCAGGAACCACGCGTGCCCGAAGTGGCCCGGCATCGCCGGCCAGTCGAGCTCGCGCCACGGGTTGCTCGCGGCCGCGCCGTACAGCACGTCCGCCATCACGCGGCCCATGTGCACCGACATCTGCACGCCGTGGCCGCTGTAGCCCATCGAGTAGTACAGCCCTTCGTGCTGGCCCGCGCGCGGCAGGCGGTCGGCCGTGATGTCGACGAGGCCGCCCCAGCAATAGTCGAGCCGCACGTTCGCGAGCTCCGGAAAATACGCGGCCATCCCCGCTCGCAGGATGTCGCCGCTCTTCGCGTCGGAGTGCGGATTCGACAGCGCGAAGCGCGCGCGGCCGCCGAACAGCAGGCGATCGTCGGGCGTCACGCGAAAGTAGTTGCCGATGTGGCGCGTCGTCACGTACGCGCGCCGGTTCGGAAACAGGCGATCGAGCTGCGCCTTCGGCAGCGGCTCGGTGACGACGATGAAGCTGCCGACGGGCGCGATGCGGCGGCGGAACCACTGGAACGGGCCGAGCTGCGACGCGCCCGTCGCGACCAGCACGCGATCCGCGCGAATCGTGCCGCGCGTGCTCGTGATCTCATGGCGCTCGCCGTCGAGGCGCTTCAACTGCGTGACTGCCGCGTGCTCGTAGACGCGCGCGCCGCGCGCGACGGCCGCGCGCGCGAGCCCGACGCCGAACTTGCCCATGTGCATCTGCGCGCCGGTACGTTGCAGCAGGCCGCCGTAGAAGCGGTCCGAGCCGACTTCGTCGCGCATGTGCGCGGGTTCGATCAGCTCGACGTCCGGATCGACGTCGCGGCGCAGCAGCTCGAAAGTCTTCGCGAGCCCGGCGAAATGCTGCGGCTTCGCCGCGAGCTTCAGCTTGCCGGTGCGCAGGAAGTCGCAGTCGATCGCATGCTCGGCGACGATCGAATCGACGGTCGCGACGGCGCTCGCATAAGCGCGATAGAACGCCTGCGCGCGCGGCGCGCCGACGCGCGCGGCGAGCGCCGCGTAATCCTGCGCAAGCCCGGTGTTGCACTGGCCGCCGTTGCGCCCGGACGCCTCGGCCGCGATCTGCCCCGCTTCGAGCACGACCGCCTGCACGCCGCGCTTCGCGAGTTCGAGCGCGGCCGACAGCCCGGTGAAGCCGCCGCCGATCACGACGACGTCCGCGCGCCCTTCGACGGGCGCCTCGCAGCCTTCGCAAAATTCCGGGCGCGTATCCAGCCAGTACGATTCGAATTTCATCGGTTCCTTCACACGATTGACCCACGCAGGCGAGCCGGCGTCGCGCGACGCCGGCTCGCGCCGATCACAGCCCGACGACGCCCGCGAGGCCGCCGATGTCCTTGATCTCGGTGTAGCCGTAGAACGGCGTTGACGGCTCATGGCCGCGCGCGACGAACACCTTGTTCCGGATGCCGATGTCGTGCGCGGACATCAGGTCGTAGCGCAGGCTCGACGACACGTGCAGGATGTCCTCCGGGCCGCAGCCGAGGTTGTCGAGCAGATATTCGAACGCCTGCAGCCGCGGCTTGTACGCCTGCGCCATCTGCGCGGTGTACACGCGATGGAACGGCGCGCCGAGCTTGTCGACGTTGCGCTGGATCTGATCGTTCGACGCATTCGACAGGATCACGAGCGGAATCTCCTTGGCGACCTTCGCGAGCCCTTCCGGCACGTCCGGATGCGGGCCCCAGGTCGGCACCGCGTCGTAGAACTTCTGCGCCTCGGCGTCGTCGTACGCGATGTGCCAGCGCTTGCAGGTGCGGCGGACCGCGTTCTTCACGACGTCCTGATAGGGCTTCCATGCGCCGAGCACTTCGTCGAGCCGGTACGCGGCGAAGTCCTTGACGAACTGCTCCATGTTCTCGGCGCTCACGCGATCGGCGAACAGCTCGCGCGCGAGGTCGCCCATCCGGAAGCGCGTGAGCGTGCCGTAGCAGTCGAACGTGATGTATTTGGGCTTGAATCGGGTCATGTCCTTGTCCTGTAGCTTGTCCAGTAATCAGCAAAACCAGGCCCGTGCGACGGGACCATTCGAAACTCGGAAACCGCGCGGCGGCGGGTGCGCGACGCATGCCCGCCGTCCGCCTTCGCGAAGCCGCGGCGCACCGCGATCACGCCGCCGGTCACGCCTGTTGCCAATCATTTAATCACCTTCAAAAAGCCGAGTTGCCTTGTATTGGCGCTCGCGCGGCACAGAATCCACCGTTTTTTCCGATCCGCGCAGCACACTATGCGGCGCGGATTTCGGCGCGGCGGCGCGGTGTTTTTCGGCCGCTGTCCGGGCGCTGCCCGGATGCTGTCCGAAAGCCGTCCGGCCGACGCCCGGCAGCTTTTCCGCCAGCGTCGAACGCTTCGCGATCGCGCAAGCGCACGCTCGCGCGATCGATCGGCGCATCGAACCGACACGTACCCGACGATGCACGCCGCGCTGCCGCTGCCGCTGCCGCATCAGACGTTCTCGCCGAAATCGATCAGCACGCTCTTCACGCGCAAATTCGCTTCGTAGGCGTGACGGCCGAGATCCTTGCCGATCCCCGAGCTCTTGTAGCCGCCCGTCGGAATCGCGAAATCCGCGGTGCGCCCGTAGCGGTTGATCCACACGGTGCCCGCCTCGATCGCGCGCATCATCCGCAGCGCGCGGCTCAGATCGGCCGTGTGCACGCCCGCCGCGAGCCCGTACCGGTCGTGCGCGGCGAGCGCGAGCGCCTCGTCGTCGTCGTCGAACGCCTGCACGGTCAGCACCGGCCCGAAGATTTCCTCGCGCACCGCCTCCGCCTGCGGCGTCACGCCGGTAAGGATCGTCGGCGCGTAGAACGCGCCGTCGCCCGCCAGCTCGATCCGCGCGCCGCCCGCGGCCGCGTGTGCGCCGCCGTCGAGCGTGCGCCGCACGATGCCGTCGATCCGCTGAAGCTGCGGCGCGGAGATGATCGGCGGCAGCGTCGTGCCGCGCGCCCACGTCGCGCCGGGGCGCAGCTCGGCGAACGCGGCCGCCACCGCGTCGACGAAGCGCGCCTGAACCTTGCGCTCGACGATCAGCCGCGAGCCCGCGACGCACACCTGCCCGGCGTTGCCCGCGATCGCCGCCGCGACGCGCCGCGCGACGCGCTCGAGATTCGGCGCGTCGGCGAACACGAGCTGCGGGCTCTTGCCGCCCAGCTCCAGCGTCACGGGCTTGGTGCCGTGCTGCGCGCACGCGGCCATGATCGCGGCGCCCGTCTGGCTCGAGCCCGTGAACGTCACTTTGGACACCTTCGGATGCCGGCACAGCGCATCGCCCGTCGTGCGGCCGTCGCCGTGCACGACGTTGAAGACGCCGGGCGGCACGCCCGCCTCGATCGCGAGCTCCGCGAGCCGCACCGACGAGAACGGCGTGAGCTCCGACGGCTTCAGCACGACCGCGTTGCCGGCGGCGAGCGCCGGCGCGATCTTCCACGACGCCATCACGAGCGGAAAATTCCACGGTGCGATCGCGGCGACGACGCCGTACGGCTCGGTGATCGTCATCCCGAGATGGTCGGCGCGCGTCGCCGCGACTTCGCCGCCGACGCGGTCCGCGCACTCGGCGAAGAAGCGGATGCCTTCGGCCGTGAACGGCACGTCCCAGCGCGCGGCGTCGGCGATCGGGCGCGTCGAGCCGACCGCTTCGAGCGGCGCGAGCGTCGCGACGTCGGCCTCGATCAGCTCGGCCCAGCGGCGCATTGCGCGGGCGCGTTCGCGCGGCGCGCGGCGCGCCCAGTCGCTCGTCCTGAACGCAAGCCACGCATCGTCCACCGCCCGGTCGACGAGCGACGCGTCCGCCGCCGGCAGCGCCGCGTAGGCGACGCCGTCCGACGGCCGCTTCACGTCGATGACGCCCGGGCCGTCGACATGCCGGCCGCCGATGAAGTGCGCGCTGCGGACCGCGACGCGCGCGGGATCGAAACTGTCCATCGTGTGTGTTCCTGAAACATGGAGAAAAAACGGCGCGACGCGCGCGGCGGCAGCGCTCGCGATGCGCGGCGACGACGGCGCATGCTCGCGCCGCGGGCGACGCCGTCGATGCCCGCAATGCCGGCCATGCGCGCAACGCGGCCGCCTCTTGCGGCACAAACCGAAACCGCGCCGCGAGAGACGCGTCGCGCGAGGCCCCGCGACGCCGTCAGCGCCGCTCGCATCGTGTGCATTCGTCGGGCGGCGCCGCGCATCGCGCTGCGCCGGCCGCACCCGTGGCGGATGCACGCGGCGCGGCCCGGCGAACGACGCATCGACGAGTTCGCCGCCCCTGTCCGCGCGGCCGCCCGGATCGTCCGCGACGTACGCATCGAGCGCAGCGTTCGCACGACGCCGCGCATCGCGTCACACCGCCTGCGTCAATTGCGGATACGCGCGGCACAACTCGGCGAACAGCGCATCGACGAGTTCACCGCCGCCGCCCGCGCAACCGGCCCGGTCGGCTGCGATGCGCGCATCGAGCGCGTCGAACAGCCGATGTTTGATGAAGTGGCGCCATTGCACCGGCACGCCGGCGAGGATGCGCGTGAGCGCCGCGTAGCGCGCGACCGTCCACTTCGCCTCGAACGCGTCGCGGTACGCGCCGAACGCGAACGCCGGCGCGGCGTCGCCCGCTAGCCGCGCACGCGCCGCTTCGCGCAGCGCGGCCGTTCCTTCGACGTCGATCTCGTCGCCGTCGAGCGCGACGCCGTACACGTCGCGCGCAACGTCGGCGCTCACGTAGCCGCGCAGCACGTCGTCGCGCACCTTCGCCGGCTCGCGCTCGATCGGCCGGCCGTAGCCGCCCGCGCCCGCGCCGACGAGCCGGATCACGTCGCCCGGCGCGCAGACGACGAGATCGTTGTTGTCGAGCGCCTCTTCGCGCGGCGTGCCCGGATTGCGCGTGAAGCGCGCGTTGCCGCCCGGCCGCCCTCCGTGCAGCCCCCACGACGCGAAGCGCGTGCGATCGCGATTGCGCGCGGTCACGAGCGTGTTCGGCGCGAACACCTGGAACTCCATCACGAGCCCCTGCCCGCCGCGATGCCGCCCCGCACCGCCCGAGCCCGGCGCGACGCCGTAGCGCGTGATCCGGATCGGCACTTCCGTCTCGTTGATCTCGACCGGCGTGTTGCGCAGGAACGCGTTGTTCGCGCCGGAGCCGTCCTCGCCGTCGTCGGCGGCGCTGCCGCCCGCGCCGCCGCCGATCGGCCCGATCGACGCCATCACCGTCTGCCCTTCGCGGTTCATCGTCTTCACGCTGAGAATCGACAGCCCGCCCGCCGGGCACGCGGCGAGGCGCTCGGGCACCGCGCGCGCGAACGCGCCGAAGGTCAGCAGATGCAGCAGCTTGCACGTGAGGCTGCGCATGCCGACCGCGGCGGGCGGCACCGCGTTGACGACCGAGCCTTCGGGCAGCACGCAGCGCGCGACGCGCAGCATCCCGGTGTTCAGCAGGATGTCGGGATCGAGCGTATAGAGCACGTACACGAGGCCGACGAGCGCGAGCGCATGCCGCTCGTGTCCGCCCGTCGGCATGTTCAGCGACGATTGCAGTTGCGGATCGCTGCCCGAGTAGTCCATCTCGACCTCGCCGCCGCGAATGCGCGCGGTCAGCGCGACGCGCATCGGCTTGCCGTTCGCCGAATCCTCGTCCGCGTATTCGGCGAACGAGTAGTCGCCGTCGGGAATGCCGCGCAGGATCGTGCGCGCCTGCTCCTCCGAATAGTCGAGGAGCGCGCGCATCCCGGCCTTGAAGCCGTCGATGCCGAAGCGCTCGACGATCTCCAGCACGCGCCGCTCGCCGGTGTGCAGCGACGCGAGCTGCGCGAGCAGATCGCCGACGTTCTGCTCGGGCGCGCGCACGTTCGTCGCCATGATCCGCACGAGCGCGTCGTCGACGACGCCCGCGCGCACGATCTTGCAAGGCGGAAAGCGCACGCCTTCCTGCTGGATCTCGGTCAGCGTGCGCGACAGCGACGCCGGCACCGCGCCGCCCATGTCGGTGTTGTGGATGTGCCCGCCGACGAAGCAGACGATCTCGTCCGCGTAAAACACCGGCTTCCAGATCACGATGTCGGGCGTGTGGGTCGCGACGAAGCCGCTGTACGCGTCGTTCGTCATGCAGACGTCGCCCGGCGCGTAGCTGTCGATCATCCGGATCACCGAGCCGTAGTCGAGCCCGACGTACCACGTCGCGCCGAGCGTCTTCGGCGACGCGAACGTGAGCCCGTCCGGCGTCATGATCGCGCACGAAAAATCTTCGGTTTCCTTCACGAACGTCGAATGCGCGGTTCGCACGAGCGTGTACGCCATGCTTTCCGCCGCCGCGACGCAATAGTTCGCGAAGATCTGCAGCACCGATTTGTCGAATTGCATTGCGTTCTCCGGATCAGTTCGCGCGCGAGAGGATCAGCTGGCCGAGCGCGTCGACGCGGCCGCGGTAGCCCGGCAGCACCGTCGTCGTGCAGTCGTCCTGCGCGATCACGGCCGGGCCGTCGAAGCGCTGGCCCGCCTTCAGGTCGCGGCGCAGGTAGAGCGCCGCATCGTGGAACGCGCCGTTCATGAACACGCGGATCGTGCTCACGGGCGCGGGCGGCGCGTCGCTCGCGTCGACGGCCTTCAGCGCGGGCTTCGGCGTCGCGGCCGAGATCACGAGCCGCAGCGCGACCACCTGCACGCGCGCGCCCGGATCGCCGTGGCCGTACAGGCGCGCGTGCTCGCGATGAAACGCGTCGCGCAGCGGCGCGGGATCGCCGCCGTGCAGCCAGTCGAGCTCGAGCGGCGTGTCGATCTCGAACGACTGGCCCTTGTAGCGCATGTCCGCCGACACCGCGATTCGCGCGTCGCGATCGTCGCCGATCTGATCCGCGATCCATGCGCGCGCCGCGCGTTCGAGCGCGCGCGCGTCGTCGGAAAGGCGCGCGAGCGACGCCGCGTCGAGATCGTAGTAAGCGGTCTTCACGAAATCGTTGCGCGTATCGGCGATCAGGCCGCCCAGCGCGCTCAGCACGCCCGGCGCGATCGGCACGACGATCTCGTCGATGCCGATCGCGCGCGCGAAATGGCACGCGAGCATCGGCCCCGCGCCGCCGAACGGCAGCAGCGCGAACGCGCGCGGATCGATCCCGAAGCGCGACACGATCCGGCTCACGCCCGCGTACATCCCCGACACCGCGACGTCGACGATCGCCTCGGCGGTACGGTATGCATCCGCGCCGAGCCGCTCAGCGAGCGCGTCGATCGCGCGATGCGCGGCCGCTCGGTCGACCTTCACCGAGTCGTAGCCGAGGCTCGCGTTGCCGATCACGCCGAGCACGACGAACGCGTCGGTGATCGTCGCGCGCGTGCCGCCGCGCCCGTAGCAGACGGGCCCCGGATTCGAGCCCGCGCTGTCCGGGCCCACCTTCAGTACGCCGAAATCGTCGACCCACGCGATCGAGCCGCCGCCGTCGCCGATCGACGACACGGACACCGAAGGAATGTGGATCTGGAAATCGCCGATGTATTCGCCGCTCGCGTACTGCGGCTCGCCGTCGACGATCAGCGCGACGTCGGCGGTCGTGCCGCCGATGTCGAGGCTCATGCAGCGCGCGAGGCCGCTCTGCCTCGCGACGTACGCGGCGCCGATCACGCCGGACGCGGTGCCGGACAGGATCATCTGCACGCAGTTGGTCTTGCCCGCTTCGGCGCTCATCACGCCGCCGTTGGATTTCGTGACCTTCATGTCGCACGCCACGCCCGTCTGCGCGAGCGCGCGCTGCAGCGAGCCGAGATAATGCGACACCTTCGGCTGCACGTAGCCGCCGATCACGGCGGTCGACGTGCGCTCGTATTCGCGGATGATCGGCCACACGTCCGACGAGCACGACACGAAGAAGCCCGGCATCTCGCGCTCGACGATCGCCTTCACCGCGTGCTCGTGCGCCGGATTGCGATACGCATGGAGCAGCGCGATCACCACGCCTTCGCACTTCGCGCGCCGCAGCCGCGCGATCGCGTCGAGCACGCTCGCCTCGTCGACGGGCGTCTCGACGCCGCCGTCGGCCGCGAGCCGCTCGATCACGCCGAACACGCGCTCGCGCGGCACGAGCGGCGCGGGGCGCTTCGACAGCAGGTTGTACATGTCGGGGCCCTTCAGCCGCGCGAGGTCGAGCACGTCCTCGAAATGGCGCGTCGTCACGAGCCCGAGCCGCAGGCCCTTGCGCTGCACGACCGCGTTCACGCCGACCGTCGTGCCGTGCGTGAAGTACGCGACGTCGCGCGGCGCGATCCCGTAGCGCTCGCCGAGCGCCTCCATTCCGCGCAGCACTTCGCTGCCGGGGCTGTCCGGCCGCGAAAACACCTTCAGCGTCTTCAATTCGCCCGTCGCGTCGTCGAGCACCGCGAAATCGGCGAATGAGCCGCCGATGTCCACCCCGATTCGGATTCCCACGAAGATTCCTCGTTCATTGATGCCCGGCGGACGCGGCCCGCCGAACGACCGGAAAGACCATCCGAAGCCGCGCTTCGGGACGCGCGGCCGCGCGCCGGCGAGCGCCGCGCCGCTTGCGCCGCCCGCTTCACGCGCGCTCCGCGCCCGCGAGCGCCGCCGCCGCGGGCAGCGCCTGGAACTGGATCAGGTCGGCCTCGCTGCGATGGCAGAGCACCTGCGCGCCGTTGTCGAGCGTGCGCATCGACGGCGTCGCCCGGTTGCACACGCCGTCGATGCGCGCCGCGCAGCGCGGCAGGAACGCGCACAGCTCGGGGTTGTCGGCCGGCGGGCCGATCGGCGCGAGCGGGCGGCGGCAGCGCTCGGTCGCGTCGTCGAGCCAGCCCGCGCGCAGCTCGGGCGCGGACGACACGAGCAGATGCGAATACGGATGGAACGGCGGCGCGCACAGCGCGTCGCGGCTGCCCGTCTCGACGCGCCGGCCCGCGTACAGCACGACGATGTCGTCGCTGATCGCGCGCACCTTCGCGATGTCGTGCGTGATGAACAGATACGACACGCCGAGCTTGCGTTGCAGGTCGCGCAGCAGCTCCATGATCGCCGCGCCGACCACCGTGTCGAGCGCGGACGTCACTTCGTCGCAGAGGATCAGATCCGGCTCGGCCGCGAGCGCGCGCGCGAGGTTCACGCGCTGCTTCTGTCCGCCGGACAGCTCGACCGTGCGGCGCGCGGCGATCGACGCCGGCAGCCGCACGAGCTCGAGCAGCTCGGCGACGCGCCGCCGCGCGCGCTCGCCCTTCATCCCGTGATAGAACGCGAGCGGCCGCGCGAGCGTGCGCTCGACCGTGTGCGCCGGATTGAGCGCGGTATCCGCGTTCTGGAACACGATCTGGATGCGCCGGTACTGCTCCTTCGTGCGGCGGCCCAGATCGCCCGGCAGCGGCGCGCCGTCGAGCAGCAGCTGGCCGCCCGCGGCCGGCACGAGGCCCGCGATCACCTTCGCGAGCGTCGTCTTGCCCGAGCCCGATTCGCCGATCACGCCGACGGTTTGTCCGCGGCCGATCGACAGCTCGACGTCGTCGAGAATCGTCTTCGCGGGCCGGCCCTTCGCGTCCTTGCGGCCGTAGCCGGCCGTCACGCGCCGCACTTCAAGGAGCGGCCGCGCGGCGGCCCGCGCCGTCGCGCCCGAGGCCGCGCGCGCGAAATCGCTCGGCGTGACCGCGGCGATCAGGCTCTGCGTGTACGGATGCGCCGGCGCGTGCAGAATCTGCTCGGTGTCGCCGATCTCGCGGATGCGGCCGTCGCTCAGCACGACGATCCGGTCCGCCATCTGCGCGACCACTGCGAGATCGTGCGACACGTACACGGCCGTCATCCCGCACTGCCGGATCACGCGCTTGAATGCCTGCAGCACGTCGATCTGCGTGGTCACGTCGAGCGCGGTGGTCGGCTCGTCGAGGATCACGAGCTCCGGATCGGTGATGAGCGCCATCGCGGCCATCAGCCGCTGAAGCTGCCCGCCCGACACCTGGTGCGGATAGCGCGCGCCGATCTTCTCCGGCTCGGGCAGCGCGAGCGCGCGGAACAGTTCGACCGCCTTCGCCTCGGCCGCGCGCCGCGTCAGCGTCTTGTGGATCAGCGCGCTCTCGATCACCTGATCGAGGATCGTGCGCACCGGATTGAACGCGGCGGCCGCGCTCTGCGCGATGTACGCGACCTTGCGGCCGCGCAGCGACGCGAGCGCCGGGTCGGACAGCGCGCGCACGTCGGCGTCGCCGACGCGGATCGCGCCGCCCGCGATCCGGCAGCCGCTGCGCGCGTGGCCCATCAGCGACAGCGCGATCGTCGTCTTGCCGGAGCCCGATTCGCCGATCAGCGCGAGCACTTCGCCGCGCCGCACGTCGAAGTCGACGCCGTGCACGATCGTCGTGACGGGCTCGCCCGGGCGGCCGCCGACGACGCGCAGCCCGCGCACCTCGACGAGGTTTTCGCGATTCGCGTTCATTCAGTGTTCTCCTGCGGCGAGCGCCGCGTCGCTGCGGCGGCCGCGGTGCGGCAGGCCGTCGATCAGCAGGTTCACGCCGACCGTGACGATCGCGATCGCGAGCGCCGGCATGATGACGACGGGCGAGCCGTCGCCGAGCCCGGCGATGTTCTCGCGCACGAGCGAGCCGAGGTCCGCGTACGGCGGCTGCACGCCGAGGCCGAGAAAGCTCAGGCCGCTCAGGAGCAGCACGACGAACGTGAAGCGCAGGCCGGTGTCGGCGAGCATCGGGTGGATCATGTTCGGCAGCATCTCGACGCACGCGATGTAGACCGGGCTCTCGCCGCGCGCGCGCGCGACCTGCACGTATTCGTATGTGCTGATGTTGAGCGCGAGCGAGCGCGCGATCCGGTACGAGCCCGGCATGTAGCTGATCGCGGCCGTGACGATCAAAAGCGGCAGCGACGAGCCGAACACCGCGACCAGCATCAGCGCGAACATCTTCGACGGGATCGACGTGATCGCGTCGAGCAGGCGGCTCATCGTTTCGTCGACCGCGCGGCCCGCGACCGTCGCGAGCAGGCCGAGCGACGTGCCGGTGATCGCGGCGAGAAGCGCCGCCGCGAGCGCGAGCAGCACCGTCAGGCGCGTGCCGTAGATGATGCGGCTCAGCATGTCGCGGCCGAGGTAGTCGGAGCCGAGCGGCAGCTTCGCGCTGAACGCGGCGAACACGTCGGCCGACACGATCGAGCCGACCGAGTGCGGCGCGAGCCACGGCGCGAACACCGCGACGAACAGCGCGACGCTCACCATCGCGAGGCCCGCCCAGCCGCCCTTGGACAGCCGCAGCCGCGCGGCGAGCGGCTTGCGCGCGGCGCGCGGCGCGCGCGAGCGGCGCCGCG
>NZ_LOYJ01000133.1:0-502 GCF_001526245.1 Burkholderia sp. MSMB1498
GCGAGCGCCGCCGCCGCGAACCAGCGCGCCGCGCGTCCTCCTGTCGTTCTCGTTGCCGCCTGATTCATCCGCGTCGTACGTCCTTCGTTCGTGCTCGATTCATGCTTGACTGATCGTTGCGATGCGGCTGCGCGCGCGGTGCTTCGCTAGCCGGTGCCGCCCGATTGTCGGCGCGCGTTGCCGGTGCTTCCACGATCGATCATCCGGTATGCTTGCCGCGCGCCCGCCGTGATCGGCGCTTACCGCTTGGTTGCGCGGACTCCGCGCGTGTTCTGCTCGTCCGTCACTGCCTCCTGTCGACCTGTCGACCGCCGCAGCATCTCCACGCCGAGTCCATTCGATTCGTCTTCGCAACGATTTCGTTCGATATCCGATCTTTATCGTCGCGCCGCGTCCTGCCCGTTGTTCGATCCATTCCATTCACCCCAGCCGCACCGGCTCGCGAGCCGCCGTGCCCGAGCGCGCCTCGTCGAACGATCCGAGCCGCCCGAACACGCCGTCG